>JBJOOF010000146.1:0-22452 GCA_046051425.1 Bacteroidota bacterium
GGATTATCTAGGCCGGTACGGTCGTCTCTGTAGATGACTTGCAACTGAAATCCATCCCGAAGTACTTGGCTGGCATTGAGGCTGTAGACGTTTTTCATCATCAAGTCCCAAGTAGGTACTCGGGTATTGATCCGTGCTGGCCGAAGGAGTTTCAAGAATATTAGTTCATCCTCTCTTCTAGACTGGTAATCTTCTGTGAGTTCGCCCACCTTAAAAACCTGTCCATTATAGGTGTATTCGTAGGATACAGCGATGACTTCATCATTCTGTAAGCGGCGAAAGAGGGAGATAAAACCCAGTTGACCATTAAAAAAGTATTCCGAGGGATCGAGCTTTCGAGCACCATTGATCTGTTCAAAGTCTACGCCTTTTTTGATGCCCAAATCTCCTTCCAAGGCACGAGACCCAGAATCGAAGGGACGGTAGCTCGGGTTGCCACTAATACTTGCATAGAGTCGGTTGGCCCCGTTATTGGCTGGGCTGTTGGGGCTACCCGGTCCAATGGCAGGATTGCTACCATTGAGAAGTACTTTTCCTTCTCCCAGGTCCATAAAAGCGGCAAAATTCCGAAGGGTTTCGGTATTTGTGGCCCGGTTCATGACATACACTTCTACTCGGGTGATGTTGACTCCTGAGGTAACCTGCGGAAGCCCTTTTAGCCAGCGTTCGTAATTTTCCCGAAAGAAGTGGCTGAGGAAAAAGTGTCGGTTTTCATCGTATTTGGAACCTTGAATATCAAAGGCCCTGCCTTGTCCGTTGGCGTCAATGACTAAGTTGTCCCGTCGGCCTCGTTGGGTGGAGGCTACAGCAGTCACGTTGAGCTTACCGAATTTCATTTCCGTTTTGACACCGAATAGATTTTGAGCCCCTTGGATCAATCGATTTTGGATGGGTAAACTCACATTTCCTAATTCGATGGACTGGATGATATCTTCATCGAAGCCGTCGTATTCGAGTTTGAGTTGGTTTTGAAAATCAAAGGAATTATTGGAATCGAAGTTTGCTCCAATCTTTAATTTTTGGCCTAGGCTACCGTTGACAGCCATTTGAATCTGCTGCTGGAAATTAAAATTCCCATTTTTCTGCTGACGTATTGGGATGGTTGGGTTGTCAATTCGTCTGAAAATAGCCCCAAAATCCAGGTTGACATAACCTGTAGGGATGATGTTGATGGAATCGCCCCCAAAGATGCGGTCAAAAGTGGGACTCATGGTTAAGGGTGGAATGAGCCTTCTACCTTCTACTGCGCTTTCTCCATCTATGCCACGAGAACGGGTTTTCCAGTAGTCCTGACGAACTTTGTATTCTTGCAGCGGTGCGAATTTATCGAAATCGTATTCCTGTTGATTCCCTATTGATGTACTGTCCAATTGGTCTACTACTTGATACTTGAGGGTAGAGTCCATCGTAACCTGAATATTACTGTTGACTGGTGAGGAAGGGAAGAAGGGGGATTTTTGGTTTAAAAAAGGATTTCGGTAAGGATAAAGTGGATTGGTTCTCCAATTTTGCCAAAGCAAAAAAGAGGGTGCCAGCCTACGCTGGTTTAAAGAATCCATCCGGGATTTGGGTGTAGGATTCTGTTGGGCTTGAAGGGATTGGAAAGAACTAAAGGCAAGGAAAAAACCTAGGAGTAAAAAAAGGCTCCGTGTCGTTTTTTTCAAAAAAGGAAGAGATTCCTGAACCTTCAATTCAGCGTGTATTAAGAAGTTTTTAACGATGCTTTGATGAGCTCTTCCAGGGAAATTGTTCCTCCCGTCTTTTTGAGGACGAGGGCAATGTTTTTCTCTGCAACAGCCTTTGGGAAACCTAAGGTCACCAAGGCCTGTAACGCTTCTTCTCTGATTTTATTGCCCCCATTCAAGAAACCTAGTGGAGCGGTGGATTCTCCGGTGCTGGATTTCCCTATTTTATCCTTCAATTCTAAGATAATGCGCTGGGCGGTCTTGGTTCCAATCCCTTTTACGGCTTGGATAGTCGCTACATCACCTGAAAGAATGGCCTGCTCGATTTCAGCGCTACTCAAAGAAGAGAGAATCATCAATCCTGTGCTTGGACCTACGCCATTGATGGAAGTCAGTAAAAGGAAAAGTCGCTTTTCATGCTCCTCCTTAAATCCATACAGCGTATGTGCATCCTCTTTAATATGAAGGTAGGTGAGGAGGCGCAATTGCTCCTGGTCCTTAATCGCAGCATAGGTTTGAAGGGAGATTTTTACATGGTAGCCAATGCCCCCTACGTCAATTAAGACATAGGTGGGGTCTTTATGAACCAATCTTCCATTGAGGTAATCTATCATAAGCTTGCTTTGCTGGATTGAGCATCTACTACGGCGATTGCGACCATGTTGACAATTTCACGAATGGAACTTCCGAGTTGCAAAATGTGAACTGGCTTATTCATGCCTAGCAAAATCGGCCCAATTGCTTCTGCATTCCCAAGTTCTGCCAAGAGCTTGTACGCAATGTTGGAAGAGGCCAAGTCAGGGAAAATCAGTGTATTCACTTCTTTGCCTTTTTGAGAAAGCGCAGAGAAGGGATAAATCTCCTTTTGAATCTCTTGGTTCAAGGCCACATTGGCTTGCATTTCTCCTTCGATGATTAAGTCTGGATATTTTTCCTTCGCTAAGGCGGTTGCTTTGGCCATTTTAGTTGGGATATCTCCTTGGGCAGACCCGAAATTGGAATAGGAGAGGAGGGCAATTCGCGGAGTCATATTGAAAAACTTCACGGCAGTTGCTGTAAGCCCGATGATGTCTACTAGTTCCTCGGCGGTTGGGTTAAGATTTACAGTAGCGTCGGCAAAGAAATAGGGGCCTCGAGGAGTGTTCATGATGTACATCCCGGCTACGCGATTCACCCCTTTTTTCACCCCGATTGTTTGGAGCGACGGCAAAATGGTCTTTGGGTAATCGCGTGTGAGGCCAGAGATAAAGCAGTCTGCTTCCCCCGTTTCCACCATCAAGGCGCCAAAATAGTTTCGTTCCTTCACCAAACGGTTGGCATCCGTCTGCGTCATTCCTTTGCGCTGTCTTTTTTGTGCTAGGATTTTTCCAAACTTTTCATTCAGCGCATGCTCCTCCATAGGATCAATGATGCTGACGCCTTCCAGGTCTAAGGAATTTTCTTCGATAAGTTCCAAGATGTTTTCTCGGTTGCCTAACAAAATAGGCACGGCAATTTTTTCGTCACGGATCTGCTGGGCAGCTTTCAAAATCTTGAGGTTATCGGCCTCTCCAAATACCACTCGTTTTGGGTCTTTTTTGGCTCTGCCAATCACAATTGACATCAGTCGTTCATCGATACCAATTCGTTTTTGTAATTCAAGTTCATAAGCATCCCAATCTTTAATCACGCGCTTGGCTACACCAGATTCTATAGCCGCCTTCGCCACCGCGGGTGCGATGGTGGTGATAAGTCTCGGGTCTACTGGTTTTGGGATGAGGTAGAATCTTCCAAAGCTCAAATGGCTTTCTCCATAGGCTTTGGTCACAATTTCAGGGACGGGTTCTTTGGCGAGCTTGGCTATCGCTTTTGCAGCTGCAAGCTTCATTTCCTCGTTGATGACTGTGGCTCGTACATCTAGCGCTCCACGGAAGATGTACGGAAAACCGAGCACGTTATTTACCTGATTAGGATGATCAGAACGGCCTGTAGCCATGACTACATCCTCGCGAGCTTCAATTGCCGCTTCATAGGAAATTTCAGGATCTGGGTTGGCCAGTGCAAAAACAATTGGGTCTGAGGCCATGGATTGGATCATCTCCGGAGAGATAATGTTACCTGCAGAAAGTCCAAGAAACACATCAGCTCCAGGTAGGGCCTCTGCAATCGTAGTAAAATTCTTAGAAGTGGCAAATTCCAAATGCTCTCCTGTCAATCCTGGCCGATCTGTTCGGATGACTCCTTCCTTATCGCATACGACAATATGTTCCTTCTTGACACCAAGGGTTACATAAAATCGGAGGCAGGAGATGGCAGCTGCTCCAGCTCCACTGACCACAATGCGTATGTCTTCAATATTTTTTTCAACCAACTCAAGGGCATTAAGTAGAGCCGCTGCGGAAATGATTGCCGTCCCATGTTGGTCATCGTGCATGACAGGGATTTTCATTTCCTTCTTGAGAGTCTGCTCTATTTCAAAGCATTCTGGAGCTTTGATGTCCTCTAGGTTGATGCCACCAAAGGTGGGCTCAAGGGATTTGATGATTTGAATCAGTTTTTTGGGATCTTTCTCATCTATTTCAAGATCAAAAACATCAATCCCAGCAAATTTTTTAAAGAGCACCCCTTTTCCCTCCATCACCGGCTTGGAGGCCTCTGGACCGATATCGCCCAAACCCAACACAGCGGTACCATTTGAAATAACCGCTACCAGGTTGCCTTTGGCGGTGTATTTGTACACATTTTCAACATCAGTAGCAATTTCCTTGCAGGGCTCTGCAACTCCAGGGGAATACGCGAGTGCAAGGTCTAGTTGACTGGAAACAGGCTTGGTCGGGACCACCTGGATTTTTCCAGGCGAACCTTGACTGTGGTAGTTTAATGCGTCTTCTTTTCTAATCTTAATCGCCATAAATGGGTAAGGTATATTGGGTTTATTTTCCTTGATTTTCTGTCCAATTGATGTTGGTGTTCAATAGAACAGCTTGGATCTCCCGTAGGGCATCTCGGTGCACTTCATTTGGGAAATACACAAATCCTTCCATGTAGTAGAGTTTTCCTTTCTCCTGATCTATCATGAGATACCCAAGGTAGGTACCACCCATACTTAAATCATTTGTTTTCCAGGTACCTCGAATTTCGACCGTGAAATTATCATTAATCTCCATGGTTCGAAAAGCAGGCGGGATTTGCTTTTCACTGGTCATGAAGGAATTGGGATCTTCTGGATCGGCAAAAACATGGACTTTGGCAAGGGAATCTCGAAGTGCAAGAATGTTTTGAGGAAAGGTTTGTTCCTCCTTGGTGTAGTCTTGTACATGAAAGTAGACACTGATATCTGGTCGGTCTTGGGTGGGGGTAGGTTGTCTCAACCAAAGGAATCCAGGGACAGATTTGGCGATCTGGTAGGATGCTGGAGGCATAATTTCGATGCCCAGGTTTTTGCGCCCATCACTTTGCGCAGCTGCATTTTTCCTAGCCAATAGGGGCTTGGCCAAACGGTCTCTTTCGCGAACTTCAAACAGATTTTGAAGTTGATCTTTGTTTTTTCGCAAGTTGGCGATCAATTCCTGTTCATTGTTGCCAAACAGGTACAATACTTCTTGTCCTATTGCAAATTCATCTTCCATTCGAAGCGAATACATACTTGGATCTGCTGCTGCCTTCGCTTTGGATTCGGGAGTAAATTGTGCATTAATAGCTTGACTCCCCCCTTTTTTATCGTCAAAAGTAGTTACATAGATCAGGTTGGTATACATTTTCAGCATCCGGGTCATCGCACGAGGATCTACACGGTGCACTTTGAACTGAGGTTCAGAGCGGATCATTCCAGGTAAATCTGCTTCAAAGATGGCGCGTAGTTCTTCTCCAACGGGCCCTGCCCATTTGGTGGAATCTATAGCCAATACAATTTCACCAATTGAACCTTTTGCTTTTGGCTTCATTGCGTTTGAAGTTTTTCCTTCCTCACAAGAGAAAATTGTTAACGCAATTAGAAGAAATATACTTAGTTGGAAGATCTTCATTTTATTTTTTGACTATTTGGGAAAAGAATGAACATTCTTTTTTTTGAATCCTCTTGAAAAACTAGGAGCCCTTAATCTGACTTATCCTACAATTAAACGTTGTCCTGGCTTAATTGTGGTTGAGTTAAGGTTGTTGAGGCGTTTTATTTCCTCAATACTAAGCGAGTGTTTTTGGGAAATATTCCATAAGGAATCTCCAGGTTTAACCGTGTAGGTTTTTGAACTGGAAGAATTTTGAGCTAATGCACGGGAGGATTCTCCTGAAGTCGCCCCTTGTCCTTGAGAATAAAGATAAAGAATTTGACCAGTATGAATGACCGTGGATTTTAGTTTATTCCATTCTTTTAGGTCCTCGAGACTAACACCATGATTAGCAGCGATTTTACTTAAAAAATCACCGCTCTTTACCTTATAGGTTAATTTTGTTCCACTTGAAGAAGTGGTGTTATTTGCAGTAAGCTGTGTGGCATTCGAAGTTAACACTGGAGAACTTTTTCCTAATGAGTCTCCAAGCCAAGCTAAATTTTCTTTAATGAAAAATGCTTTAGTCTTTGGAATTCGAATAGACATCGAACGATTTGATTCAGGAACATGACCTTGGTTAATTGAAGGATTCAATTTTTCTAGATCACTTAAGCATATTCCTGATAAGGTTGACAACCTTTCTAGGTTAAATGCTCTATCAAATTGAACATGCTCATATTCCAAGGGATAGCTAGGTTCTTCTAGTCGAAGATTATGCTCTTCTAAGTGATTCAGGATATAAAGCATCGCTTGAAACTGAGGGACATAGTTCCTAGTCTCCTTTGGTAAATAATCGTAAATCCCCCAAAAAGTGGTTTTCCCTCCAGATCGTCGAATGGCTTTGAGAACATTTCCGGGGCCACAGTTGTATGCTGCTAATGCGACTTCCCAGTCGCCAAACATTTTATAAAGTGCTTTAAGGTATTTTGCTGCTGCTTCAGTTGATTTTTCAGGATCCATTCGGTCATCTATATGAGAATTGACCAGCATCCCATATTCCCTTCCTGTAGCTGGCATAAATTGCCATAAACCCATTGCTCCCACGCGGGACTTGATTTTAGGATCTAATCCTGATTCTATGATGGAAAGGTTTTGAATTTCTACTGGCATCCCATGATTTTTCATGGTTTCTTCATACATCGGAAAATATTGTTCCTTTCGGGCCAATACCATTTTAATCCAGTTTCGATTCCGGATCGTAAAAAATTGAATGTAAGAAAATACTTGCTCGTTTAATTCAAATTCCATCTCTAATTCCATCTTCTGAATCCGTTCATTCACTTCTTCATAGGTAAAATCAGGAACAAATTCATATTGGTAGTTAGGCAATACCACATCAAGTTGACTTGAGTTTGTACTTCCTTTTTCTTGGGAAAATGCCACAGAATTTAAAAAAAGAAAACTGCCAAAAATGGCCACGTATAATCTGAAATTAATGTTCTTCATCACATTACTTAATTTGATGTCAAGGTACTTAAATAGGAGCAAAAAGCATACAACTCACCTTCCTTGAAGGAGTTGGAAATTACTTGAAGCCCTATAGGCATACCAGAGTCATCCTTTCCATTAGGAAGGGAAATTGCAGGTACACCCGATACGGAGGCTTGGACGGTAAATAAATCTTCCAAATACATAGATACCGGATCATCCCCATGTTCACCAAATTTAAAGGCTGTGGATGGGGTTGTTGGAATCAAAAGATAGTCAAAATCTGTTAATAATTTTTCAGTGACATCTTTTATGATGCGGCGAACCTTTTGAGCCTTAGTGAAATAGGCATCGTAATAACTAGCAGAAAGCACGAATGTGCCCAGCATGATTCTCCGTTTTACCTCCTCTCCAAAACCCTCACTTCGACTGTCTTTGTAAAGCTGCTCTAAATTGTGTGTATGGGGTGCTCTATATCCATAGTTGACCCCGTCAAACCGGGATAGGTTGGCACTGGCCTCAGCAGTAGTGAGTATGTAATAGGTGGGAAGCAAATATTTCAGGAGCGGAAATTCTACTTCCTCGACCCTATGTCCTTCTTTTTTTAATCGTTCAATTACTGCAAGCGTATTTCGTTTGATTTCTGGCTGCAAAGAAGGCGCATGCATTGCTTCCTTCAAAACGGCTACTTTCACAGGGTTATTTGGAAAGGATAAGTCGCTGTAATGCCCCACGCTTTTTTGGGAAGAAGTACTGTCTTGTGGATCATAGCCCGCAATCACTTCGAGTACCCGAGCATTATCACGAACTGTAGAAGAAAAAATACCAATGGTATCAAAAGAGGATGCATAAGCAATCAATCCCCAACGCGAAACACGGGAATAGCTTGGCTTCATCCCGATCACACCAGTAAATGCTGCTGGCTGACGTACAGATCCACCCGTATCCGTACCTAAGGATACCGTGCATAAATTAGCTTGGACTGCTACGGCTGAACCACCAGAGGATCCACCAGGAACTCGTGTAGGGTCCAGTTCCTGGAAAACTTTGCCGTGGATGGAATGCTCATTCGAGCTACCCATTCCAAATTCATCGCAATTCAGACGGCCTATAATTATGGCATCTTCATCCAAGAGCCGTTGGACTGCAGTGGCAGTATAGTGTGCGATGTAGCCTTCTAGGATTTTTGAACCTGCGGTGCAGGCGTGTCCCTCGTAGTTGAGGATATCTTTGATGCCTATGACCATACCAGCAAGTTTTCCTGCTGTGCCATTGGCTATTTTTAAGTCCACTTCGGCAGCTTTTTCAAGTGCGGAATGGGCATAAACTTCGACGAAGGCGTTGAGATGCGCCTTCGTCTGAATATTTTGTAGGTAATAGGTTACAATCGATCGACAATCGCTTTCCCCGTTTTTTAGGGCAAATTGGATTTCGTCGAAGGAACGATACTTTTCCAAATGAATCGAACTGAAAAATTATTTTTTCTTGTCTTTCATTCCCTCTTCGAGGTCATTTTGAATGTCTTTGGTCGCGTCTTTGAATTCACGGATTCCACGTCCTAGTCCACGAGCTAATTCAGGGATTCGTTTAGCACCAAACAAAAGGAGAATCACAAGAATGATCAAAATCAACGAACCTCCACCAATATTTTGAAAGAAACCTAATGTAGTCATAATGTTGTGCGTTTAAAGATAGAAATACAAAGATACAAGTATCAGTCGCTTACCCAAGGAGATTGCCTATTGATGCGTATCTTTTTTATAAATGTAAGATTTTTTAACCTATTTGGCAGTAATCCAGGTTGCAGGGTCCATGATTTGTAATCCTTTCCAAGTTTGGAAGTGAACTTCTGCTACTCCATCGGCATTTGTGGCTACCTGTCCAATAGCAGTTTTTGCTTTGACTGTTTGGCCATTGCTCACCGATATCGACTTCAATCTGCTGTACATGGTAAAGTACTCGCCATGCTTGATGATGATGGTGTTGCCATACCCAGGAATCGTAGTGATTTTGGTCACTACCCCATCAAAAACAGCGCGCACGCTTGCATTAGGCTGGGTTCGGATATCGATACCATCACTATCGAGCGTGATTCCCTTCAAGGAGGGGTGTGGATAGGTTCCATAGCCCTGAGACACGATACCCTGCTCAACTGGCCAAGGGAGTTTGCCCTTGTTGCCTGCGAAGGAACTCGATAAGGCTGCGGCCTCTGGAGTCATCGGCATACTGGTACCTGCTTTTTTGGTGCTGGTGCTGTTTTCCTTTTTGGAGGCAGTTTCAGCAGCGCGAATTTCAGCTTCAATAGCTGCTTTAATCATTCGATTCAACTGCTCTTGCTGCTTCTTAGTGGCAGTGATTTGCTTTTGAATATCCCGTTCTTTCTTAGAGAGCGTGTTGACCAGGCCTTGCTGCTCTTTGCGCATGACCTCGAGTTTCTGTTTTTCTGTTTTTTCTTCTACCAAGACTACCTCCTTATCTACCTTTCGCTCATCGAGCTGGATGCGTTGGTTGGCAAGTTCTGTGGATAGTTTCTCAATTTGTTCTGCCTGTTTTTTTCTGCTTTCAGTGTATTGTTTTAGGTATTTCAAACGCATGTACAGCTGGTTGAAATTGCTAGAGCTAAATACAAAAGCCACAATTGAAAGGCCTCTATTCATTTTGGACGAATTGTAAATCATTCGGGCGTACTCCGCTTTCAAGCCAATGAGCTGTTTTTCTAATCCAGCAATTTTATTCTCAATTTCAAAAATCTCTTCTGACAATAAACCAACCTCTCTGTCCAACGTGTTTACCAATCGATTTTGGCTTTGAAACTGGCTGGTAATTGCATTCAACTCCCCAATGGATGTTTTTTTAGTAGCTGAAGTTTGTTTAAGGATTGCGTCAAATTCTTTAAGTCGAGCCTGAATTGCAATCTTATCTTTCTCTAATTGCTCCCTAGATTTTTTGGTTTGCGCATCTATACCAACCGAAAGGAGCAGTACATAAAAAAACAAAAATAGCCTGGCAATTCGTTTCATAAGAATTAAAATCGGAATGGGAAAGTTAGAGTTTCCGCCTGAGGATCTAAAGAGGTCCAAGTAATGTAAATTCTAAAATTTTGAGCTACCTCTGGGGCCTCAAATGCAACCTTGAATAAAGCCTCAACGGGGTAGGCTTGCTCATCTCGGTTTTGGTATTCAGGAAAGCTAGCTAAAAGAGAACCTTTCCCAGCAATTGAGGTGCTTGAAAGTTCAGTAACCTTTCCAAGTCGGGTATCAATTTTACTAAAATACCGAACCTGGTCACGAACCTGTGTTAATTCAAATTTTTTCCCAACTCGCACCAGGCGATCTTCATAACTTGCGGGAAAAGGACTGTCTCCCCATAATATGTTTTGTACTAAACCTAAAGATAATTTGATCCCATAGCGACGTTCAAACTCTGCATAACTGAGATTGATATCTTCAGTCCCCATGCGATTTAAAATTTGGATTTTTTCCTGACTCAGTAGGCCACGAATAGCCTCGACTCCCAATCCTGGTGAAAGCGAAAACCAAATTAAACTATCTTTTTTTGCCCGTAACTGCAGGGTTCCACGAGTGATTTTACCTGAATCTTCCTCAAGTACGAGTTTGGCTTTGGCTTCCAAATAGCTGTATTGCGTCGTTCGAGGAGCAAAGGATTCCATTTCCTCAGGTCCAGTTTGAGAAGTGATCTTTTGAGCACATCCCCAACTCAAACAGACAAGCATCAGTCCTGCTAGTAGTCGCATCTTAGTCATGTACTCGTCGATCATTAATTTTTTGTACAAGGTGCTCAGAACCCTCAGGGCTTTCTTTTGCTTTTTTCCACCAAGAAACTGCATCGTCCACTTTTCCTAGGCGAAATAAAATATCTCCATAGTGTTCCATCAGCACACCGCTGGGATCCTTTTCAAACTTCAAGGCTTCCTCCAGAGTGCTAGCTGCTTCTGCATAGCGATCGAGTTGATACAAAACCCAGGCCAAGGTGTCTAGGTAGGTCCCATTTTTCGGATGTTTTTTCACCACCCGCTGGGCCATGTCTAAGGCCTTTGCTAAGTCTTGCTTGGCTAGCGAAAGGAAATAGGCATAATTGTTCAATACCTGCTCGTCATTCGGATTCAGTGCTAGGGCCTTTTCAAAATTAGAAAAGGCTGCAGCTTGATCTCCCAGTTGGTAGAGGCTATTGCCCAAAGTGCCGTAAGCTACCTGTGCCAATTGTGAATTCTTTTCTTTATTAAACCGAAGAGCTGTTTCAAGCGCTTCTACAGCTAAAGAATCTTTCTTTTGGGCAGAAAGCAGGGCGCCTTCGTAAAACCAAAATTCAGCACTTTCAGGAAACTCCTCTACTGCTATTCGAGTATAAATCGCTACTTCCTTGTAATCGGTGCCTGTATCAAAAGAGTTAAGGATTATCTCCTCCAAAAGGCGCTCGTTTTTAGGCTGGATGGCCAAGGATTTCTTATACAATTCAAGTGCTTCATCCAACTTATTTCCCGCTTTTCTTCGGTTTCCCAAGGCTTCCAAGACGAAAGCATCGGCAGGATGCATTTCAGCAAAAATGACTTCTAGACTGTCGAGCATCTTATCTCGTTCGGCGGTTTTTATCTCTTGCAAGAGACCTTGAAAGGTGCTGGCCTTGGAAGAAGTAGCCAGGTCTGGACTTGCCATGGCCTCCAGTAAAAAGGTGTTGGCCTGCGAAACTTGCCCCTTTTCTCTGTACAGGGTGTAAGCCGCGAGTTGAAGTTCAGGCTGATTCGGATATTTGTTGATTTCGGTGCTGACCAGTTGGATGGCTTGGTCCAACTTGGCATTGTTGTACAGAATCTCAACTAGTGAAAGTACATAGTTCGGATTCCCAGGAAAGGAGGAAATTAATTTTTCACCCTCTTCTACGGCTTTGCTGAGTTGGTCTTTGCGGAGATAAATACGTTGCTTTTGTACAGTAAAGGGTTCCCGAACCCCATAGTAGGCTTCTGCTCGGTCCAAGGCTACCAAGGCCTTGTCAAATTCATTGGCGTTCAAATAAATGGATGCCAATTCCAAGTTGTACTGCTGATTTTTGGTGGAGCCCGTTGTCAACTTTTCCAAGAGGGCAGCCGCTTCCAAGGGTTTGTTCAAACCCGTATAAATTTCGGCCACCAGCAAGACATAGAAGAGATTTTCTGGATCTCCAGCTACCGCTTGCTGGGCAAAGGGAAGTGCTTTATCGGCTTGGTTATTCTTTAAAAGTACCTCTGCCAACTTGAAAGAGATGGCGGGCTCCTCAGGGGAAAACTCCCTTGCTTTTGCCAAGTATTGGTAAGCTTTTTCCAAATCGCCCAAGGCGAAGGCCTTTTCTCCTTCAATAAAAAAGCGACTTGCATTTGCTTTTTTTTCTTGCGATTTAACTTCTTTTTTAGACAAGGTTACCTGTGGAAATCCTGCTTTCGGACCCAGAAAAAAGATGCAAAGAAGAAGAAAAATAGGGGTAATTCTCACTGACGGATGGGATTTCAAATCATCTACACAAACATAGTGCCTTTTCCTCAATTTGACTGAAGAAAAGGGGTGTATGCAAGGCTTATTTAGGATTTTTTGGCAAGTAAAGAGCGGAAAAAGTTGCGCTCTCCAAAAAATACGACCGCGAGAAACAGAAGGGCTCCCGAATTTTTAAGGATAAAATCCAAACTGTTTGTGCCGGTTTCTACATAAAATCCCGCATAACTTAAGGCAAATGCAAGGATCAGGTAGCCCAGGCCACGGCTGGTTTGGTAGGGGACAGGGTAATATTTCTGACCATAGAAGTAGCAGGCTCCGGTCATCACCAAGTAACAAGCTACGGTACTCACTGCCGCACCCATAAAGCCCCAAGTCGGAACTAAAAAGGTAATGCCCACCACACTGACTAAGGCTCCTGCAAACGTAATCCAGAAACTGTAGTTCGTCTTGTCCGTCAACTTAAACCAGATGGATAAATTGAAATAAATACCCAAAAGCAGGTATCCCAATAACAGCATAGGCACGATGGAAAAACCGATTTGGTAGGCACCTCCTTTGAGGAAGAGAGGTCCAATCCAATGCAGGTTGACTGAAATAAGGATCATCAACAAGGAACAAAACAGGATGAACCCATGCATGACTTGCGCATACATTTGGGGCGAGTCTTTTTCCTTGGATTCCCTAAAAAAGAAGGGCTCCGCAGCATACTTGAAGGCTTGAATCACCAAGTTCATCAGGATGGCTAACTTGAAATTGGCTCCAAAAATACCGGCTGCCTCCCGAGAATTCAGTCCAGGGTAATAGTCGGTAGGCAATACGTATTCAAATAGTAGTCGCGAAATAAGTTCATTTGTTACTCCTGCCAATCCCATAAAAAGCAGTGGAAGGGAGTAGGTCCACATGGGCTTTAGGATTTCTTTTTCCAATCGGAATGAGAAAAAACCAGCACTCCACCAGACAAAGGGAATGATCAAGCCATTGGCAATCAAGTTTGAAAGGAGGATGTATTCCACACCCCATCCCGATTGGTAGCCCAAGAACCCTTCGCGAAGGATGCCTCCCTGAATCCATCCAGGAATCCAAATCAGGAGAAGTAGGTTGAAAAATACGTTGAGAAAAATATTAATCAATTTGGCGCCTGCGAAGGTTTTGGCCTTGTTGTCCAATCTAAGTTTGGCAAATGGGATAGCCAATACCGCATCAAAAGCTAGCAGTAGCGCGGTCCATTGGAATAAATAGGCTTTACCGGGGTAGTCCATCCATTCTGCCAAAAGCGGTGCGGCGAGGTAGATTGCTGATCCCAGGGCTAGGCTGGATAAGACGAGTAGGGTTTGGGTACTATGGTAAACCCGCTTGGGGTCCAGATTTTTTCCCGTAGAAAATCGAAAAAAAGCGGTTTCCATCCCGTAGGTGAACACGATGTTCAAAAAGCCGATCAAAGCATAAATGCCCGTAAAAGCGCCCAGGTCTGCCTTGGTTAGGTAACCCGTGTAAACGATGATCAGTAAAAAATTGATGGAGCGCCCTAAAATGCTACTTAGGCCATAAATGGCAGTTTGTCCGGCTAGTTTTTTGAGTGCTCCCATGGGTGGTTGGATCACTTACTCCCCACGGAATACAGGTTTCCGCTTCTCCAAAAATGCAGTGGTACCTTCCTTATAATCTCCTGATTTGACGCAACGCGCAAAGGAGTTGGCCTCGGTTTGGTATCCATTTTCCTCAAGGAAAACAGCATTCACACAATCGACCACCATGCCGATGGCAAGGGGGGCTTTGCTCCTAATTTTTTCTAAAATCCCTTCTGCTGCAGCAATCGCCTCCTCTTTGGTTGGCAACACATGGTTGACCAAGCCCAAGGTTTTGGCTTCTTCCGCGCCAATCATGTCTCCAGTCATCATCAACTCATTGGCTTTGCCTCTACCCACTAGTAAGGTGAGTCGCTGCGTGCCTCCATAACCTGGGATAATACCAAGATTGACTTCGGGCTGTCCAAACTTTGCATTTGCCGTGGCAATTCGCATGTGGCAGGCCATGGCCAACTCACAACCACCACCAAGTGTGTACCCGTTGGTAACTGCTATGACGGGCTTATGGCAGTTCTCAATCATCGCAAAAATTTCCTGACCACTCTCTGCAAACTTCCGTGCATTGACCTCGTTGAGGGAAGCGATTTCGGTGATGTCGGCACCTGCCACGAAGGCTTTTTCACCTGCTCCAGTGAGGATGACGCCTTTGATGGCTTTGTCGTCCATGACCTGATCAAATACCTGCCTTAATTCTTCTAAGGTAGCGAGGTTCATGGCATTCATTTTATCCTCTCGGTTGATGGTGAGGTAGAGGATACCTTGTCGTTCTTCGGTAAGAATATTGACAAATTCAGGCATAGTCATGCGGCATAGTTCAGACAAATATACCTCCCCCTCCAACACTACCAAATTCAAGGCAGGAGAAAAAACCAAATAACCCCCTGCAGCAGCTGTAATCGACTATTTTTTATTCACATCATAACGAGAATTTTTGGAGTTGACCACCCTTTTTGTGGCATTTTTCCGTACTTTTGCGGCACGAAAGACAAGAATCTAAACCCACATTTTTCCCATGAACTCCAAAACAAAGATTACTGTAGCCTACGGAGACGGAATAGGCCCCGAAATCATGAAAGCGACCTTGGCCATCTTAGATGCAGCAGGAGCTCAATTGGAATACGATGTAATTGAAATTGGAGAGCAGGTGTACCTCAAGGGAATCAGCTCCGGCATGGCGCCCAATTCTTTTGAATCCCTACGAGCCAACAAGGTTTTTTTGAAGTCGCCGATTACTACGCCTCAGGGTGGAGGCTTTAAGTCTTTGAATGTAACTACGCGCAAGTCTTTTGGCTTGTATGCCAACGTACGCCCCTGCAAGGCTTATTCCCCTTTTATCAAAACGCATTTTCCAAAAACGGATTTGGTCATCATCCGGGAGAATGAAGAAGACCTGTATGCAGGAATCGAGCACCGCCAAACCCAGGAGGTGTACCAATGCTTGAAAGTGATTTCGCAGCCTGGATCTGAAAAGATCATTCGCTATGCCTTTGAATACGCCAAGAAGTATGGCCGCAAAAAGGTGACCTGCATGACTAAAGACAACATCATGAAGCTTGCAGATGGCTTGTTTCACAAAACCTTTCTTGAAATCGCGACCGAATATCCAGGCATCGAAACGGACCACAAGATCATTGATATCGGGACTGCCTTGATTGCAGATCGACCAGAGATTTTTGATGTGATCGTGACGCTCAACCTTTATGGAGACATCATCTCTGACGTGGCAGCGCAGGTAACCGGTTCGGTAGGCTTGGGCGGCTCTGCCAATGTGGGCGCGGAAGTAGCCATGTTTGAAGCCATCCATGGTTCTGCTCCTGACATTGCAGGCAAGGACATTGCCAATCCATCTGGTTTATTGAATGGAGCCATCATGATGCTGGTGCACATTGGCCAGCCTGAGGTTGCAGAGAAAATCTCCAACGCTTGGATGAAAACCCTCGAAGATGGAATTCACACTGGCGACATCTACCAAGAAGGCTTATCTACTAAAAAAGTAGGAACCCAGGAATTTGCTCAGGCAGTCATTGCTCGATTGGGACAGGTGCCTAGTCAAATGGTACCCGCAGTTTTTGGGAAAGAAAGTACGGCACCTATGGACGTAGCCCTTCGGTCAAAACCAAAGGCAAAGAAAGAATTGATCGGGATAGACGTATTTCTTGACTGGGACCAAAACCATCGGGACCCCAATGTCTTGGGTAACCTCCTGAATACACTCGATACCGGTGGATTGAAACTGAGCCTGATTACCAATAGAGGCGTCAAGGTATTTCCTGATGGCATGAAAGAAACTTTTTGCACCGACCATTGGAGATGCCGATTCAAAGTGGAAGAAGGAAAAGTGCTTACCCATGCCCAGGTGATTGACCTCCTTCAAAAAGTGGAAAGTCTTGGATTGGATTTCATCAAAACAGAGCACCTCTACACCTTCGACGGAGTCAAAGGATATTCATTAGGCCAAGGAGAATAAGGTACATATTTTAGAAGAAGGGGAAAGCAATTTCCCCTTCTTCTTTTTAGTACATTTGCATGTCTCCAATTTTGGCTAGCGCATCGAATCCCATGCAAAAACGCGTGTTAATCATCACCTACTATTGGCCTCCTAGTGGAGGTTCGGGTGTACAACGCTGGTTGAAGTTTGCCAAATACTTACCCGAAGCAGGATGGGAGCCTGTGATTTTTACCCCAGAGAATCCTGATTTCGATCTCCAAGACGAGACACTCCTCAAGGAAATTTCTCCCGATCTAGAAGTGATTCGCTTTCCCATCTGGGAACCTTACCAGTTGTTTGCCAAGGTAAAAAAGCAAGGGAAAAGACATCCTGGCCGTATCCTGGAACAACCAAAAAAGGGATTTCTGGAAAAGATGGCCATTTGGCTCCGTGCCAACCTGCTGGTACCAGACCCTCGTGTATTTTGGGTGAAGCCTTCCGTACAATTTTTAAGTCAACTGCTCAAAGAAGGGCAATTTCAAGCGATCATTACCACTGGTCCACCACATAGTTTACACCTGATTGGACAGCAGCTCAAGCAAAAATATGGGATACCCTGGTTGGCAGACTTTCGAGACCCTTGGTCACAGTGGGAATTTCTAGACACGCTACCCATGCTCTCCTTTATCCGGAGACGACACGAAGCCCTCGAGCGTAGGGTATTGCAGCAAGCCGATGTGGTGGTGACCATTTCCCCAACCTTCCAGCGTGATCTGGAACGACTCTCTGGAAGAAAAATTGACCTGGTTACCAATGGCTACGATCCGGCAGACATTCCTCAAGATTTTGCACCTCGTCCCAAAGCAGCCAATCAACTTCATCTGGTTTACACAGGCATCATTGACGCCATCCGCAACCCACTTCCTTTGATGCAGGCTTTGAAGTCTGAATTTGAAGCAGCAGGGGAGGAGGTGTCCTGGACTTTTGTGGGGAAGGTAAGCGAACAGGTGCAGGAGCAAGTGCAGTCCGATCCTTGGTTACAGCGCCACATCCACTTTGCGGGCTATGTTTCCCACCAGGAAGTTTTTGATTTTTATGCCAAGGCAGATGCCCTTGTTCTGATTCTGACGGATACCAAGAATGCGAAAGGCAATATCCCAGGCAAACTCTTTGAATACCTTGCCACAGGCCTTCCTGTTTTGGCTTTGGGCGATCCGCAAGGAGATAGTTCGGAGATCCTTAGCCAAGCAGGTGCAGGTGCAGTGCTATCCCATGGGGATCAGCCGGCGATGCGTCAAGCACTTCGAAGACTTTATCAAACTGCAGGTGCGCAGCAATCCGTAGGTTCCTTGGAAGCCTATTCACGAAAAACCGGAAGTAAGCAAGTTGCTGAGTTATTGGATAGGGTAGTATTTAGTATATAGTAGTTAGTATCAAGTATCAAGACTACAATTCTGCTCCCAGTATAAATCCCTACTTCGACATTCAGAGTTCAGCGTCCAGCGTTCGATATTGAGAGAGGCAAGAAGCAAGAACCGAGAGCTGAGATAAATATTGTGCCAGGCAGGTAAGTGTTAAACACTTGAGGTTTTTCCTAATTTATTTCACGGAGCGCAGCGGAGTTTATTTCTATCTTATTTCCAATGTATTTCCTACTTTAAACAAATGAAATAACCAAGGAACCAGAACTAACTATTTTTTTCTACTTTTCGGAATGTCTGGTCCTTCTTCCTATCTGTTTGTCGCCGCCACACTTTGTTTGGCTGTATTTTTTGCAAGTTGGCTTACTCGATTTTCCTGGGGTAAGTCGGTAGGTACCCCGATTTTTGTGATTTTGATTTGTGCGGTCTTGGCCAATACAGGGTTGATTCCAAGCGCCATGGATGGGCATCCCATTTACGATGGGGTCTTCCAATACCTCGCTCCCTTGGGCATATTTATCGCCTTGCTGGAAGTAGATCTGAAAAGTTTGAAAAAAGCAGGGCTTCCCCTTTTGCTTCTGTTTTTGTTGGGTTCTTTGGCCACTGTGATCGGGGTGCTCACCGCCTGGGTGCTTGTGCAGCCGGTAGACACAATTGGTGCCTTGGCCCCTGCCATCGCAGGCATGTATACCGGTACCTATATAGGAGGAGCGATCAATTTCAACGCGATCGCATTGCACTACCAGGTCAATGAGGCGGGAACGCTGTTTGCTGCGGCAACCGTGGTGGATAATCTAATAGGAACCCCTTGGATCATTGCCACGCTTATTTTGCCCAAGTACTTACAGAAATTGATTCCTCGAAAAAAGTTGGCATCCGCTCAGACAGGTGAAAAAATGCAAAGCCAAGAATCGATTGCCTTGGGACCCTTGGCAGCCTTGTTTACGATGGCCTTCATGGGGATTGCGGTAAGTAAGGCCTTGGTGATCTGGTTTCCCCAAGTGCCCGAAATTCTTTTCTTGACCTCCATCGCGTTGATACTTGCCCAGTTTCCGGCGGTGCAGCAGTTGAAAGGGAAGCATACCCTAGGCTATTTCTTTATTCTCTTGTTTCTGGCAGTTATAGGCACCTTGTGTGATTTGAATGCTTTGGTCGATGTTGGAGATCTCGCGCTCACCCTCATCCTTTTTGTAACCATACTAATCTTGGTTCATGGGCTCGTAATCTTTGGAGTAGGAGCCCTCTTCAAAATGGACTGGGACATGATTGCAGTGGCTTCTCAGGCCAATATCGGAGGAAATACCACGGCCATGGCTGCAGCAGAAAGTCTAAATCGACCGGATTTGCTGATCCCAGGAATCCTGGTAGGGAGCTTGGGAAATGCTATAGGAACCTACATTGGTTTTGCAGTTGCAAGCGGCTTGTTTTAACTTAGACGAACCCAAATACACCACCCAATTTTAATGTTATGCAATCCAGCGTTTTAACAGAACTTTTCTTGCCTTTTTCGTTAGCCGTCATCATGTTTGGCATGGGACTGAGTTTGCGTATCGAAGACTTCAAGCGCATCTTGATCTATCCCAAAGCAGTCGGGATAGGACTACTCAATCAACTCATTTTTCTTCCCATCATTGCCTTCGGTATTGCCAACTTGTTTGAACTACCGGCGGAGCTTGCCGTGGGGTTGATGATTTTGGCGGTTTGTCCCGGGGGAGCCACCTCCAATTTGATCACGCACCTCGCTAAGGGTGATGCAGCACTATCCATAACGCTCACTGCTTTTTCTTCCGTCATCACGGTGTTTACCATTCCTTTCTTGGTCAATTATTCGATTGGATACTTTATCCCAGGAGGGGAGGCCCAGCAATTGGAGGTGGTGGGTACAGTCGTTTCTGTGTTGGTCATTACCATCATTCCAGTAGCGCTGGGGATGCTGGTATTCGCAAAAGCTCCTAAGTTAGCCTCAAAGTTGGACCTGCCATTCCGCCGCATTTCTGCCATCTTCTTTGTGATCATCGTGGTGGCAGCTGTGTTGAAGGAGAAGGAAAACTTGGTTCGCTACTTTGTGGAAGCGGGACCCGCCGCACTGACCTTGAATGTGGCCACGCTTGCCTTGAGTTTTGGAACTGCCAGATTATTCAAACTCCCTTTCCGGCAAGGTTTGACCATCGCGATTGAGTCGGGCATCCAAAATGGCACCCTCGGTATCACCATAGCGGCTACCCTGCTGATGAATTCGGTGATGACCATTCCTTCTGCCATTTACAGTTTGATCATGTTTGGAACTGCCGCCTTGGTAATTTTCTTTGGTAATTATGTGGCTTCGTCACAGAAAGCAAAGAGTTAACGAATGATGGGAGTGACTTTTAAACGTGTTCGGCTAATTGGTTTGCTCCTTATGCTTCCGCTATGCCTCCAAGCACAGAGTTATTTCAATGAGTTGGGCAAGCGAATCACCTATGCCGACTACGAACAAAAGATCCTTTCTGGACCTTATTTTGGTGTTCCTGGGGAAAAGGACGGAGACCAAAAGCTCGTGCATCGCATGCCGGCAGGCCTGACCAATGCCAAATTGTTTTATGAAAAACTGGGAATGCTCGCCGACTTTCAGGCAGGTAGGCCTTTGGTGGTGATTTTTTATCCAGGCAAGGACGAGTGCAATTCTGCTGCTTCCACCTCAGATCCAAAACTGCTCCGTTCCAATCACGAAGCGGTACTGAAATATGCCAAGAAATTTGGGACGGCTCCACCTGTATATCTGTATCAGCAAGCACATGGATTGGAGAAGTATGCAGGCATTCAAACTTGGATACCCGATCCAGAAGGTGCCTTTGCTCAGCAATTCTTTCAATTTCCCTATCCATGCAAAAGCTTCGTGGTGATCAGTCCCAAGGGCAACTATCGGGCAATCTTGGGCGAGTTTCCCATTTCTCAAATTTCAGTAGCTCTCAAAAAACTCTAATCAAGCTGTGAATACTTCTGTCCCTGAATTACGTAAAGCCAATCTTTCTGATTTAACCGAACTTTTGGCCCTTGCTCGAACCTCCTTTGTGCAAGCATTTACCGCAGGGAATAAACCTGAAAATGTGCAGGCCTATCTAGCCGAAGCCTTTACTGAGGACAAGTTGACCAAAGAAATTCAGGAGACCGCGTCGACTTTTATTGTAGCAAGTTTAGCTGGGAAGCTTGTAGGTTACACCAAACTCAACCTGGCTGCCGCACAGGCAGACGTGCAGGACCCTGCTTCTGTGGAGGTGTCTCGCTTGTATACCTTGGAAGAGGTATGGGGTACCGGGCTAGGGCAAGTGCTACTTGATGCGGCAATCGACTTTGGGAGACAGGAGGGAAAGACTTGGCTTTGGCTGGGTGTCTGGGAGCACAATGCGCGTGCGATCCGTTTTTACGAGAAAAATGGACTCCGCATTTTTGGGAGCCATCCCTTTCCTTTTGGGGACGAGATCCAAACCGATTGGCTGATGCGGGTGGAGCTTTGAAGGTGAGCTTATCCAACTTACTACTTCTTGCAGGGCAAATGGAGTATTCCTATTTTTAAAGAAAAAAAATGAAGCGCTCTTTTCTAGTTTTGGTAGTCCTGCTGTCCGTTTGGTCTGCATCGTTTTCTCAGGAGAAAGAGCCTATTCTGATTTTGATCTCCCTAGATGGCTTTCGCCACGATTATGTAGAGCGCTTTCAACCTGAGAACCTGACACGTTTTATAGCCGAAGGCACTGCCGCCAAAGGGCTTATTCCTTCATTTCCCTCCAAAACTTTTCCCAATCACTACACCATCGCCACAGGAATGCTTCCTGAGCACCATGGCTTGGTGGACAATGCCTTTTACGAACCTTTCAAAGATCAGGTGTACACCATGAGCAATCGAGAGATTGTACAAGATGGGTATTGGTATGGCGGTACGCCGATCTGGGTGTTGGCCGAGCAGCACGGAATCAAGGCAGCGAGTTACTTTTTTGTGGGCACAGAAGCCCCTATTCAGGGAGTTCGCCCGAGTTTTTACTACGATTACGATGGGGGAGTACCTAACCTGACTCGAATTGCCAAAGTCTTTGACTGGCTACGCTTGCCCGCTGTCGAGCGCCCCCGACTGATTACGCTTTACTTCTCCGACATGGACGATACGGGACATCGCTATGGGCCCAACAATGACTTGGAGTTGAAAAAAACGATGGATCGATTGGACCATGAACTCGGCGCCTTGTTTGAAGGGTTGGAAAGCTTTGATCTTCCCGTCCATGTGGTGCTTGTTTCCGACCACGGCATGTCAGAAGTGAAGCAGGAAAATTTGATTCTATTGGAGGACTTAACTGCCGGAGTTCAAGGACGTGTAGTCAACAATGGAGCTTTGGCTCACCTGCATTTGGAAGACCCCAAGGAG
>JBJOOF010000147.1:0-10375 GCA_046051425.1 Bacteroidota bacterium
ACCTTCTGCGCAGGCTTCTGGGGACATGCCTTGGTCTTGGGCCTGGTCCATTTCTCCTAATGGGCTCCCGTCACCGGTTACCGCATTGATGGATACCTGTGTGCGAATAAAGCCCGGGCAAATCAAGGTCACAGCAATCCCATCTTGGTGGTGCTCTGCTCGAAGGGTATCAAAGAAGCCATGCAAGGCATGTTTGGCTCCTGCATAGGAGGAGCGGTAGGGCGAACCAAATTTCCCTACTAGAGAGGTGACTACGCCAAACTGCCCTTTTTTGCGGGCTAGAAAATGAGGGAGAATTGCTTTCGTCAAGGCAACGGTACCAAAATAGTTGACCTCCATCAAGCGTCGATCCACCTCGAGTAGGGTATCCTTGATCAAGGAACGCTGGCTGATGCCTCCGTTGTGTAAGAGGATATCGACTTGGCCAAAAAAGGAAATTGCTGTGGCTACTTTCTCTGCAAAGTCAGCCGATGTGGCCAGGTCCAAGGTAAGGATTAGGCAGTCATCTGGGAAAGCACAGGCTTGCTTGACCCGATTGAGTTCTTGTTCGTTGCGAGCAGAAAGAATGAGCGCGTAGCCCGCTTTCGAAAATTTCTTGGCTGCGGCTTCCCCAATGCCAGAGGATGCTCCAGTAATCCAGATTACAGGTTTGGCCATGGCTTAGCGTTTTTCGTAGGTGACAAAAGCGTAGGGGTATTCGTTGGTTTCATCGGCAGGGAATTCTTCCCGTTCTTTTTCCTTCCAAATGGCGGTATCTAGTTCGGGGAAAAAGGTGTCTCCCTCGGGGCTGGCTTCTACTTCCGTGATTTCCAGTACATCGCAAAGAGGTAGTGCTTCCTTGTAAATTTCACCCCCACCAATCACAAATAATTTCTCCAACTGACGCTTTGTACAAAAAATAAGGGCTTCTTCTACCGAGTGAAAGGCATAGTGCCCTTCTGGAACTTCAAATTCCGGGTTGCGGGTGATGATCAAATGCGTACGGTTGGGAAGAGGTCTGCCCAGGGATTCAAAGGTTTTGCGACCCATCAACAAGTAATGGCCTGTGGTCAGATTTTTGAAGCGCTTGAGATCAGCGGACAGTTTCCAGACCAGCTGGTTGTCTTTCCCGATCACTTGGTTTTTTGCTTTTGCTACGAGGAGAATCAGTTTCACGAGTCGTGGTTTTGAGGGTCAATTTACCTGCTTTATTGAAGTTCTTGTTGATGAAACTCCTAAATGTGCCAAGTAGTTTACTAGAGTTTTTTCAGGTGTATCTTTTGAAGATTACCAAAATCTGAATCGTCATTGGGACTAACTTTAACCTTTCCATCCTCGGAGGAGTTCATCCACCTTCATGCGCTTTTTCCCTTCAACTTGCAGTTCCTGCACCACCAAGATTCCTTGGCCGCATTGGAAATGCAGGTAGGTTTTGAAATCTGAGGTCCATTCTCCTGGGGCTTTTCCAGACAATTTCCCTTCCAAGGTTGTGGAGGTAAAAATTTTGCAGGTTTTACCCTGTAGTTCGGTCCATGCTCCTGGATAGGGGGAGAGTCCTCTGATCAGGTTGTGAATGGAGGTAGCCGAAGCAGTCCAATCGATCTTGCCCGTTTCCTTAAAGATTTTGGGTGCCTTGTGGATGGCCAAGGCCTCGTCTTGAGGCAGGGGATGGATATCTTTGGAGGCGATGGCGGCTACAGTTCGTAGCACCAAGTCCGCACCCAGGCCCATCAATTTTTCATAGAGGCTTCCCAGGTTATCCTCCGGAAGGATGGCTACTTTTTCTTGAAAAAGGATATTCCCCGTATCAATTTCATGCTGCAAAAAGAAGGTAGTCACCCCTGTTTCCTGTTCACCTTGGATCAACGCCCAGTTGATCGGGGCTGCCCCGCGGAAGTTGGGCAGTAGAGATGCATGGAGGTTGAAGGTGCCCAGTGGAGGCATGTCCCAGACCGCCTCAGGCAGCATGCGGAAAGCGACGACGATCTGTAGGTCAGCGGCCAGTTCCTTCAATTCCTGTTGAAATCCTGGATCCTTCAAGTTGGTGGGCTGCAGGACAGGGATTTCCAATCTTTCGGCGGCCTCCTTAACGGGGGAGCCTACTAATTTTTGTCCTCGGCCTTGGGGCTTGTCCGGAGCGGTGATCACTGTGATGACATTCCAACCTGCAGCAACCAATTTTTCAAGGGCAGGCACCGCAAACTCGGGTGTACCCATGTAAATGATTCGGAGGGAGCGGTCAAGGGAGGTTGGATTCATGTGTTACTGCAGAAAGAATAAGTCAAAATTAGGGGTAAATCAAATACTTGCTTCTGAGAGCGGCGTAATCTTGAAGTCCCTGCTGCCAAGTTGCACGGATCTCGGCTTCTGTTTTTCCTGCCAAGATTTGCTTCTTCAGTTCATCCGTACCTACCAGGGTATTGAAGTAGCTGTTAAAGAATTTTTCCTTCATTTCGGAGCGCTGGTAGGCTTCGAGTAGGTAGCTCAAGGTGAAGGGCTGAGTTAAGGATTCCGTGCGTAGGTCTCTACCGTAGCACAACTTACTTTGATGGGGAGGGGTTTTGGACATCCCATCAATGCTGACTGGCGTAAAGGTAAAGTCCCCAAATCGAGCATCTGGATAGCCATACACTTGGAATGGAAAATAGGTGCCGCGACCCAAGGAAACTACCGTGCCTTCAAAGAGGCAGGTGCTTGGATACAGCCGGATGGAAAGTGCATTGGGCAAGTTGGGAGAGGGCTTTACTGGAAGTTCGTAGGCTATCTGATGGTTCCAATTGGCCACAGGAATGACGGTTAAGTCTACTTGAACGCCACCTTTCAGCCATTTTTCTCCATTGATCATTTTTGCTAGTTCGCCGATGCTTAGTCCATGCACTAGCGGAATGGGGTGCATGCCCACAAAGGATTCGAATCCTTTCTTGAGGATGGGTCCATCGATGTAGTTGCCGTTTGGATTGGGTCTATCCAATAGGATCAGTGGCTTGCCTTGCTCTGCACAAGCCTCCATCACGTAGTGGAGCGTGCTGATGTAGGTGAAAAAGCGGACTCCCACATCTTGTAGGTCAAAAACCAGGACATCCAGGTCTTTCAATTGGTCGGCACTAGGTTTCTTGTTGTTGCCATACAAGGATACGATGGGTAACCCAGTTTTGGCATCTACGGAGTTGTCTACCTTTTCCCCTGCATCGGCGGTACCACGAAACCCGTGTTCGGGCACGAAGACTTTGGTGACGTTCACCTTATTTTCCAACAGGAAATCGACCAGGTGCTTGGAATTGGACTGAGGGAGGATGCTGGTTTGGTTGCCGACTACGCCAACTTTTTTCCCTTGCAGTAGCGGCAGGTATAATTCCGCTTGTTCTGCAGCCGTGCGGATTTGCTGACTGAAGCCGAAGGTGCTCAAGCCCAGAAGGAGCCATCCGGTCAAAATATAGGCCAAGGGTAAATTTTTCGCTTGCTTCATGCTAATTTGCGGAGAGTTGCAAACAAATTTAACCCAGTCCGTTGAACCTTTCCTATTTCCTCGCTAAAAGAATCAGTTTTCAGCATGCCGGTGGCTTTTCTGGAATTATCCACCGCATCGCGGTGGCGAGTCTAGCGGTGGGTTTGGGGGTAGCCATCCTATCCATTATGGTGCTCGGTGGCTTCCAAAAAACGGTTTCCAGCCGCGTCTATGGGTTTACGGGGCACTTTCAAGTGCAAAAGTTCCAAATGAGCAGTGCTTACGAGGAACAACCTTTTTCGCTGAATGCAGAATTTTTAAAGAAGCAAGCTCAATTTCCTTTCCTGACCAAAATGCAATCCTATGCGCACAAGGCGGCCCTACTGAAGGGATCTGAGGAAGTAGAAGGGGTGTTGCTCAAGGGGGTAGGTAAAGATTTTGACAGCTTGGGATTTGCGCAGTACCTGGTGGAAGGAAGGATGTTGCATCTTCCGGACTCCGGGGTGAGTAATGAAATCATTCTTTCCAAACTCGTGGCCAACAAGTTGCGCATCGCAGTGGGAGACAAGGTGACCCTTTACTTTGTGCAGCAGCCCCCACGCTTTCGGCGCGTGACGGTGGTGGGTATTTTTGAGACTTACCTTGAGAATTTTGACGAACAAGTGGTGATTGGCGAGTTGCAGACCATTCGAAATTTGAATGGATGGACCGCAGATCAGGTAGGAGGCCTAGAATTGCATGTGGCTGATGCGGCCCAACTCGATGCCTACGCACCTTTACTGGAGGATGAATTGGATTACGACCTGCGTTTGCTCGATAGTCGGGAGCGGTTCTTGGATATTTTTGATTGGCTGAAGTTGCTCGACACCAACGTAATCGTGTTTATCTCCCTAATAGGCTTTGTGGCCATTTTCAACATGGGAGCGATTTTGTTTCTCCTGATCATGGAACGTACCCAGATGATTGGCTTACTCAAGGCGATGGGGGCCAAGAACTCTCAAATTCGATCCCTATTTTTCTGGAATGGCATCCATATTCTTGGGAAAGGGCTACTTTACGGCAATGCCTTTGCTTTCGTAATTGGGGCATTACAAACCTACTTTCACCTTATTCCTTTGGACCCGGTGAGTTATTACATGAGTTATGTGCCGATTGATTGGAATTGGACTGCATTTCTCCTGCTCAACCTAGGGGTGACGGTGCTTACTGTACTGGTGTTGTGGATTCCTGTTCGGATTATTTCACGGGTAGACCCGATCAAATCAATTCGATTTGACTAATCGGTAGGGTTTAAACCAACTTTTCACCTTCATCCAAATCACTCCCAGTACGGCCTCTTTAAAGATTTTCGGACTCATTTTGGATTGCCCTCGCGTGCGGTCGGTAAAAATGATGGGCACTTCCAGGAGTTTGAAACCCAGTTTCCAAGCGGTAAACTTCATTTCGATTTGGAAGGCGTAGCCGATAAATTGGATGGCATCCAATTGGATGCCTTCCAGCACTGAGCGGTGGTAACACTTGAAGCCTGCGGTGGCATCGTGGATGGGTAGGCCGGTAACAAAATTCACGTATTTGCTCGCAAAGTAGGACATCAAGACCCTTCCCATAGGCCAGTTGACCACGTTGACCCCGGTGATGTAGCGGGATCCGATGGCCAAATCATAGTCTCGATTTTTGATGCCTTGGTAGAGTCGGATCAGGTCCTTGGGATCATGTGAAAAGTCACAGTCCATCTCAAAAATAAAGTCGTAATCTCTTTCCAGCGCCCAGCGGAAACCGGCAATGTAGGCAGTGCCCAAACCCAGTTTTCCTGCTCGTTCCATCAAGTGAAGTCTGCCTTCAAATGAATTCTGGAGTGTTTTTACCACCCCTGCAGTTCCGTCTGGAGAGCCGTCGTCAATGATGAGTAACTCGAAATTCCCCTCCAGTTCCATCACGGTTTGCACCATGTCGCTGATATTTTCCAGCTCATTGTAAGTGGGAACGATGACGAGTTTGCGGTGGGACATAAAGAAGATTAATCTTCAAAAATAAGGTTTCGGTTGGATTTTCCACGAACAGCCGGCTTTAAAAAAAGGAAATGCTAGTTTTGCAGAAAAAAAAAGCATGCCCCTTCACGTCGCCATAGCCAGTTACTACTCCACCGGAGCCTACGATGCCAATACCATTGACGAAGACGCCTTGTTGTCCACGCTCTTGACCGAGATGGGCATTGCACATCAGATCCATCCCTGGTCAGCCCCCGAGGTGGATTGGTCTGCATTTACCCACGTGCTGATCAAGTCGACCTGGGACTATTTTGATTTTTACCCTGAATTTTTGGTTTGGTTGGACACCTTGGAAAGGCTAGGCGTGCAGGTGTTGAATGAGGTGCCTACGTTACGTTGGAATTCCTCCAAAACCTACCTGATGGAAATTGAATCCCAAGGATTTCCCTGCATCGCGGGAAAGATCCTTCCCAAAGGCAGTAAGCCAGTTCTGGATCAATTGCATTCCGAGTTGAATGCAGACAAATTGGTGGTCAAGCCGCTCGTCAGTGGGGGAGCAAAGAATACGCTCAAAGTGGTGCGAGGGGCCGAGGCAGGAATGGAAGAAAAAATTGGAAATTTACTTCAGGAAGAAGATTTTTTGGTGCAGCCCTTCATTCAAGAAATTGTGCAGGTTGGGGAATACTCCCTTATTTTTTTCAATGAGAAACTCTCTCATGCGGTACTCAAAACCCCTGCATCGGCTGATTTTCGTGTGCAGCATTATTACGGAGGAACTATCCAAACGCTAACTCCTAGTGATGCCATGCTGTCTTCAGCCCAGGCATTAGTGGATCGCTTTGCAAAAAATACGCTCTATGCTCGAGTAGATGGGGTGGAGATTGACGGGGTATTTCACCTGATGGAACTGGAATTGATTGAACCCTACCTCTTTTTGGGGCTTTCCGATCAGGCTATTCCCAATTACAAAGCAGCATTAAGTAAGCGGCTATTGGGGAACTAAAAAAAAGCCAGAATGAAATTTCATTCTGGCCTTTTTATTTAATTCAAAGCACCCCTTTGGTGCTGGGCAATTGATTTAAGTTCCTAGGGTCTCGCTGCACGGCCATCTTGATGGCGCGGGCTAAGCCCTTGAACGCGGCTTCGATCTTGTGGTGTTCGTTGTCCCCCGTGATGCTGATGTTCAAGTTGCACTTGGCAGTATCCGAGAAGGATTTGAAGAAGTGGAAAAATAGTTCTGTAGGCATGTCGCCGACTTTTTCACGGGAAAAACTTGCATCCCAGACACACCAAGGTCGACCTCCAAAATCGATGGCTACCTGAGCCAAGGCATCATCCATGGGAAGTAAAAATCCATAGCGATAAATTCCTTTTTTGTCACCCAGGGCCTTGGCATAGGCCTCGCCCAAGGCAAGTGCGGTATCTTCGATGGTGTGGTGCTCGTCGATATGCAAGTCACCCTTGACTTGAATGGAAAGGTCCGTACTTCCATGCTTGCCCAACTGCTCGAGCATGTGGTCGAAGAAATGCAGTCCTGTAGAAATGGAACATGCCCCCGAACCATCCAAGTTCAATTCGATGGAAATGTCTGTTTCAGAAGTTTTTCGGTGCACTGTGGCTTTCCGTGGAGGAAGTTTCAGGAAGGTGTAGATTTCGTCCCAGTCTTGCGTGGACAAAACTGCATCTGCCTGATTTTCGCCATAGAAAATAGCCTTTGCTCCTAGATTTTGTGCGAGTTGAATGTCTGTGATCCGATCTCCGATAACATATGAATTGGCAAGGTCGTAGTCTTCTGATAAATAGGCGATCAACATACCTGTTCTCGGCTTGCGAGTAGGTGCCTGCTCGTGTTCAAAACTGCGATCGATGTGGATGGCGTCAAAGTGCACGTTTTCCTGCTCCAAGGTTTTGAGCATTTTGTTTTGGGCTGGCCAAAAATCTTTTTCTGGAAAGGAGTCTGTCCCCAATCCATCTTGGTTGCTTACCAAGACGAGTTCGTAGTCACATTCCTCCGCAATCCTGCGAAGGTTGGAGATGGCTTTAGGGATAAACTCCAATTTCTCCAGGCTATCGACTTGAAAATCGGTAGGGGGTTCTTTGATGATTGTACCGTCGCGGTCTATAAATAGGACTTTCTTTTTCATGGAATCAATGGGAAACAAATCGGTTGATTGATTTAGGCTTGACATACTTTTTCCAAGGCTTGCAATAGGGCGATGGATTCCGCTCGAGTACCCACCGTAATCCGAAGGCAACCCGCACAGTGCAAGACGGAGGAACGGTTGCGAACAATAATCTTTTCTCCAACCAAGTCCTCGTACACCTGGTTTGGGTGCTCAAACTGGACCAGAAGAAAGTTGGCATCCGAGGGGTGAACCTGGAGGATGTAGGGTAATTTTTCCAGTTCCTTTCGAAGAAATTCACGCTCCTCGAGGATGAGTTGAATAAACTCATCCACTTTCCCTTTGTTTTGAAGTGCCGAAAGGACAGTTTCCTGGGTCAATCCTGAGATGTTGTAAGGAGGCTTGATCTGGTTGAGTACCCGAATCAGTTCGGGGCTAGCAAAGGCCATTCCCAGCCGTAGGGAAGCCAATCCCCAGGCTTTGGATAAGGTTTGCATCACCAGCAGGTTGGGATGCTGATTCAGTACTGTAAGCAAACTGGCTGTTTCGCTGAAGTCGATGTAGGCTTCGTCTACCACTACGATTCCAGGGAAATTTTCAAGCAGATAAAGAATATCCTCCCGTTTGACGGCATTGCCTGAGGGATTGTTTGGAGAGCAGATGAAGAGAATTTTGGAATGCGCATCCGCTGCTTCGAGAATCTTTTCGGGCTGCAACTGGAAGTCTGGTGTCAGGGGGACATTCCGAACTTCCACTCCATTGATGGCAGCACTGACTCCATACATCCCGTAAGTTGGAGGGAGTAGGATGACATTGTCCTGTCCTGGATTGCAGAATGCACGGAAAAGCAAATCGATGGCTTCATCCGATCCATTGCCAAGAAAAAGCTGTGCAGGACTTGCTCCCTTGATTTTGGCGATTTCCTCCTTCAAAGTAGATTGGTAGGGATCCGGATAGCGGTTAAAATCCTTGCTGGTACTGGATCCAAATGGGTTTTCGTTGGCATCCAAAAACACCCCTTCGGTACCGCTGTACTCATCTCGAGCAGAGGTATAGGGTTGTAACTGGCGCAGGTGAGGCCGAAGTAGGCTGGCGATGTCTATCCTCATTTTTTCATGCGTTTGAGGTGCTCGAGGCGAATGCTTACGGCTTGCTTGTGGGCATCTAGTTGCTCGTTGGCTGCCAAGATTTCTACTGCCGGACCTAGGGCTTTGAGTCCCTTCGGGGTAATCTTCTGGTAGGTGATTTTTTTTACAAAACTATCCAAGGATACCCCGCTGTAGTTGCGTGCATAGCCGGAGGTGGGTAGGGTATGGTTGGTGCCGGAGGCATAGTCACCTGCTGCCTCTGGGCTGTAGTTGCCCAAAAACACCGAGCCTGCCGAGTGGATTTGGTTGGTCACTTCCGCTTCCTTTTTTACCGCTAGAATCAGGTGTTCAGGGGCGTAGTCGTTGATCAGGGCGATAGCTGTGGCTTGATCTTCCAAGATCACCGCACAAGAGTTGGCTAGGGCTTTGGCAGCGATCTCCTTGCGGGGAAGTGTTTCCAGTTGGCTAATGATTTCTGCCAATACTTTCTGGGCGAATTTTTCCGAAGGGCTGACCAGCACTACCTGAGAATCCACGCCATGCTCGGCTTGTGAGAGCAGGTCTGCCGCGACAAATGCGGGGATGGCCGTCTCGTCTGCATAAACGAGCACTTCGGAAGGCCCTGCAGGCATGTCAATGGCAACTCCATACTTGGTAGACTCCTGCTTGGCCGCAGTGACATACTGGTTGCCCGGACCGAAAATCTTATCCACTTTGGGAACTGATTCCGTCCCGAAGGTCAGCGCTGCAATGGCCTGTGCTCCTCCAATTTTCACCACTTTCGTAATTCCGACCAACTGAGCAGTATACAGGATGGCGGGATGGATTTCTCCTTTGCGGTTAGTGGGTGTACAAAGTACCACTTCACGGCAGCCCGCAAGTTGGGCAGGGACGCCCAGCATAAGCACCGTACTAAATAGGGGGGCAGTTCCTCCAGGGATATACAAGCCCACGCGTTGGATGGGAACGCTCTTTCTGCTGCAGGTGACTCCAGGCATCACGTCCATCACCAAGTCAGGTGTGGCTTGAGCCGCATGGAATTTTTCAATGTTGGATTTGGCTAGTCCTATCGCTTTGATGAGTTCTGGGCTGAGTTGGGCGGCTGCGGCCTGGATCTCCTCTTGACTTGCGAGCAATGAATCCAGATGCACATGGTCGTATTCTTGGGCAAACTTGCGTAAGGCCTTGTCTCCCGTTCGAGCCACCTTTTCAAAGATGGGCTTGATGATTTTCTTGATTTTTTTGGTTTGCATCGCTGGACGAGCCAGGTGCTTTTGCCACTTCTCAGGGCTGGGGTTCACGAGTAGTTTCATCTTTTGAAGTCTAGCGTATCCTTAAATAACCATTTTTTCGATGGGAACGACCAAGATGCCCTCGGCACCGGCGGCGCGTAGTTCGTCCATATTTTCCCAAAACTGATCTTCACTCAGCACCGAATGCACCGAGGACCAGCCTTCTTCTGCCAGCGGCAAAATAGTTGGGCTGCGCATGCCTGGAATCAAGGCAATGATTTTGGGAAGGGAGGCGTTGGGTACATTCATTAGGACGTACTTGTTACTTTTGCCCGTTTGGACGGCATTGATACGGAAAAGGAGTTTGTCGACGATGCTTTTTTTCCAATCACTTAGGCTTGAATTGCCGATTAAGACCGCTTCCGAAGTAAATACCTCTTCCACTTCCTTGAGTCCATTCATCATCAGCGTAGATCCTGAGCTGACGATATCGCAGATGCCTTCGGCTAGGCCGATGCTG
>JBJOOF010000148.1:0-4964 GCA_046051425.1 Bacteroidota bacterium
TGAAGCCTGTCAAAAACAACTGTGCTCCAATCACCAAGGCTACCAATGCCAAGAAAAACACAGGTTGATCTACTACCTCTCGCACTTTGACACCTTGGCTAAGGCCATAGATTTTTTGAGCAATTAACCAGGCGGTAATGACAAAACCCGTAAAGAAAGAAAGCGTGCCGAGCAAGCCGAAAAAGTGCATGGGCTTTTTCTTGTAGCGGTGCACAAAGGAAACGGAAATCAAATCCAGAAATCCATTCAAGAAACGTTCCAAGCCAAACTTGGAGTATCCGTATTTTCGAGCACGATGTTCCACCACTTTCTCCCCGATTTTAGGGAAGCCATTCCATTTGGCCAGAAGTGGAATGTAGCGGTGCATTTCCCCATAGATATGGATATTCTTCACCACCTTATTGCGGTAGGCCTTCAATCCACAATTAAAATCGTTCAATTGAATCCCCGAAATCCAGCGGGTCACTCCATTGAAGAATTTGGAAGGAATGGTCTTGGAAATGGGATCGTGTCGTTCCTTTTTCCAACCCGATACCACATCTAGCCCTCCTTTGATCATCGCGTAGAGGCCAGGGATCTCGTCAGGACTATCCTGTAAATCGGCATCCATGGTAATCACCACTTCCCCAGAGGAGCGTTTAAAGCCTGCGTCTAATGCGGCGGACTTGCCATAGTTTCGGGTAAAGTTGATTCCTTTTAAAGCGGTATTGCTCGCTGAAAGCTCTTGAATCACTTCCCAAGAACGATCTGTACTACCATCATTGATCAGCAAGACCTCATAGGTGTAGGCATTGGCCTGCATGACCCGATGAATCCATTGGGTCAACTCAGGGAGTGACTCTTCTTCGTTAAAAACAGGAACAACTACAGAAATTGAAAGTGCCATTAGTAGTTAAATTCTTCTTTTTTCTGATTAACTGCAGCCACTATCAGCCCGTAAATTACTGCTCCCCAAATAACGAGAATAAAGGTAGAACCTGCATTAAACTCTGCCGTCATAATAAATTCCATAAACCCAGGCATTTCAGCAGACGAAGCACTAGGCCCTCCAAATTCCTCTTGCGCCTCCATCTGGGCTTCAAACATGTTTTGAATATACGAGGGATCAATAAATTTAGCATAGATATAAAAACCTACCCCTTTAATCGCCCCTCCAATCAATCCAACTAGCATATTGATTCCAAAACCCCTTCCAAAGGAAATAAGATTTCCATTCTCACCGCGGTACTCTTTTGTCGCCAAAAAATACATGAGAAATGCCAAGACCGCTTGAAAAAGCCAAGCGACTATCGCAACAACAAAACTACCTTTTCCTTGAAGGCCCAGCATGGCATACACAAAAACATAAATGACACCAACTAAACCATAGATCAACCCCCATTTTATTACAACCGAAGAAAACAAATTTGAGTTTTTCATAAATTTTTACGCTTTATTTTTCTTTAAAATAACTGAAATAAGGATGCTAAAAAACATTCCGGGAAGGATTTTCCAGATCCCATCATTGAAAGCAATATCCCAGGGACTCATATCTTTTAGGTTTGTCTGAGTGAGGTCAAAAGATTTCTGTCCAACTTGTCCGATAATCACCTCCTTATTTTGTTCCAATACCGCCCATTTGGCAGTTTGAATCGCTTCAAATAGGGAGGGAGAACTTACCAAGATTCCCCAAATCGTCAGGGTTGAAAGTATGGCGAGAATCAAGTAAGTAACTGCCCCGATGGTCATCCCTTCCGCAAATGAAATGAAGCCTTCATTTGCAAATTCCTTGTAAAACTTGATGGCCAAATACACCGCAAAGGGCGTGATGACATAACCAAACACCAAATTTAGGTTGGTTGGGTCCGGATTAAAAAGGGAGAGCACATAGAAGGATAGTCCACTCAATACACCCCCTAAGACTCCAAATTGATAGGCTGTCTTTAGGTATTTAGTCATTCACTTGGAGCAATTGACCCTTTTGTATACAGTATTTTACTTTACCTTTTAATTCCTTTCCAAACCAGGGGTGGTTTGCCGAAAGCGAGGTATTGCTTTGCTCGTTGTAGGTCCAGGTTTCCCTTGGATCAAACAAGGTCCAGGAATTACTTTCACTTCCAAGCACTTGTCCAGGGCCAGTAGTTACTTTCTCCAAAAGCAGTTCCCATCCTAGTTCCTCTGCTAAGAGTACCATGGCAGGCAGGAAGGTTTGGAGTCCCACCATCCCAAAGGCCGCATGGTCAAACTCACAGAATTTGGAATCAAAGTCTTGCGGCTGATGGTTGGACACCAAGGCGTCGATGGTGCCGTCCTTCAAGCCTTCAATAAGGGATTTTCGATCGGATGCTGCCCGAAAAGGCGGCATGACTTTAAGGTGCGTATCGAAGGAGGCTAAATCTTGATCGCTAAAAAGAAGTTGGTAGATCGACACATCTGCCGTCACGTTGAGTCCTTCTTTCTTTGCTTTTCGAATGAGTTCTACCCCTTTAGCAGTGCTCAAGGTTTGAAAGTGCACCTTTCCTCCGGAATAGCGCAGCAAGTCTAAATTTCGTTGGATGGCTACCTCTTCTGCAAGGTTAGGAATGCCTTTCATTCCCAATTGGGTAGACATTTCCCCTTCATGCATTTGCCCAAAAATCGCTAGCAAGGGATCGTAGGCATGGTCAAAGAGTGTCCCGTTAAACTTTTGTAGGTAGTAGAGGATCTTGAGGTAGCGATCTGTATTGGATAGCGGCTTGGTCCCATCTCCAAATAGGGTGATCCCCGTTTGGTAGTGCATATCCAACATCTCGGTCAGGTCTTCCCCGTCAGTATTTTTGGTAACTGCCCCTAATATGGCTAGTTCTGGAGTGAATTTAGCTGCCTTATTTTGGAGAAAAGAAATCTCAGACTTGGATTGAATGACAGGGTGGGTATTCGGTAGTACCACTGCTTTGGCAAATCCACTGGCTAACAGCGTGGTACAAAGCGATTCAACTGTTTCTCGGTATTCCTGACCTGGCTCACCAATCCCACAGCGTAAGTCCACCCATCCTTTAGAGGTGAGGTAGTTGCTGCAGTCAATCACTTGTTCATAAGCAACACTCGCGTTTCCTTCTACCGGTGTAAGTTTCCCTTGATCCAAAGAATAGTCTCTAGGCTGGGAAAATTTGCCTTGATGGAGAAGTTTCAGGTGTTGAAGTAATACAGCCATGCCAAGTTCTTTGACTGCAAAACTGCAATTTATTCGGGGAAAAGAAAAATGGAGTTTTGTGAAAGTAGCTGATTGTACGAAGTACAATGTGGCAAATACCAAGATCTTAACAGATGCAAGAACCGAGATGCAAGAACCGAGAGGAATGTTACTCCTGATTAGCAGTAGTTTCCTAGGAGCGTAATAGAAAGTCTAACCTGCCTATCGCAGGCAGGTCTCTTGGTTCTTTGTTCCAATCGTCTTGACGCAAGAGTCGAGATAAATACTGCTCCTAAATAGAAAGTCAAAATTGCTTGGCTTATGATTCCACCTAGTGTAAAAGATTGAATATTTTGAAAACAGTTTTAAGTGGTTTTTGCCCAATCCAAGACAACCTAGTTTTAAATATTTGCAGAAAAGAAAAATTTGCTGTTCGGAAAGGGTCAAAAATTTAAAAACTAGATATCTAATTTTTTTTGAATTAAAAATATAAATTTCGAAATAACTTAACAGCGAAAGCCAAAAGCGATTAAGCAAAGGCATTAAATTAAAAAATTATGGAAAATCAAGATTCACAAATCATCAGACCCGAAAGCAAAAGAATGGCAGCAGCTTTGCTCGCAATTTTTTTAGGTATGTTTGGGGTTCACAAATTCTATTTAGGCTATAAAAATGCAGGAATTATACACTTAGCGATTTGGGGAGGAGTACTTATATTTTCATTTGTTTCTTGTGGCTTTGGAGGGTTTCTCTTCTCCCCTTTATGGGTATTCCCTCTAATCGAAGGGATTATTTACCTTACCAAATCAGATGAGCAGTTTATTGATATTTATCAATTGAATAAAAAAGAATGGCTCTAAGGTGAATTTGCTAAATATCCTTGCAAAACAACCATTATTGGGGTGTATTATAGGATTATCGTTTCTTCTATTTGTATGCGTATTGATTTCTATGGGCATGGAGGAAACAGTAATCTATAGATACACCCCAACTTGTATGTTCAAAACCTATTTAAATATTGAATGTTTGAGCTGTGGGATGACTAGATCTTTTTTGAGTATAGCGAAGGGTAATTTCGGAGAGGCAAATGAGTTTAATAAATTAGGAATACCTCTTTTCTTTGTTTCAGCAATCTCATTCCCACTTATTCTTATTGTTTATTCTTTTCGTTTAGTTAGTAAATTTTTTAAGCAGCAAAATGCAAAATTCTAAAAATTGGGTTGAAGAATATATTTTTTTTGATTTAGGGGTTATTTAAAAATCTAATGCCTTAAAAAACAATTTCTAATATCATGCTCTTTTAGTAACCTCCGATGGCAGGTAGATTAGTAGCTAGTATCCTCAGGTAAGAGCCGAGACTAGGAAGCCTGCCTGCGGACGTTAGATTCTAGTCTTCCCATCTTCTTCATTCTTCGATCAGCGTTCGGCATTAAAAGAGTATCAAGTAACTAGTATCAAGTAGCAAGACGCTAAGAGAAGCAAGAGCCGAGATACAAGAAGCAAGATTACATTGTACAAAGTACCTTCAGAAGTGCCATTTGAGTCAGCACACGAATCCCCACTTCTTCATTCTTCGATCGGCGTTCGATATTCAACATTAAAAAGATTTCGTATCTCGCCTGCCTACCGCAGGCAGGTAATTCGTATTTCTAATTAAAACAAAAAGCCCTTCGAAGTGAATCGAAGGGCTTAAATAATGTGGCGGCGACCTACTCTCCCGGGTGTAACCCCAGTACCATCGGCGCTGCAGGGCTTAACTTCTCTGTTCGGGATGGGAAGAGGTGGGACCCCTGCGCTAGGCCGCCTAAATCTT
>JBJOOF010000149.1:0-3397 GCA_046051425.1 Bacteroidota bacterium
TACTACCTAGATCGGGGTACTCCAGAACCCGTGGCCAGTGCATTGATTGAAGGGGGCAACTGGTGGGCTCAGGCCTTTGAAGCCGCTGGATTCAAAAATGCCTTCCGAGTAGAACTTGCTCCCGAAGGAATGGACTTGAATGATGTACGCTACAATGTAATCCAATGGATTCACCGTTCCACACGAGGCTGGTCTTACGGTTCTAGCATTCAAGATCCACGCACAGGAGAAATCATTAAAGGACAGGTATCCCTGGGTTCCCTTCGCGTACGACAAGATTACCTGATTGGTCAAGGCCTTTTGCAGCCCTTTGAAGAAGGAAATGTGGCAGATCCAAAGTTGATGGAATTTGCATTAAATAGATTGAAGCAACTTTCTGCGCACGAGATCGGGCATACTATCGGCTTGGCACACAGCTATGCCACCTCTGCTACAGGACGCTCTTCAGTGATGGATTATCCGCACCCCTTGATTAGCCTAGATGCAAATGGCAAGGTGGATTTTGGAGATGCTTATGATCTAAAAATAGGGGAATGGGACAAATGGGCCATCACTTACGGATACGGACAGCCTGCGGCCAACCAAACTGAGGAAGAGTTTTTAGAGAAAACACTTCAAGCGACTTACGCCGCAGGCTATGAATTTATCACTGATTCAGATTCCAGAAATCCAAGTGGGGTACATCCTCGCTCCCACCTTTGGGACAATGGAGCCTCAGCATCGGATGAACTCAAGCGCCTCTTGGACTTGCGTCAAAAACGCATGAAGACCTTTGGTCTGAATGCTATTAAAGCAGGAGAACCCCAAGCCATCTTGGAAGAGGTATTTGTACCCCTCTACTTGATGCACCGCTACCAGTTGGAGGCCACCAGCAAGTTGGTCGGTGGACTGGACTATACCTACAAAGTCAAAGGTGACAACCAAACTGCACACGAATGGATTCCTGCTAAGAGTCAAAAAGAGGCCTTAGATGCACTTCTACTTTCCATCAGCACAGAACAATTGGAAATTCCTGCCTCCATATTGGCATTAATTCCACCAAGACCCTATGGCTACGGCAAAAACCGGGAAACCTTTCCTTCCCGTACAGGACCTGTGTTTGATCCCATCGCTCCTGCAGAAAATGTAGTAGACGCCACCTTTACATTCCTTTTTGAGGCTGGAAGAGCAAATCGAATATACTTACAGCAGCTTCAAAATAAATCCTTGCCAGGTTTAGAAACGGTAATGGAGAAAGTGAGCAATCAAGTATTTAGTAATTCCATGCCAAAAGGCCTTGGTGTGGAAGTCAAACTAATGACTGAAGCCAAATTGGTAGATCACTTGATTGCCTTGTCGAAAAATGCAGGAGCCTCTCAAACCGTTCGTGCATTGGTTCGAAATCAATTGCGCCTACTCAGTACTAATACGGGTTCATTCTCAACCCTCTTGCAAGCGCATCGCGATTACTTAAAGCAAAAGATTGATACCTACCTAAGTCTTCCTGAAGAATTAACTCCTCAGCAAGTCCTCAGCATTCCAGATGGGGCTCCTATCGGAATGGAATCCATGACTTGTGACTTCCACTAATCGAATCAAAGGCCAGGGTTTTCCTGGCCTTTATTTTTTATAAGATTGGATATGGAAATTGAAGGAAGATTCAGATTTAAATCCCTTGCAAATCGGTAATTTTACAACAGTATTTTAGTAACCCGCAACGTATTACCATTCGCTTTCATGAGCAACCCGCTACTTTCCTCGTTTACCGCACCCTTCAACACAGCACCTTTTCCAGAGATTTCAACGGCTCATTTTCAACCTGCTTTCATCACGGCTATTGAAGAAGCCAAAAAGGAGATTGAAGCCATCAAGTTGGAATCCCTCCCCACCTTTGAAAATACAGTGGAAGCTTTGGAAAAAAGCGGGAAGCACCTGGGAATCCTTTCAGCACTATTTTTTAACCTCAATTCAGCCGAAACAAATGCCGAATTGCAAGGTCTTGCTCGAGAGATCTCCCCCCTTCTGACTGCGCATGCCAATGATGTGTTGTTGGATCAGGAACTATTTCAGCGGATTGCACAGGTATACCAGCAGAAAGAAAGCCTATCCCTTACGGCGGAACAATCCACCCTTTTAGAAAAAACCTACAAATCCTTTGTACGCAATGGAGCCCAATTGGGGGCAGCAGATGCAGAGACCCTGCGGAAAATAGACCAAGAACTTTCACAATTGAGTTTACAATTTGGGGAGCATGTGCTCGCGGAAACCAACCGATTCCTGCACTTGGTAGAAAACTTAAGTGAGTTGGAAGGCCTACCAAGTGGCGCATTAGAAGCGGCAGCACAACTTGCGGAAGAAAAAGGGCATGCTGGTAGTTGGGCATTTTCCTTGGATTATCCCTCTTACATCCCCGTGATGACCTATGCCAAAAACAGAGAATTAAGAAAGACCTTGTTTATGGCATTCAACACCAAATGCGCAAAGGGAGACGAACTAGACAATCAAGAAATCATCAAGCAACTGGTGACTTTACGATACCGACGAGCACACCTTCTAGGCTACGAAAGTCATGCACACTTCACCTTGGAAGAGCGGATGGCTAAAAGCCCAGCTACAGTATTCGAGTTTTTACATTCCCTTTTAGAAAAAGCCAAACCCAAAGCCATTCTTGATGTGCAAGAAGTGGCAGCACTAGCCTTGAAGTTGGACCAATTGGAAGCATTGGAAAAATGGGACTTTGCCTACTATTCCGAATTACTCAAAAAGGAAAAGTATGCATTTGATGAGGAGGAACTTCGTCCTTACTTCAGTTTGGAAAATGTGATTTCAGGAGTCTTTGCCACTGCCTCGCGCTTGTTTGGGCTTCGTTTTGTGCCCAATTCAGAGATTCCTGTATACCATCCTGAGGTAACTGCTTATGAAGTCTATGACCGAGAGAATCGGTTTTTATCTGTGTTTTATGCAGACTTTTTCCCCAGACCTGGGAAAAGAAATGGAGCCTGGATGACTTCCTACCGAGGTCAATTTCAGGAGAACGGAATCGATCACCGACCTCACGTTTCCATTGTGTGCAATTTTACCAAGCCGACCAAGACGAGCCCGAGTTTATTGACCTTCAATGAGGTAACAACGCTTTTCCATGAGTTTGGACATGCCTTACACGGCATGTTGGCTCGAGGGGTATACGAAAGCCTATCTGGCACGAGCGTGTTCTGGGATTTTGTAGAACTCCCCTCTCAAATTTTTGAGAACTGGTGCTTTGAAAAAGAATGCTTGGATCTGTTTGCACGACATTACCAAACTGGGGAACCGATTCCCGCTGAACTGGTTGAAAAAATCAAGAAAGCAGCCAATTTTCAGCAAGGCTACATGACGCTACGCCAATTGAGTTTTGCCTTATTGGACATGGCCTACCATA
>JBJOOF010000150.1:0-5395 GCA_046051425.1 Bacteroidota bacterium
TTTCAAGATAATTTACTTTTAACAAAAGCTCAACTATTCTCAGCTTTTATTCTGCTTTATCCAGCGTGAGACATCTCAATAAGTTGAAATCGAATGGAGTCGCCTACTCTTTTCTGAGCCAGTTTGGATAGCCCTTCTTCAGTCAGGTAAAGGATTCGGGGATATCCACCTGTTACCCCTGCATCCCGCATTAAAACAATGATCTTTCCTCCAGGCGTCAACTGGACTGTTCCTGGAAAAACCGGATTGGTGGGCAGGTCCTCTAGTTGGTTGGAAATGAGTTCTTCCAATTGAATTCCCATTCGATTACTGAATTTGGAAAGATGGAAGGTGGTAGAACGAATTAATTCTTGTTGTGCTGAAGACAAAAGTGCCCAATCAGCACCGGGATAGGCTTCTATTTCAGGCGATTCAAACCAAGTAGTTTCCCACTTGGGTTTGGCCCCCAGTGAATTGTGTTGGGGAATTGCGAGATAGGACAACACCTCGTTGGTACTTCGTTTGGAAGAGGAAGTGACCGATTCAAAATCACTTCCTGACCCAAGGTAGCGCTCTACCTGAAACCCGCCTTGAATGCATAGGTACAAACGACTACCGGTTAGGAATGCTCCAATTTCAAGGAGATCACCTGCTGCAATGGAAATTAAAGTGGAATTTGACAGTGGCGTTTGGTTAAGGCTAACCGCCACTTGTGCTCCCGCCAAAGCAATCTGGCAGGCTTGGTCAAATTGAATTCGTAAACCAGGTTGAGCCATTTCCAAGGCCACCGCATTGCTGGAGTTATGCAGGATATGGTTTGCCCATTGGAAACTCTTTTGATCCATTGCCCCCGAAGTGGGAATGCCGTATTGGGCTCCCACGAGACGTCCCTCATCCTGCAAGGAAGTGCCGGGAGGGCAGCGAAGGAGTACCGCTTTTCCTTGAACTTGACTCATTTCTGCACGGATTTAGGAAGTTGCTCCTTCCAGTTATCAAATTGGGAGACGCTGATCGGTACAAACTGAATTTGATCGCCTGGCTTTGCCCAAACTGGCATAGGCTGTTTGGGATCAAAAAAGGTGAGTGGACTTCTCCCGATGATATGCCATCCTCCAGGACTTTGCATGGGGTAGATGCCTGTTTGGCTGCCTCCGATGGCCACAGATCCAGGTGGCACAGCGAGCAGGGGAACACTTTTTCGAGGAGTGTGGAGCAATGGGGAAAGGCCGTTCAGGTAAAAGAACCCTGGTAAAAATCCAAAGAAATGAATTCGGTACAGCGGTTCGGAATGGAGTTGGACAAGTTCGGTTAGGCTTAGATTTTTAGATTCCGCTAGGGATTTTAGATCTTGCCCATATTCTGGGCCATAGCATACAGGAACCTGCCAGATTGTAGTGGATAACTCCATGGGCGGCAGTTTGAGATCCTTTAACTGGGCTAAGAACTCCTGTTGGTTTTTGGGGTTTTTCCAAACCAAACTGATTCGAGTAAAACCCTGTCGGGCTTCTTCTAAAGTATCCGCAAAATTAAGTTGAATGTAATTCAAATAGGCCAATTGATATCCAAGCAATTCATCGGTTGGGTGCTGATTCCAAACCAATTCTCCTAAAGTTGGGCTGAGGAGTTGATAGTGAGGAATCATGTCCAATACCGCTTTCTAAGGATGGGTAAAAAGTCAAGGATACCTGGATTATCTCCATGAAAGCATAGCGTATCAGCTTGGATTGGCAATTGAACACCTTCCATACTCAGTAATTGTCCTTCAAAAAGCAAGCGCTTGACTTGGGGTTCTACGGAGGTGATATCCTGAAGCAAGGATCCTTCTAGGCTTCTTGAACTAAGCAGGTAGTCTGCCGTGTAGGCTCGGTCCGCAAATACTTCAAGGCGAATTGAAAGGCCTTTTTCCTGTGCTCTTTTCTCCAATTCAGAATGTGGGGGCACAAGCAAGGGTGTTTGCGGGTAATTTTCCAGTAAAAAATCAGTTAACAGATTGGCTAAATCCGAATCTTTTGATGCGTCGTTGTAAAGCGCGCCGTGAAATTTAATGTGATCTAGGGCTAAATTATGGGCTCGGGCGCTTTTCGTAAACCATTCAATTTGTTGCCGAATGGATTCGATCAGGTCTCCAACCGGCAGTTTGATGGAAACTCTACCAAAATTTTCTCGATCAGGATAGGAGGGATGTGCACCCACTTTTTTGCCGTATTTGCTGGCCAAGGCTAAGGAAGCATCCAAACTTTCCTGGGTTCCAAAATGTCCTCCACAAGCCAGACTGGCTACATCTACAAAAGGAAAAATTTGCTCCTCCCAGGCTACACCCTCGCCAAGATCGCAATTGATTTGGGGTAGAAAAAGTGGTTTACTGGGGTGTTTTGAGTCACGCATGGGAGGTTCGTCTGCGTCGAATTAGGTTAAAATCTCGACTACTCGACCATTTACTGGATCTACCACCACCCGAATAATTACCGCACTGTCTTTTGTTTTGAAAACCACAACATAGTTGCCATTGGTCCAAGCGCCTACTTCCGCTTGTTTCCAATCACCAAGAATCGAAGATTTTTGAGCGGGACTCAAGGCAGTGTAGGCCAGATTGCGATAGACATCTAGAGGATCCTCAGGGGATTCAACCGAACAGGCGAAGAGTAAGGTGCCAAGAAGTGCAAAAAGAAGGATTTGTAATTTCATAGGATTCGCGCTTTACTTCTCAAATTTGAAAAAAATTCCTTTCTTGACAAGTAGAAACTCAACTAAGTGAATCAAATGCCTTTGATTTCAAAACTGCCTCAAGTCGGAACGACCATATTTACAACCATGTCTCGCATGGCGCAGGAGGAAAATGCGATTAACCTGGCACAGGGATTTCCAGGCTTTGGATCAGACCCAGCCTTATTGGAATTGGTGGCCAAGTATACTCGCGGAGGACAGAATCAATATGCGCCCATGTCGGGAGTTTCTGAGTTGAAACTTGCATTGGCCCAAAAGACCCAACTCACTCAAGGCTATTTTCCAGACCCGGAATCGGAGGTAACGATTGTATCTGGAGCCACAGAGGCACTTTTTGCTGCCTTTACGGCTGTGGTTCGCCCTGGAGATGAAGTGATTGTCTTGGAACCTGCCTACGACAGTTATGTACCTGCAATCCACTTAAATGGGGGTATTCCCATTTTTGTATCCCTTAATCCTATCGATTTTTCAGTGGATTGGGAGTTAGTAGCCTCAAAAGTCACTTCCAAAACTAGAGCCATCGTGGTCAATAGCCCACACAATCCGAGTGGTGCTGTTTGGAGCAAAGTCGATGTGGAGCAATTGGCTTCCTTGGTATCGAAGACGGGTATTTTTGTAATTAGTGACGAGGTGTACGAACACATCTTATTTGATGGGAGAGTTCATATTTCCTTGGGTGCGCATCCCATCTTACGTGAACACACCTTTGTTTGTGGTTCTTTTGGAAAGACCTTTCATGTAACCGGCTGGAAAATTGGCTATTGCATAGCACCGAAAACGTTAAGTGCTGAATTTCGGAAAATTCACCAGTACTTGACTTTTAGTACCGTCACTCCGATACAATATGCGCTAGCAGAATACTTAGAGAATCCCCAACAGTACCTGGACTTACCGGCCTTTTACCAAAAGAAAAGGGATTTGTTTGTAGTAGGCTTGAAATCCACACCATTTACCTTTCAAGCCAGCCAAGGAAGTTTTTTCCAGTTGGTATCTTATGCCCATCTCAGCAAAAAATCCGATGTGCTGATCGCCGAGCAGATGACGCGGCAACTCAAAGTGGCCTGTATTCCCGTATCCGTGTTTTATTCGGATGGTCAGGATCATCAAGTGCTTCGCTTTTGTTTTGCCAAAAAAGAAGAAGAGCTGGAAGAAGCCTTGCGTCGAATTCAAAAAATTGAAATTCTTTTTGATTAGATTTAAATAAAATAAAGCATTGAATACTAAATAGTTGTATATTTTAGTATTAATCAACACTTAAATTTTTAACCTTTAATGAAACCCTGGATTCTTTTCTTCTTTTTTTTGGCTTTCGCAGGGGTTTCTATGGCACAAGAATCCGATTTTTCCCAGTGGAAGCTCAAAAGGCAAGCAGAATTGACTGGAGAAGACGGATGGCTGAATTTGGTTGGTTTGTATTGGATGGAAGCAGATTCTCCCTATTTGGAAGAGGTCAACTCGAACACCCTTAGCTTTGGCAAGAGTTCTGGATCCGCGACGTTAGGAAAGTTTGAATTTGTACAAGATTCGGTATGGTTTGAACCTACGGAATTGGCCATTCAAAATAAATCTAACACAGCGCAATCCAAGAGGATACTGGTATACCCCATTGCCTATGGTACTGGAGGAGGGGTTTATTACAAGAATTGGAAATGGTCCATTATTCAGCGGGGAGGGAAGTATGCACTCCGATTGCGTGATCTAAATCATCCGAACCTTCAAAATTTCACTCCTACACCCACTTTTGACTACAATCCAGCCTTTAGGTTTACTGCAAAGTTGGTACCTAGATTCAACCAAACACTTGAAATCCCCAATGTCCTAGGGCAACTCATCACTTGGAAGGTGATTGGCGTACTTCAGTTTGAACGAGAGGGACAACAAGTTGAACTTCTAGTTTTAGATGAGCTAGGGAAGCTCTTTATCTTATTTTCCGACGAGACTTCTGCTTTGGAAACCTATCCCACAGGTCGCTACCTCTACGTGAATCCCCCAGATGGGAAGGGAATGACTACTCTTGATTTTAATTATGCCTACAATCCTCCCTGTGCCTACACGGAGTTTGCTACTTGCCCTATACCTCCCAAATCCAATCGGCTCCCTTTTGTCGTACATGCTGGAGAAAAGATGCCAGCAGGTCATGAGTAAGCATAAAAAAAGGGGTTAACCCCCTTTTTTTATGCCAATGCTTTTCTAGCGTATTCCAAACATTTTTGAACTTCCTTAACGGCATCAGATCCTTGAGGAATTTGGTATTCCAACTCAACTGTAGCTGGAAAGGAATACTTATTTTTCTTCATAAGTTGAAGGACCTCTACAATTGGTGTGTCTCCAGTTCCCCAGGTAACATTTCCCTTGCCATTGGTGGGGGTTTTACGGTCCTTGGTGTGCATGCTCAAGATTCTGGACTGCTGTTTTTCAATTAAAGGAATCAAATCCGCATGGCCAGCGGCGATGTAGTGTCCAGCATCCAGATTTAATCCATTGGCAGTACTTTGTGCCAACGCAGTATCCCAAAAAGTAAAGGTTTCTTGCTCGTGCCCATGGTACCCCACGGCCATTCGCTCTTTTTCTCCCAACTTACCCAATCGCATTGTCTGCTCATCGTTGGAGGGATGCTCTAGGGTCACATGACTTGCGCCAAGTGCTTTCGCTGCGCGCATACCGTAGACCACTTCCAAATCAGAGTTGCTGG
>JBJOOF010000151.1:0-2538 GCA_046051425.1 Bacteroidota bacterium
GGTCAATGTGAAAAGTGATCAACGCGACCTGCTTGAGCTTACAGAAATTGCGGATAACATATTCAAGGAGCGTCTTCAAACCATCCCTGGGGTAAGTAGGGTTCAGATTTGGGGCGAAAAAGAATATGCGATCCGCTTGCGCATGGATCCGCTGAAAATGGCTTCCTATGGAATTACTCCCATGGATGTACTCAGCAAAATTCAATCTGAAAATGTGGAGCTTCCTTCAGGTCGAATTGAAGGGCAAAACATTGAGCTTTCTGTACGAACTAAAAGCCGCTTGAGTTCCCCTCAAGAGTTTGACCAATTGATCATTAAAGAAAGCGAAACTAACATTGTTCGCTTTCAGGATATCGGTACTGCAGAGCTCTCAGCCTTAAATGAAAAAACCTTACTTCGCAGAGATGGGGTTCCTATGGTTGCGGTGGTATTGGTTCCACTTCCTGGATCAAACAACATTGAAATTGCGGATGAGTTTTACAAGCGATTGGAGTTTATCAAAAAGGACTTACCCGCCGATGTTGGAGTAGAGGTAGGCTTTGATGGGACGGAATACATTCGCCAGTCGATTTCCGAAGTGGAGGAGACAATCATTACCGCATTTATTCTTGTAGTTGCCATTATCTTTCTCTTTTTGAGAGATTGGCGCACCACCTTTATCCCGGTAGTGACGATACCCATCTCGCTCATCGGTGTATTTTTTATCATGTACCTGATGGATTTTTCCATCAACGTGCTTACGCTCCTAGGTATAGTGCTTTCCATTGGATTGGTGGTCGATGATGCCATTGTAGTCTTGGAGAATATCTATGCCCGAATAGAAAAAGGGGAAAAACCGATGGAAGCTGCTGCCAAAGGTTCTGAGGAAATCTTCTTTGCGGTTATCGCAACTACCATCGCCTTAGCAGCGGTATTCTTGCCTGTGATTTTCCTTACAGGTACAACGGGGAGACTATTTCGAGAGTTTGGAATCGTAGTGGCTGGATCTGTATTGATTTCTGCATTTGTGGCCCTTACAATGACCCCGATGCTTAGCGCGCGCATGTTGAAAAACCGGGAAAAGCAGAATGCTTTTTATCGATTCACTGAACCCTTCTTTGTCAACATGAACCTGTTCTATGAACGAACGCTCACCCAATTCATGAAGGTGAGATGGATTTCTTTTCCGATCATCGGAGTCATGGGCCTAGGGATTTATTGGTTGTTTACCAACCTCCAAACCGAGTTGATACCTATGGAGGACCGATCTGAATTGCGTATCAACATGACCGGTCCCGAGGGAGCCACCTTCTCCTTTATGGATCAAGTCATTACCGACTTGAACACACAACTCCAGAAGGAACTTCCGGCATCGGAACTTGCTAGCATTACAAGTATGACCTCACCTGGATGGGGTACAGCAAACACCAACTCTGGATTTGTTCGTCTCTTTTTAACGGATGCTACCGAGCGTTCCCGCACCCAGCAGGAGATCTTTACCCAAGTCAATGCCTCTCTCAAAGGGGTGACTGCAGTACGTGCTTTTGCGCAGCAGCCCGCCTCCATTGGCGATCGTCGTGGCGGCCTTCCCGTTCAGTATGTGATTCAAGCGCCTACTCTAGAAAAGCTCAAGGAAGTAATTCCACCCTTCTTGGAGAAAGCTTCCCAGAATCCAGCCTTTATTTTCACGGATATCAACTTGAAATTTACCAAGCCCGAACTCGAAATTGAGATTGATCGGGAGCGGGCAAGAAACATGGGGGTATCGGTACAGGAAATTGCCCGCACCCTACAGCTCTCCTACTCAGGACAGCGTTTTGCCTACTTCATTCGGGGAGGCAAGCAGTACCAGGTGATTGGGGAGATGCAGCTTCAAGACCGAAATGAGCCAGTTAATTTGAGAATGCTCTACGTGAGAGGAGATAATGGAGAACTAATTCAATTGGACAACTTGGTTCGCGTAGTGGAGAAAAGTACCCCACCACAGCTATATCGATTCAATCGATTTGTGAGTGCCACCATTTCCGCAAACCTCGCGGATGGCGTGACCATTGGTGCCGGTTTGGATGAAATGGACAAAATTGCTGCGGAAGTCTTGGATGAATCCTATTCCACGGATGTGACTGGACCTTCTAAAGAGTTTAGAGAGAGTTCAAACAGTTTGTTGTTTGCCTTTATTTTTGCCTTGGTCCTCATCTACTTGGTGCTTTCTGCACAGTTTGAAAGTTTTGCGGATCCTTTGACCATCATGTTTACGGTGCCGTTGGCCATTTTTGGTGCATTGGCTACGCTCTGGGTATTTGACTTTACCTTGAATATCTTTAGTCAGATCGGCATCATCATGCTCATTGGTTTGGTAACCAAAAACGGTATTTTGATTGTTGAATTTGCCAACCAACGAAAAGAGGAAGGGATGAATGTAGAAGAAGCAATTTTTGGTGCGGCAGTATCTCGATTACGACCTATTTTGATGACCAGTATGTCTACCATTTTGGGAATTTTACCAATTGCCTTGGCACTAGGTGCCGGTGCAGAAAGTAGAGTGCCGATGGGAGCTGC
>JBJOOF010000152.1:0-3665 GCA_046051425.1 Bacteroidota bacterium
GTATTGTACACTGTATTGTAATCTTGATTTTTTTTAGAGGGAATAAAACTGCCATTGCTTAGTTCAATTTTCGTAGGAGGGTATATTGTTTGATCAAACTGATTTAAAAACTTTTCTAATAACCTTCCAGTATCTCCAACCTTTCCATCTTCTTTGAAAAAATTCACACCACTAAACCTTAATTGCTTTTCTGCAAGTGCCTGAGATAAAATAAAAACCTTTGTGTTGGAATCTACTGAATCTACATTTCTAAGCACTTTGTAATTATCCATTTTTGGACAAATAGTACAACTTTGAATTTTCGAATAAAGTGTACCTAGATCTGATTCCATCATCTTAATCTACCTTCAAATAAAGTAAAACAGATTCCCAATTCGGAAATTTTTCAGTTCCAAAATGAATATGAGTTCCAGTAAAATCGCCCGCCCCGTTTGCCGTTCTGTCATCAATTAAAAAATCTCCAATATTTAAATGTTTGTTGTGCGAGAAAATGACCTTTTTATAAGCTAATTCTCCAATATGAGTTTTAACCCATAACAGTTTATCATTTAAAGCAGTAGGATTTTCCCAGGGAGCTGTAGAGAGAATGAAAACATTGAAATGTTTGCTTAGCTTTTTAAAAGCTTCCAATGCTCCCTCAATTGGTTTCATTTTTGAAAAAATTCCTGGTACCTCATCAAATCTTTTTTCATAAACTTGCAATTCATATGCTGTAAGGGATTTTATTCCTGATTCGAAATCTACAAGGACGCCATCCATGTCTACGTAAACAATCTTACTCATCTCTTTTTTTTAAACTCAAATTTAGGGTACCCTTGAAATCCGTCTTAAATTATGGGGTTATGCTTTGGTAATCCATAAAAAAACTTTCTATTAAATTTAAATTATATATTCAAAAATCCAAAATTCTTGGTGCATGTTGAAAAACAATCGCCTGACCCAAATCATCAATAGAGGAAGCTTTACTATGAAGTGGTAGAGCCAGGCCAACTCCAGAACTAACAAAAAAAGCCTCCCTATTCGGGAGGCTTTCGTAAAATAAGGCAGTGCCGGCCTTATTTTACTCTTTCAACTACAGCTTTGAATGCTTCTGGGTGATTCATTGCCAAGTCAGCCAAAACCTTTCTATTTAGTTCGATTTCTGCTTTCTTTAACAATCCCATCAACTGAGAATAGGATACTCCATAAGCTCTTGCTCCTGCATTGATACGCTGAATCCACAAAGCTCTGAATTCTCTCTTCTTCGCTTTACGATCTCTGTACGCATACTGAAGACCTTTCTCATACTTGTTTTTGGCTACAGTCCACACGTTCTTACCTCTTCCGAAGTAACCTCTTGTGGCCTTTAAAACCTTTTTTCTTCTTGCTCTTGACGCTACCGCGTTTACCGATCTAGGCATAGTGTTTTGTTTTTTGACCCGTGGTGTCCTTTTTGAGGAGCTTAGTTACCAACGCATCTGGTGAATAAATAAACCTGTTTAATCTAAGACAATTCTGAAAATCAGATTCTCAACATGTCTCGTACTCTACCCTCGTCAGACTCATGTACCAAACCAGCTTTGGTTAGGTTGTGCTTACGCTTGGTAGATTTCTTCGTAAGGATATGGCTTTTGAAAGCGTGCTTCCTTTTGATTTTGCCGGTACCGGTGAGGGTAAACCGCTTTTTCGCACTGGATTTGGTTTTTACTTTTGGCATTTTGCTGTATTTATTTTGGTTGAAATCACTTTTTTCCCGGCTTAGGGGCAATGAAAATATTCATTCGCTTACCCTCCAATCTTGGCATCTGCTCCACCACACCTACATCTTCCAAAGCCTGAGCAAATTTTAAAAGCAACATTTCTCCGCGCTCCTTGAAAACAATGCTTCGTCCTACAAAGTGTACGTATGCTTTTACCTTGGCTCCTTCTTTAAGGAAACTGACAGCGTGCTTCAACTTAAAATTGAAATCGTGGTCATCCGTATTGGGTCCAAACCGAATTTCTTTTAAAACAACTTTCGCCGCATTGGCTTTGATCTCCTTCTGCTTCTTCTTTTGCTCGTACTTAAACTTCGCATAATCAATGATCTTACATACCGGAGGATCCGCATTTGGGGAGATTTCGACCAAGTCTAAATCATTCTCCTGAGCGAGTTGAATGGCTTTTTCTGTCAGAAGTACGGCATTACCGCCTTCTACAAAATCACCCACTACACGAACCTCACGAACTCTGATCTTTTGATTGATCTTGTAAGGTTCTTCCTGTCTACCTCTTGGCTGCTGTGGTCTTTGATTCAAGTTAGCTTCGTTTGTTTTAAATAAAATGGCCTGCAAATATCGGAATTATTTCGAATTCAAAAAATGGAATCCCATTTCTAGCCTATTCTTTGGCTAATGATTGAGAAATAATTCCTTGAAAATAACTAATAAACTCGGCTGGACTGAATACTCCCAGGTCTCCTTCCCCATGTTTTCGAACAGCCACCTTTCCTTCTTCTTGCTCTTTCTCCCCCACTATCAGCATGAAAGGCACTTTTTTCACTTCGGAATCACGAATCTTCCGTCCAATCTTCTCGTCGCGGTTGTCAATTGTACCCGTAATTCCAGCCTCATCCAATATTCCTTTCAATTCTTCTGCGTAGGAAATAAATTTTTCGGAAATAGGTAGAATGTTGATCTGCTCAGGAGCTAGCCACAACGGGAAATCTCCGGCACAGTGCTCGATAAGCACGGCTACAAAGCGCTCTAAAGAACCAAATGGTGCTCTGTGGATCATGACCGGCCGGTGTTTTTGGTTGTCCGAACCGATGTATTCCAATTGGAATCGATCTGGTAGTTGGTAATCCACCTGAATTGTACCCAATTGCCACTTTCTACCCAAAGCATCTTTTACCATAAAGTCGAGCTTCGGACCATAAAATGCCGCTTCACCCAACTCTGTTACAGTTTCCAAGCCTTTCTCTGCCGAAGCTTCAATAATTGCGGCTTCTGCTTTATCCCAGGCCTCATCTGAACCGATGTATTTCTGCTTATTTTCTGGGTCTCGCAAGGAAATCTGCGCAGTATATTCACTGAATCCCAAGGCCTTGAATACGTACAAGACCAAATCAATTACCTTGATAAATTCTTCCTTCACCTGATCAGGACGGCAGAAGATGTGCGCATCATCCTGCGTAAATCCACGAACACGTGTCAAGCCATGCAACTCCCCGCTTTGCTCGTAGCGATACACAGTGCCAAACTCCGCATAGCGAATTGGCAAATCCTTGTAAGACCGCGGCTTATATTTGTAGATCTCGCAGTGGTGCGGACAATTCATCGGCTTCAACAAAAAGGACTCGCCCTCGTGAGGAGTGGTAATGGGTTGAAAGGAATCTTTGCCGTACTTTTCGTAGTGTCCAGAGGTTTCATAAAGGGCTTTGTGACCAATATGTGGAGTGGTGACCTGCTGGTAGCCCGATTTATCCTGGGCTTTTTTCATGAATCCCACCAAGCGCTCACGCAATAAGGTACCCTTAGGCAACCAAAGTGGAAGTCCCATACCTACCTTTTCAGAGAAGGTAAACAATTCCAATTCACGACCCAGTTTACGGTGATCGCGCTTTTTAGCCTCTTCCAAAAGCGTCAAGTAATCTTTCAACTCCTGAGCCTTCGGGAAGGTCACCCCATAGATACGGGTAAGCATTT
>JBJOOF010000153.1:0-8573 GCA_046051425.1 Bacteroidota bacterium
GGATCTCAGCATGGATTACCAAATCTTCCACCCAATCCATTGGGCTGACGGGGATATCTGTAAAAAGCGCTACCACTAGCGGAAAGGTTTCCTGGTCAACAGGGAAAGATTTGCTTGATTATCCATTTCAAAAAGGCCAGATTTTGTTTGAGATGCAAGGTTGCACAGACTGTTCTGTTGAAATAAATGGGGTTAAAAGAACCTATTCAAATCAACCTAAGGTATTGGACACGCTTTCATTTTTAGTCGAGAAAGACACCTCTACCTTGACGTTTAAGGGGGGATATTTTACGCTTTTGGATTTGGTTGAAGAAACAAACCTGCCTGGAGTCATCTATAATTCCACAGGCGTTGCTAGTGCAACTTTCACGAGCTATAATCTAAATCCCAATTTCCAAAAGGGTTTAGCGCTTATCCGCCCAGATTACCTTTTGATTTCCTTGGGAACAAACGAGAGCTATAGAAATTGGAATGCCTCTTACTTTAACAAGGAGGTGAATCTATGTTTGGATAGAATTGACGAAGCCTCTCCAACTACTGAGATAATTCTTGTCCTGCCGAATGAGAATTATAAGAAAATTAATGGCAATTATGTGTACAATGCGGCCGTAGATTCGGTGAGAAATAGCTTGAAAAATATTGCCGCACAGCGGCAGCTGACCACCTACGATCAACTAGAAGCCATGGGCGGCAAAGGGTCCCTGTTGGAATGGTTAAAGCAGGGGCTGGTGAACGCGGATCATGTTCATTTACTTCGGAAGGGTTATCAAAAGCAGGGCGAATTATTGGCAGCCTTTCTATTGGGTTACCTTCAAAACAAGCCCCATTGATTTTCGGGAGAAAAATGTGTTTTGTTTAAATTAGTTACTTGAGGCTATTGAATTTTTCAAACAACAAAAATTTTAAGCTATATCTAGCTTTAACGCTTTTCGCTTTTTCTGTTGTCGGATTTATGATTAAGCTTCCCCGTTTTTTTCATCATTTCGATAAGGAGTTGCATGCGCTTTTTTATTTTTGTGCAACTTGTTTTTTGCTCTTATTGTACTCCAAAAGATGGTTTATCATCCCAACCTCTCTTTTTGTATTTGGTGTGCTAATTGAGTTTGCGCAAGATTTCTCAAACAAAATATCAGTTCGAATTATCGGAAAGAGAATTCATGGTCGATTTGATCCTGAAGACATATTTTTTAATCTACTTGGTGTTTTGATTGGCCTAGTGGCCATCTCTTTATTAAGCGTACTATTTCGCGCGTTTAATAAAATGAGTAGCTACTAGTTGTGAATACACTTCCAACTTTTATTTAGTAGTCTATTAATTGGGTGACTGATTTATTAAGTTAAAATTCCCTAAATAATTTAATAATCTAAATTTCAGTGCATCATTTTCAACAAGCTATCCGTTAGCATTGGCAGACTATGAATAGCTAGGTAAATAAGCAAACTACAGTTTAATACCGTAAAGAATGATTTTAATAGAGTTTTATCAATGATCAATTAATTGCGCATTTAAGTACTACTAGCTGCACATGAAGATTCGGTATAAAAAGCGATTGGTTTTTCTAGGATTGATTTTCACAGTCCTATTTGTGTTAAACCTATTTAAAGCTCCTGTAGTCATTTACCTTCCCTTTAATCTCCCTGATGAACTAAAAGGTACTACCATACCTCCATTTGGGATGTTTATTCTTGAAAAGTATAAAGATGAAAAGAATCCAAATGCATGCACCGTATTGCAGCACGAAATGGAGCATTGGAACCAATACAGGCAAATGGGCTTGTTTTCCTTTCATTACCAGTACCTAAAGGAGTTCGTAGTTAATGGTAGAGTAAACCATTGGATGGAAAGGGAGGCAAAAAAAAATTGCATAAGAAAATTGAAGGCATCCAAGACTCTCTCAACCGTTCAACTGAAAGAATGCCTAGTCAGGGTTCCTAATTTTGTGAGTTCAATAAATTGAAAATCTATAATTCAAACCATTAAATGAAAAGATGATGAAAAGAATAGTGCTACCTATACTTTTAGTGTTGCTAGTAACCCTGATTGTATTAGCGAAAGATTCCTATAGCCATTTAATTTTTGGAAAGGGTTCTTTAAATGATGTTGCTCTAAGCTCATCCTTTAGTGATGAGTTGAAAGATGGAGATTTAATTTTTCAAACTTCACGTTCTAGTCAAAGTAAGGCCATCCAGCTAGCAACCAATTCACAATATTCACATTGTGGAATTGTGTTTAAGGAAGGTAATTCTTTTTATGTTTTTGAAGCAGTTCAACCGGTAAAACGAACTCCTCTGGCGGAGTGGATTGCGCGTGGAGAAAAGGGAGAATATGTAGTAAAACGCCTTAAAAATGCTGAGCAAACGTTAACTCCTGAGGTGCTTCAAAAAATGAAAGAAATCGGAAAAGGATTCTATGGAAAAAATTACGATTTAGCTTTTGAATGGACAGACGAAAAAATTTATTGTTCGGAGTTAATCTGGAAAATCTACCAGCGTGCTACAGGTATTGAAATAGGCAATCTTGAACAGCTAGGAGACTTTGATCTATCAAGTAAAGTAGTGAAACAGAAAATAAAAGAGCGTTATGGAGAAAAAATCCCTTTAGATGAGCTTGTAATCTCACCCGCTTCACTATTTGAAAGTGACAAGTTGGTGACCATAAAAACAAATTAAATTCATTTCAAGAAGGTGTTTTGGTGGCTCGTTATTTTGTAGGGTTAAAATAATTAATTAGTTTAATATCAGATTAAAATAAGCATTTCTACAGTTAATCAGAATAAAAAATGGCCACCCAAGATTTAAGAGATAGAACAGGTAAATTATTAGGACGAATAAAAGAGGTGGGCGGTAAATTTGAAATCCGAAGTGCTACTGGAGCATTAAAAGGAAAGTATGATTCCAAAACAAATGAAACTAGAGATGCTACGGGTCGACTTGTAGGTAAAGGAAACCTTTTAAGTAGTCTTCTTTGATCAATTATTTGTGGGTTTTTAATTCATTAAACTAATCCTTTAGCCTATGTTTTTACGAGTCGTTCCAATCTTGTTGATCGTTATACCCCTACTTGGTTTCTTCTTGGACCCAGAACCTCCTAGGTCAGATCGACCCTTAGACAATTTGGTGTTTTTGATTTTGCAATTGCCTTGGTATTTTAAAATTCTATCCATGGGTATAGGGGCCCTTTGGTTGATGTCTTCAATTAAGTCAAATTCTGAGGATGATCCTGAATAAAAATGGATCAACAGCCTCATTAAATTACCTAAATATCTTTTTGACCACTGACTTGCTTTCAAACCTTGAAAATGAAAATTACTTTCAGGTTGGGTTTGGTTTAAACTATAACTTGGTTTTTAATCGGCCCCCTCGTTACTAGAGTGAGAAGTAGTTGAATTGATTCCGCAATCTTTGAGTATACCATCTTATTGATTCAATTTCGTTGACATTTTTTCCTTTTTAGTCACTTTAGAATCAAATCAAATTCCATAAAAAACATCTTCTCATCTGACCTATATTTATTTCTAATTGATTAGATTTTATTCAAGCGGTGATTTGCTCTTCCATTCCATTTCCTAGTTTCGTAGTTCTAATTCTTTCTGCCCCATGAAAAAAATTGCATTCCTACTAAGTTGCCTGTTGCTTGTGTTTTCAAGTGTTGCACAACAAAATCCGCCCATAGGGAACTACGAGTTAGCCGCTCGTTTTTCTCCCGATAAATTGAAGAAAATGATTTTTTCAACCAGCGTAGATCCGCATTGGATGAAAAAATCTGATCGGTTTTGGTACGAATACGAGACTTCTCAAGGGAAGAAATGGGTTCTTGTTGATCCAGTAAAACGGACCAAGTCCCCACTTTTTGATGCGGACAAACTCGCTGCAGAACTCACAAAGGCGGTCAAAGATCCCTTTGATGGGCAGCACCTCAAATTGGACAACATGAAGTTGCTCGGTGATGAGAATACCCTTCAATTCACGGTGAAAAGTACAGCTGATGTACTGAAGAAGGATTGGGCTGAGTTAAAAGCAAAGAATAAGAATGCGAAAGATTCCCTAGAGAAGAAGGTGCATACCTTTCAATTCAATTTGATTTCCCAGCAACTCAAAGAAATCGAAACTGTCAAGGAGCCTGCCCGTCTTGCATGGGCCAATATTGCTCCTGATTCCTCCAAGGTAGTGTATGTGAAAAACTTCAACTTGTATTGGATGGACAAAGCCAATTTCCTAAAGGCAGTCAAAGATTTGAAGGATACTACTTTGGTAGAGCAAGCACTGACTACGGATGGTGTGGCAGATTACGAATATGGCTGGGGTGATCGTGGAGAGGACAATGTAGAGGTTGAAAAAAAGAAAAAGGACCGAAAGCGTGCTCCAGTGCTTTGGAGTGCAGACAGCAAGCAGTTTATCCTGACCCGCTCCGACCAGCGGGCGGTGAAAGACCTTTGGGTAATTCACAATACCCGAGATCCTAGACCTACCCTGGAAACCTACAAGTATGCCATGCCAGGGGAGAAGGAGCAGCCAATAACTGACCTGGTCCATTATTCCTTTGAGACTCAAAAATTGAGCAATTTACCTATCTCCACATTTAAAGATCAAACAGTCTCCCTTTGGTCCACTACCCCTGCGGCCAATACACGAGACGATGACTTTAGACCGACTACCTGGTTAGGGAATACAAGTGAATTTTACTTTGCCTTGACTTCCCGTGACTTGAAGCGTGTGGATGTCTTGCGTTGGAATTTGAAGACCAACCAGAAAGAAGTCCTCATCGAAGAAAGAAGCAATACCTACATTGATTTTGAAAAACCTGAGTTAGTAGGCAATGACCTGATCTGGTGGTCAGAGCGCGATGGTTGGGGACATTTTTACCTCTATGGAAAGGATGGAGCCTTTAAGCGTCAACTTACCTCAGGTCCTTATCATACTGCAGGTGCCGCCCGAGTAGATGCGGGTCTACGCAAACTGTATTTTACGGCCAATGGTCGTGAAAAGGGAGAGGATCCTTACTACGAACACTTGTATTCCGTTTCCCTGGATGGCGGAGCAGTGACTTTGTTGAATAAAGGTGATTTCAATCATGAAATTAGCATCAATGATCCAGCTTCCTATTTTATATCAAATTTCTCTCGCGTAAATACGGTGCCGGCCTCGGTACTCTACGATCGAAATGGTGCCAAAATCATGGATTTGGAAACGGCTGATCTGAGTCAGCTCATGGCAGCAGGATACAAATTTCCAGAGCCTTTTACATTCAAGGCAGACGACGGCATTACTGATTTGTTTGGAGTGATGTACAAGCCATTTGATTTTGACTCTACACGCAGCTACCCTATGATCCAGTATGTGTATCCTGGTCCACAGACGGAAGCGGTCAACAAGTCTTTTGGTAGAGGCATGGACCGCACGGATCGTTTGGCGCAGTTTGGCTTTGTGGTGGTGACACTGGGCAACCGAGGTGGACATCCGGCTCGATCTAAGTGGTACCACAACTTTGGCTATGGAGACTTGCGTGACTACGGATTGGCAGATAAAAAGGCAGCAGTAGAGCAGTTAGCAGATAGACATTCCTTTATCAATCGTCACAAGGTAGGGATCCAGGGGCATTCCGGAGGAGGATTTATGTCCACTGCAGCCATGCTGGTGTATCCAGACGTATTTAAAGTGGCGGTTTCCTCAGCCGGAAATCACGAAAATAACATTTACAACCGTTGGTGGTCTGAAAAGCACCATGGGGTGCAGGAACGAATCTTGCCAAGCGGAGACACCACCTTTGTGTATCAAATTGAGAAAAATCCAGACCTGGCTAAAAACCTAAAGGGACATCTGATGCTTAGCACAGGTGATGTAGATAACAATGTGCATCCTGCTGGTACCATCCGAATGGCCAATGCCTTGATTAAGGCTGGAAAGCGGTTTGAATTTGTCTTGTTGCCTGGTCAGCGTCATGGCTATGGAGACATGACCGAATACTTCTTCTGGAAGATGGGCGATTACTTTGTAGCGCACCTGTTGGGAGATACTGCACCACCTCCGGTGGATATGGTGCAGATGCAGCGGGACAAGCCCAAGGATAAGTAAGGAACTAATTAAACAGCAAACCCCTCCAAAGAGGGGTTTGCTGTTTTTAGGATTAAGGCATTGAAAAAGTGAGCGCGTTTAATAATTTTTTCTGATTATCCGCTTTTTCACCACTAACCAGAGAAAAAAAGGTTTGAGGTTCAATTTGGTCAGCTGTGGACCGTTGACTGTCAACGATTATCCGCAGTTTTAAATAGCTATGATGAGCTAATGGCATGATTGCGGATAATCACATAATTTTTTAATAAGAAAACAACGAACATGCCATTTAAAGTTTACGGATCCAGATCAAGCTAAACAAAGAGTTAATAGAGGTTTTCAGATAGAAATTTTAATTAAATTTAGTATTACAAAAAAATTTTAAGGCAATGCAGGAAAACCAAACTTATTTAGGTTCGCTCAAGAAAGGGTTAAAAGATTATTTAGTTGAATTTTTACTCCTTTTTACAGCAGTAACGCTAGGATTTTTTGCAGAGAACTTGCGGGAAGAATATGTGCAAGGTCAATTGGAGATACGGTTAATGAAGTCCATGGTGGCCGATTTGGAGCGTAATGAAGAATTACTTACCAGTCAACAAACCGCCTTGTTGCAGCGAAAAGTCGCAGCTGATTCATTAGCCTATTTTTTCAATCAGCCAAATGTAGAAACACATGGAGCTAAATTATACCAGTTTGGAAGGAGGCTTGGTGTCTATGCAAGTGAGTTCCCTCTTGCATCACGCTCGCTGGATCAACTTAAAAATTCCGGGATGTTTAGCATTATTAGTAAAGAAGTAGTGGCTGATTCCTTATCCAATTACGACAATCAGAAAACGCAATACGAACAGCGAATCAAGTGGTATTTTGAAGATGTCAAAAAAGTTCAAGAGGAAAATAAACATATTTTTGATGCGCGAGTATTTGAGAAATCAACCCGATATTCAGATGCTTATTCCTTTGAAATTTTGACCCCAGAAGGTAATCCTCCCTTGCTTACCTACCAAGAAAAGGAGTTACAACAGTTTTACAATACCTTTTATTACCTAAAAAGAAATACTGAGACGCAATTGCGTGATGTAGATCAATTGATTCGAAGCACGGTAGCCTTGCGAAAATTAATTCAGGAAGCGTATTCCTTTTGATTAGTTGAAATTAGGCTTAACTACATTCTTGTTTATTTTTAAAATAATTTGAAATTGAATTCGTTTTTAAACGTTAAATTATTCTATAACTTATTCTTTAACTTACTCTTTAAATTTTGTTACCCGCTATGAAAAACAAACTCTTAATACTCCTTCTTTTATGTAGCAGCCTTAGTGTTTCTTCTTATGCCCAAAATGTTCCGGCGGGTAGTGGAACTCAAACCACAGTGAGAAGGGGATTGGCAGAATTAGATCGAGTAGCAAATAAAACTTGGGAGGAAGTTAAGCGGATATTCAAAAGGGAAAAGCCGTTGATGGCTTATAAGATCGGGACCAACAAGCACGAAACGGTCATCAAACAGCACCAAGCACCTCCTATTTACCTACCTACCCGAACTCTAGTCACGACGACTCAAGATCAGTTTACTGCCGTGGAAGTTGAAAAAGAGCGAGCACCACAGCTTGAAGCAAAAGCGTTGTTTCCAAGAATTACGCCGACCAAGGGCTATGTATCGTTTAAAGTGGGAGACTTCAGCTACCAGCGTTACCTAAATGATCTCACTAAAGATAATATTGAAAAAATCACCTTGAGAAGACCCGATTCAGTAGAATGTGTGGTTAAAAAATGGGTTTTATTGCCCAAGCGTGAGGTAAAAAGGCATTTTTCTTTTGTGCTGGATCACAGCGGCTCCATGGGAGATTATCGCGCAAGCGAACTTCAGCAAAGTGTTTTTCAGGCCATTCAAGCCAATGCGCTTCGGGACCCAAAGTCGCTGACCACCTATTCACTTCAAAAATTTGATGGGGAAGGAAATATTAGACACCTAATCACTTCTTCGGAAGTGAATCGCATCAAACAGGTACTGGTTCCTCCGATTGGGCTAGCGGGATTTGGAATGTCTACTGCAATCAAAGATGCCTTGTACGAGGGGATTCAGAAGTTGTCACAGGACAGCAGCTCAGACTCTAAGATTATCATCTTGTTTACAGATGGGGAAACCAACACAGACCAAATCTCTCTTGAATTAAGCGAGGTAATTCGTTTGGCAATTGCTAACAATATCAATGTAATTCCAGTAGGGTTTGGAGAATATGTGAACGAAGAGTACCTCAAAACCATTGCGGATTATGCAGGAGGTGAATTCTATCAAATCTACCATGAAGATGAATTTGCCCCGCTGTTTGATAATATACTGACAGATATTGGACTCAATTATGAACTTGAATTTTCTCCTTGCATGTTTGGTGAGGAGGTTGACATTGAACTCAAATTTAAGGGACTGGATACACCATTAAAAGCGACTACTTTCTTTTCAACTCCTGCAAGGGAGGGGTATACCATTGATTTGGATATTCTATTTCAGGAGGCTAGTGCTCAGA
>JBJOOF010000154.1:0-13922 GCA_046051425.1 Bacteroidota bacterium
ATTGGAGATTTTAAGTGACGTAAGCATGAATTAAAGCGGGCTTTCAAACAAAACTAAATGATACTAATCAGCTTTTTAGGAGCTCATTGTATTTTCTGGCGTTATTCGGATCAATTTCAAGTAGCAATGGCACTGCTTTTTTCCGAATCTCAAAGGGGGCATTCTTCAGGATCTGGGCGATTTCATCACTTTTTGCATCTACAAAACTGATGGTGTAAATCCCATTGGGCTGCTGCTTGTTGGCATCAGCAACAAGTTGAATGGCTTCCAAAATGGAGGAATAGGCCTCGTCTGGCGCTGTAGCAAGTTGATCCACCCCTTTTCGGTGATACAAATAAATCGCCTCTCGAATGGGAGCATAGACGGTAGAAATGTATATATCATTGATCAGCCAATACCGGCTTCTGCGGTCACTAGGGTTTTGCACCCAGCCTACACGACCCGATTGCTGCGCATTGTTGACAATATCATTTGCCACCTCAAAATAGGGATTCCCTCCTTTGAGCGCAAAGGTGTCGTAATCCATGCCAAGCGCGATGTTGGCATAAAAAGCGAGTAAGGAACTGATGTTATTTAAAAAGGAGAAACGGTTAAATTCTAGTGGCTGAGATTCCTGGTACTCGAAGGTCCAATTTCGATCGATAAAATTGAGTACCACTGATTCGTAATTGGTGCCAAACACGGGTCGCACCACTTGAACTTGGACGGTAGCACTGTAAACACCGATCTGAGGCACTTCACTGATAGTGATGAGCATGTTTCCTTTGATCCGCTCTTCAGGTCGGTATTCGTCCGAAGTCCAGGTTCGACCATTCAAAAACTGCTCAAAGCTCGTTTTCATCTGGTTAAACACCTCCGTATTTTGAAATCTAGAACGATCGCTATTGATAATAACTCGGAAATCAAGCTCTTGAGCCTGCCCTTCCAAAAAAAATCCAATGAGTCCAATCAGGAAAAGTATCCCCTTTTTCATGTACTAAACTTACAAAAAATCTTTAGCTCCACGCAGCAGCTTTTTTGACTTCCTCCACAATTAGACGAGCAATGTCCAACTTAGGCAGAAGAGCCGTCTGTACATCTCCCCCATTTTTTTTAAAAATCCGCACCTGATTGGTATCGTGTTTAAAGCCTACCCCTTCCTCCGTTGCAGAGTTCAAGACAACCAGATCAAAGTTTTTGCGGACCAGTTTGGCTTTGGCATGCACTTCTTCCTGTTCGGTTTCTAGTGCAAAGCCCACATGGATTTGTCCCTCCTTTTTCATTTTGCCTAATTCAAAGGCTATGTCTACGTTAGGAATCAACCGAAGGGGAAGTTCTTCTCCCTGTTTCTTTATTTTTTGACTCGCTGGGCTTTCGGGTCTAAAATCAGCCACTGCTGCAGCAAATACGATGATATCCATTTGCCCATGCAAGGCTTTGGTAGCTTCATACATTTCAGTTGCGGTAGTCACGTGCTGCACCTGAAACCCATGCCCCTCCAACTTCAGTGCTACCGGTCCAGCGACCAAATGCACATCAGCTCCAGCTGCCTTAAATGCTTGCGCTAGGGCAAAGCCCATTTTTCCACTGGAATGGTTACTCAAAAAACGAACGGGATCCAGTGCTTCTTGAGTTGGACCGAGCGTAATCAATACTTTTTTTCTGCCAAACTCATTCTTGGAATTAAAAAAATCAAAAACTCGCTCCAGAATATGTTCTGGCTCCATCATGCGGCCTTGCCCTGAAAGCCCACTGGCCAATTCCCCAGTTTCCGCATCCAAAACGATATTTCCAAAGGAGGCTACTTTCTCTAAGTTTGCTCGAACCGAGGGGTGCTGGTACATGTCCAAATCCATGGCCGGAGCAAGCATGACAGGACATCTGCAGGAAAGGTAGGTGGCAGTTAGTAGATTGTCGCATGCTCCCTGCGCAAATTTGGACAGGGTATTGGCACTCAATGGCGCCACTAAAAATAAATCCGCCCAAAGGCCTAGCTCCACATGATTGTGCCATTGACCGGAGCTTTTTTCAAAAAAAGCAGAAAGTACCGGTCGCTTGGAGAGGGTAGCTAAGGTGAGGGGGGTAATAAAATCAAGAGCAGAGGTAGTCGCTACAAGCTGTACCTCTGCTCCGGATTTGATAAGCAAGCGCGTTAAAATCGCTGTTTTATAGGCGGCAATGCTGCCTGTAACACCGACTAAAATTCGTTTGCCCTTAAGAATCATTGGAAATTACTCCGCTCCTTCTTGAGATGGATACCTGTGGTGGATTTTTCCCTCTGTAAACTCTTCCATAGCCAAAGAAGTAGGCTTGGGCATTCTTTCGTAAAACTTGGAGATCTCAATTTGCTCCTTGTTTTCAAATACCTCTTCCAAGTTGTCTACAGTAGAAGCAAATTCAGAAAGCTTGTTGTTCAATTCTTCCTTCAAGGTAGAAGAAATTTGCTTGGCACGCTGACCAACGATGTGGATGGACTCATAGATGTTCCCTGTTTGATCAGCGATTTTATCTAAGTCTCTGGTGATGATTGATGGATTAACAGCCATATAGTTTGTTTTTTAAATGCTTGAATTCAATTAATTTGAGTTAGTGATGACCACTGCCTCTTCTGCAGCTTTTTTATCTGCGATTTCTTTTTTCAGTTTGGAATGTGCTTGCGCTTCTACCTTAGTCTGTTCTTCAAATTTTTTCACCTCACCCAAGTAGCCACTAGCTGGAAACTTGCGGTAAAAATTAGTAGCAAACTTCAAAGCGTCATTCAGACGCTCTTCTTTCTTATCAAAAGCACTGTTTTTGGCATAGGCATAACCTACTTCTACCAAACGGTAAGCCAACTCCTCGTTTCGCTTGCTTTCAGGAAAGTCCTTTGCAAAATTTTGAAAGTTGATGATGCAGGCTCGGTAAAAGTCTCCAGGAAATAAACCTTCCTTCAATCGGTAGTACATTTCCGCCTCACTGTAGGCTTTTTCCTCAAATCTTGACTCCAAATCCTTGAGCATGTCCATTGCACGCTCGTAACTAGCAGAAGCAGGGAATCTACCTACAAATTGCTGGATCGCCGAAACAGCTTCACGGCTGCTTTGCTGATCAAGATTGTAATCTGGCGCATCCAAATACAAGGAATAGGCATGCATAAATAAGGCTTCTTCTGCCAAAGAACTACGATTGTAGTTCTTGTAAAAGGTATTGAAATAGCCTGCAGACTCTATGTAACGCTTGGTCTTGAAGTGGCAATTGGCGTAGTTGTACTCCGCCATTTCCGCTTTTTCCGAACCCTTAATTACTGGAAGCACCTTCTCATACAAGATAATCGCCTTGTTGTATTCCCCTTCTTGGTAGTATTTGTTGGCACCGTTGTATAGCTCTTCCCAGTTGGTACTCTTTTCCAACTTGGAAAAAGGCCCACAGGCTCCGAAGAGAACCAAGGAAAGCACAAACAAGATCGAATAGTTTCGCATGATTAATTAAAGGACCGCAAATATAAGGGATAATTGTAAGATTTCAAATGAAATAGCCTAGTGGAAAGCGCTTACTTTTTTACTTGTAATTTCTTAGTCACCACGTTCTTGTTGTCCACAAACAAGGTGTAAAAATACACCCCAGGCTGAAAGTCTCCCACCTGAATCACGAGACTATTTCGTGTAGGATCTAGTTCGTACTCTGCAATGGGATTACCGATGAAACTTGTTACTGTGATTTTGGCTTTCGCTTTTGGATTCACCACAGTATAATCCAGTTGAGCAACTCGGTTACTTGGATTGGGGTAAATATCCCCAAGCTTGATGTCTTTGTGTGAAAAATCCGCACTTGGTGAAGGAGTAACTGCATATTTAGCCTCCACTACAAAAAATTCACGCAGCGATTCACTGTTAACAAATACGAGGTCGAAACTCCCTAGCGTCTCGGCAATACCCATTTCAAATTCCAAATACAAATCTGTATAAATCTCGCCGGGAGCAAGCTTCAGCACTACCTTTGCCAAGTCTTTTTTCGGATCAAAGCATTGATCACCAAGACAAATTCGCATTTTTTGAGAGGAGCCGATACTGCCTTTGATATTGCGAAGCAGGTAGGTTTTCGGCTGAGAGGACTCGTTATGGAGGAGTACTGTTTTCCGTTGGGAAGTACCTATTTTACCTGAAAAATCAACCCCCTCACTCAATACACGCACCTGTTGGGCAGTAGCCAGCATAGGCAATGCCAAAAGTAAAAACAGGGTTAATTTGAGCAAACGGGCGTTCATGTAAATTTTTCTCAATAGGCAGGGAATCGGTATACTAAATTCAAGTAACTCTACGTTAAATGTATTTAGAAAGATGCAATTTTTCCGGGAAAGCCGGGTTAATTGTTGTTAAGTTTTTAAAAATCTTGCCTTTACAGGGCTTTATCCTCCTCCCGACTGTTTAACAGGCTTTTCTTGCAGTGCTTTTTGAAGTTGCCCTTGGGTCGGCATTTCCAGTTTAATCTCCGGTTCATTGAAAAAATTCATCAGAGTGGGATCAATTTCTATCACCTTTCGCCAGTCGTCAATAGAGGAACGACCTGGTTTTTCCTCCACTCGCCATCGAAAACCTTCGAGCCTACTCATCTTTTCATTAATGTCCTGAACAGGGATAAATTTCCCATCTGGCTTTACTCCAAAATTTGATTTCTTAATCAGCCCATCCACAAAGCTTAGCCCAATAGTCGCACTCAAGATTCGATTGATTCCTTGGGTCAAGGTATCACCCTCCAAGGCATAATACAAAGACTCGCCATTTCCCTCAATAACCAAGTTGCTCAACTCTCCATTCGTGAATTGCCCTGTCATCCTTCTTCCTTTCATCTGGTTGAAATTCAAAAGCGTATCAGTCAAAATCGCAAAGGCTTTGTTCTTCATAAAAACCCGATCCAAAGTCTCATTTTTGATGTAAAACACCATGCTATCCGCGGAAATTTGGCTCGAGCGATTCCATAAAATTGGATCCTTGTAGAGATGAATGGAAGAGTCAGGAAAGGCATACAACAAGGAATCCGCCTTCCCCGAAAGGTCTGTCTTTACCAGATTCACCTGATGAAAAGCTAGCAAATACTTCAACGAATCAGCCTCTCCATCCTGGGAAATCAAGGTGTCGGCCGTAAGAAACAGCGTATCAGATTCAAAATACCTGCGCACCAAGGCATTGCCATACACCTGACTGTATTTTTTCTTTTCCCAATAGGTTCCTACTTCTCCAAAAACTTCCAGTTTTCGCTCCTTATTCAATACACGAACATCCTTTTTCCCTTCGTAGTAGGCCTTGGGTTCGTCATAAAACAATTCATCTGCCTTCACCCGGCTATCTTCTGTATCCACAAGCCCCTCAAAAAATTTGAATTGCTTCCATTGGGTATCGTAGAAACTTCCCTTTTGGGCATCCAAATGATAGCCCTCTTTAGACACAATATTTGTCAATCCAGGGGTCTGGGCCGTTTTGGGAATGGTCAAATAAATTAAGTCTTGGGTTTTAAGCGTGTAATCTGGATTCACCAACACTACATCTTGTTGAAAACTGATTCGCTCATAATTGATCTCGTAAGTCCCAATTTCACTTGTCAAAACATTGACTGAATCCACCATCTTACCTCCTTCAAAATAATTGGCAACATTGGTTTCCCGATTGTAATCCAAGTATTCGGTGTAAAGCTTAGTTTTCTGATTGGTGAAAACTACGTTTTTACGAAGCTTGGCCACCTTGGTGGTACCATCGTATTCGGCATAGGAGCTCGTAGTGGTGATCGGATCTTCCTCGTCCTTGATCTGCACCCTGCCAAAAAGTTGTGCTCGGTTTTCCTCACGGAAAAAATAGGCCGAATCACAAGAAATTAGGGAGTTTTGATGCTTCATTTTCACATTCCCCAACAAGCGTTCAAAGCCTTTCGCACCCTCCAACAAATCCGCACTTCGAATCTCTAAAAGGGAAGAAGACTGCGCACGAACCAAAAAAGGCTTACAAAGCAGCAGCAGAAGGGCAAGTATGAAAAAAGGGAATTTCATAGGGAATAGAATAGAGGCAAATTTAGCAGAAAAAGCTATTTTTGATCAATGTACAACGCCTTTATCTCGCATATCCAGCAGAGTAATCTTTTTGATTCTCGTAAACGCTACTTATTAGCCTGTAGTGGTGGATTGGATAGCATGGCTTTGGCACATCTTCTCCATGCTGATGGGATTCCATTTGAGTTGGCGCATGTCAACTTTAGCTTGCGGGGAGATGAAAGCGATGGGGATGAGGAATTTGTAAAAAAGTGGGGCCAAGAACATGGCCTTCCTGTACATGTGTATCGAGCAAACACCAAAGACTGGGCCGAGATAAATGGGGTTTCTATACAAATGGCCGCCCGAGAAATCCGTTATCAATTTTTTGAAGAAATTCGAAGCAAGCACAACTTGGCAGGCATTGTAGTTGCTCATCAGGAAGATGACCAGTTAGAAACTATTTTTCTCAACCTTACCCGGGGCACTGGAATCGAGGGTCTTTATGGCATGAGTGACCGTAGAGGGGAGTTGATCCGACCACTGCTTCCCTTTTCAAGAGTACAGCTTGCTGCCTATGCAGAAGAGGTACAGCTTGCCTGGCGAGAAGACCGATCCAATGCTACCTCTGATTACAAAAGAAATAAGCTACGCCATCAAGGGTTACCTGCTCTTTACAGTTTGGAGCCCAATACACGACAAAATCTACTGCAAAGCTTTGCCAGGCTGAAAGACACTGGGAAAGCTTTTTCAGGATTATTCGAACTATGGAAAGCGGCGCATATTCGTGAACAGCAAGGCATGAGTGTCCTTGCTTATCAGGCAATTCGGAACATGCAAGGCGCCGCATCCTTGCTTTATTATTGGTTACGACCCTATGGGTTCAACTCAGATCAAGCCCATACCTTGGCCGAAAGCCTAAAAGAAATCAAATCAGGAACAATCTTCCGAAGCGAAGCTTTTGAAGTCTGCCTAGACCGAGAAGAGCTCCTCCTCTATCCGATCTCTACTCCTTTTTCTGGTCTCGAGATCTCTTATGGAGCCAGCACTTTTGAACTTCCCGATGGGAAGTACGAGATCACTTTTGGCGCCAAGCCCGAATTAATTGATCGAAATCCTGAACATGCCCTGTTGGACTTGGACTGTTTGGAATTTCCGCTCCAACTACGCAGCTGGCAAGAGGGGGACCGATTCAATCCCCTAGGAATGCAGTCAGAAAAGAAAATTTCCGATTTTTTAATTGACAATAAAATCCCTCTTCCATTAAAAAAAGAGGTAAAAGTCCTAGTTTCAGGAAATAAAATCGCCTGGGTAGTCGGTATGAGGATTGCAGATTGGGCTAAAGTAAGCCCTGCAACACAAAAATACATGCACATCCAAAAACGTTAAGTCATGAGAAATCCTTTTTCCAGATCCTACGAGCAGAATGAACTCAGGATGTTTGACTTCTTGCAAGGAATTAAATTTTTCGAGCTACTCAAGCAGCAGGAGCTTGCCCGATTTCTGCCCACCATGCACGAGCGAAAATACCTTCGTGATGAGGTAGTATTCTTTAGTAAGGACCCAAGTCAGGCACTCTACTTGATCCGTAAGGGGCAGGTAGACTTGACCATCGACTTAAGTGAAAATTTTGAAACCATCATGCAGCTCAAGCGAGGAGATGCTTTTGGTGAAAACTCCTTGTTAGAAAATTCAAAAAGAACCTACACCGCGTTGGTATGCTCAGATGAGGCCGAATTGCTGGTCATCCCTCAATTTGCCCTCTTGGAAATCTTTGATAGCAATCCAAAGATCAAGGCCAAAATGATGACCTCCTTGGCAGAATATTACAATTCCAACAACCAACGGCTTTTCCGTTCCTACCGTGAATCTTTTGGGTTCTTTAGCCTGCGGCAAATGTTTGAATAGTACTCATTAAAAAATTTACAGGGTAAAGTTTAAAAAACAGCACTTTCGCAACAAACTTAATCCAGCAGCGGTTTCAATTCCTAAGTATCTCGTATTAACTTAGAGCCAAATTTTAGGCCACTCAAACCAAAAAATAATATCATGAGCAAAGTAACCGTTGTTGGTGCAGGAAACGTAGGAGCCACCTGTGCCGACGTGTTGGCGTATCGCGAAGTAGCTGAAGAGATTGTATTGATCGACATTAAAGAGGGCATTGCTGAAGGCAAGGCACTTGACATTTGGCAAAAAGCACCAATTAATCAATACGATAGCCGTACCGTTGGTAGCACCAATGACTACAGCAAAACCGCTAATTCGGATGTGGTGGTCATCACTTCAGGCCTTCCAAGAAAGCCAGGGATGACCCGCGATGACTTGATCGAGACCAACGCAGGAATTGTAAAGTCTGTGACCGAAAATGTGGTTAAACATTCTCCTAACGCAATCATCATTGTCGTTTCCAATCCGCTAGACGTAATGACCTACCAAGCTCACCTGACTTCTGGTTTTCCAAGAAACAAGGTGATGGGTATGGCTGGAATTTTGGACACGGCTCGCTACCGTGCATTCCTAGCTGAAGAACTAAACGTTTCTGGCAAAGAAATTCAAGCCATCTTAATGGGCGGACATGGAGATACCATGGTTCCCCTACCTCGTTACACCACCGTAGCAGGTATCCCTGTTACTGAATTGGTAGAAAAAGATAAATTAGACGCCATCATCGAGCGCACGAAATTTGGCGGTGGAGAATTGGTAAAGCTCATGGGAACCTCTGCTTGGTATGCTCCTGGAGCTGCTGCAGCCCAAATGGTAGAAGCAATCTTGAAAAACCAAAGAAGAGTATTCCCAGTTTGCATCAAGCTTGATGGTGAATACGGCATCGACGACTGCTACCTAGGCGTACCTGTAATCCTTGGTAAAAACGGGATTGAAAAAGTCCTTGAACTAGACCTCAATGCAGATGAGAAGCAATTGCTAGAAACTTCTAGAGGTCACGTAAAAGAAGTGATGCAGGTATTGGATCGTTTGGGCAACTAATCTGATTCTTGTAGGCCTTAGGACCTAAGATACTTTTCCCCGGTAATGTATCTTAGGTCTTTTTTATACTCCACATCTCCTAAAGCTATTCTGCACCTTGAAAATCTGGAAAAGTCTATTGGTCATTCTAGCGCTATCCCTCCTGAGTTGGGGTGGCTACGAAGTGTATCAGCGATTTATTCTGTCCAGAACCATCAATAGCCTAGAGCTCATTTCAAGCGATGCCGTATTTTTATTTGAAACACAGCAAGCAGATTACACCCTGCAGGAGCTCCGAAAGCAGCCTTTTTGGGCCGCACTGTCCCGTTTTCCAGCCATTCAATCCTTAGATGCCCAATTAAATTCCTTAGATAGCCTAGTTGGTGAAGAAGGTTTTGTAACCAAAACCCTCCGAAACAAGCAGGTGACGGTAAGTTATCATGCCGTTGGAACAGATAAGTTTAGCCTCCTGTACACCCTGAACTTCGGCTCCAGTTCTCCTCAGGAACTTTTGGATAAACTCAAATCCAAAGCCCCAAAGAACACCCGATTTCAAACACGGAAATACAGCGAACAGGAAATTTACGATGTGTTGGACGCAAGCAATAGCATCCAATGGAGCATTACCCTGCTCAACAATGTACTTCTGGTCTCTTCCTCTTCTTTTGTCATTGAGGAAGCCATTCGATTTTACCTCAGCGAGGATGCAAGCCCGATTTCAACCAAACTCGGAGCCGAATTACCCAACAAAGACGGTTTGGGAAGACTTCTCCTTACCTCTAAAGGACTTGCCAAACTCCTAGCTGGCGTAAGCGCAGACAAAAACTCGCCTACTCTTCAAGAACTTCAGGCAGCAGATTACTTGCTTACCTTAACCCTTCAATTTGAAGACAAACAACTCCTCTTTAAAGGACCCATCCAAGGCCTGCCAGCAGTAGAGTTTTTACCTTCCGTCCAAGCACAATTAGGAGAATTTGAAAACTTGATTTCGACACGTGCCCATTCTATCACCCAAATCAACCTCAAGGATAGCTACGAAACTCAAAAACTCTTCAATTCTACTTTTACCCCCATTTCCACGGTCAGCGGAGAGGTACAAACCCGACTCATTGACCGAGGCTTTTTAGACTTACTCAGTGGAGAACAGTATTTTTTAGAGATGGAATCGGACTCTCCTGCAGAAAAAAATAGAGCGGTATTCGTCAAAACTACCCAAGCTGAACAAGCTTGGAAACTTCTCAAACAATACCGTGACACTACGGAATTTTACCCTTCCGAGCTGTACCTGGAAACTGAAGTCTTATTTTTCCCAGAAGCAAATTTTCCAGCTCACTTATTCAATGGGCGATATCCTGGCTTTGATCAAACCTACGTCAGCCAGATAGACCAACTACTCGTCATGAGTAACTCTGCCGATGGAATGAGAACCTTGCTCGACGATTACTCCCAGGGAAATACCTGGGCAAAAAAACCAAACGAAACAAAGAATCTGTTATCTCCTGCAGCTGGATACAGTAAGACCTTTTTGCTACAAAAAATCTGGCCATCCTGGGTACAATCCACCAACCCCAGCTGGAGCACCTTCCTTCAAAAGTATGCCGCTGAGCTACAAGCGTTCACTTCCATGGCAATCCGTATTCATCAAAGCGCCAAAGGACCAGAGGCAACCCTCATCATTAATTACAACAGCGAAGGGATTCCTCAGGCTGCTGGTCAAAAGACCTTCGAATTGGCGTCAGGAAAAGAGGTTGCACTTCCTCAGAACCTAATCTATGGCCCGAAAGCAATCAAAAATTTCAACGACGGAACCGAAGATTTGGTCATCCAGGACCAAAATCATGTGCTGTATGTGATCAACTCAGCAGGAGAACAGGTATACAGCCAACCCTTGTCAGGCCCTATCCTGTCAGAAACCTTTCAAATAGATTACTTCAAAAACGGCAAATTACAGCTAGTGCTTGCTACTTCGGATCAGATCTATGCCATAGACCGGCTAGGAGATCCTTTGCCTGGATTCCCCAAGGAAATTTCTGGAGAAAAAATCACCCATCTAACCGTACTTGACTATGACCAAACGCTAGATTACCGCTACTTTATAGCTACTGAAAAAGGAAATTTATGGCTACTGGATAAAATGGGCAAGGATTTAGAGAACTGGAACCCCTTGCCTCTAGGAGAGCCTACCAATGGAACCCCCTTTCATGCTCGTGTACCGGGAAAAGGTGATTTTATGGTGGTGCTAGGCAAATCCGGTGAGTTACATTTCTTCAGTCGTAAAGGGGAATCTCGAAGCGGATCTCCCCTCCAACTACCAGAAGGGATTGCCAGTCCTTTTATTTTTAAAAAGACAGGCACCCCATCACTTCAAACCATCACAACGAAGGGAGAAGTTATTGAAATTTCCTTTTCAGGAGAAATCCTTAAGAAAACGCAGATTCAAAAAACGAATCGAGACGATAGATTTCGTGAGCTCCCTGACCAAAAAGGGAATGGTACGCTACTAGTGGTAGAGCAATTCAATAAAATACAACTGTTTGATAATCAACAGCTCTTATTGATGAGTCTTCCTTTGAAAGCAGACAAAACCTGGCTTGGCTATTTTGATTTTGGGTCATCACGGAAAATTATTGCGGTGACCGACCGACAGCAAGGCCTGGGATACCTTTACGATCTAAAAGGAAATCTGCTCATCAGCACTCCACTTCAAAGTGAGGGAGAAATCCAAATTAGCCATCAGCCCAACCAAGGGCAATATCTAATTCGGACGCGCTTTGGCAAAAATTTATTGGAATACCTAATACCAGACTAATTGGTACCACTTTTGGCGATAGCTGACTTTTTTACCAGCTCCAAATCAGTCTACAGAAAAATAGGTGCGTATCGTCCGCGTTTCCCCATCTACAACTACCTTTTCCCAGAACAAATAAGTGCCGGCTAGATCAGGAAGACTAGTCTTGGAGACATCTCCACTTGGACCCCAATAGAGGACCGTTCTCCAATCAGGAATTCTTGCGGCAGAAGCTGGTGATTGGAATTGCCCCTTATCCAAGATTAGTGAAGGTCGAAGCCCTGGATAGTCAAAAAACCGAGCAGCGGGAGCCAGCGGAAATAGTCCAAAATTATTGGCATAACTGGAAAAGCTTAGTACCCCCGGATAGGTTCGATCATTGAGGTAGAATTCTCGATTGAGTACCTCCAGGCGCTGAAGAAATTTGGGATTGAAGGCAGCCAGAAGATCCGAGTCGAATACTGGCATCGCATCGACCAAGATCAATGGATTGTCATCAAATACACTCTTGTCCGCTTCATTTAAGAGTCGAAATGTCTTTTTCTTATCCTTGAGGCGAACCGCAACACTAGGAACATATTCCTTCAGAATGGTCTCTACATCCTCAAACCGTGTGTAATCATCCAATCCATAACTGTAATCTGCTACAAAGCCAGTGACTACTTCCAAAAAATCCTGATTCGACTCTTCCAAATAGGCCTGTTGAACCACTGTTGCCTTAAGTAAGGACTGAAGGTAGGGCAAATCTTCTTGCGCCAAAGACAATTCAGGAAACTTGAAATTGGGATGAAAAGCAGTTTTGATGAGCGGAGAAATTACCTCCAAGCCTGCCATTTCCGATCCGTTCTCGAGTTGTACGATCAAACGATCCCAATGACGCAAACCCCCTGCATCAAAAGTGAGCAATCCATCCGCATCAATATGATCGGTAAAGAGGGCACTCTTCGTCCCATGAAGAGAAAGAAAATAGGTCAATGCAGTGTCCCTTGAAGCAACTTTCGCTTGAATCAAATGACCAAAAAGCTCAGGAAGTAGTGGACGTTGAACAATGCTTGAATAGACTTGATCCGAGCTCCACTGCTTCTGCTCTTCTTGCAAAAATACGTTGGCAATGGAAATTCCAGATGCCATCCTGGTTGAATTTGCCGGAGCAGAAGTACTGAAGTCCACGCGACTTCCCTTGGTGAAGGATTTGGAGGAAGGCAAGTCAATCCGACTGGAGGAAGTGGCTTCTTTTGGTGGAATTTTAGGATTGATGACTGTCACCAACTGTTGCGCCACCCCCTGGTTCAAATCCAAATAGGGGCTTATGCGTGTATACACACGCAGTAGGTAGTGATCGGAGGTAATTTGATCTGAAATCGAAATAAAATTTACCGCTTTTCCTGCCTGCAGGGGCACCTTGACATGGGCGATGGAATTGGAATTTCGATCCACCAATTCTGCATACAAGACCTGCGAAGAGGTGGGTTGGGTACCGAGACTTACCTGAGCTTCAAACCAAATTTTATCTCCCGAAAAATAGAGCGTCTTAGGGGTATGGAAAAAAACTTGTTCCTTCAGCCCATTCACTGATTGAGACAAACTAGGAAAGGCAAATCCAAAAACCAACAAGATCAGGACAAAGATTCCTCTGATTCTAGTTATTCCCTTTGTTGGATGCAAATTCATCGGTAGTCTTTCCATAGCATTAATCTTTCCAAAAGGAGGGCTTTGTTTTGGAAGCATACAGCGTGCAATCGGTACACCTTTTTGATGAAGGATAGTACCCTACAATGGTAGTACCGACCATCAAAGGTCGTGCAGGCACCACTGCTCCATTGCCAAAGATGACTTGGTAATCCGATCTTAACACAGCCTCTTCCCCGATTGCGCAATCGTTAAACTTTGGATCCAGGTAATTCCATGGGCTCACCTCTGTCAAATTGATGTACACTCTTTTCTGACGAATTACTCCCAAACTCACCTGACCAATCACAGGGCTCTTGGCTGCATCCAAACTTTTGATGTTTCCGCCAATCAGTGAAGGAAGTGGACTAAATATGGAGCCGATGTCCTCTGTGTTTTTTTTTAAAATTTCCCAAAACGGCACATCCTTGGAAGCCAATCCTTTTTGCGACACCAGAATGCTGTAGCGCTCCATGATTCGTTCGTTGCCTACTGAGATTTCGGTTATCGTTTTTTGGAAGACAACCT
>JBJOOF010000155.1:0-20857 GCA_046051425.1 Bacteroidota bacterium
GAGTAACCATTGGTTCCTTCTTATAAATCCCGAAAAAAATGGTAATTTTGAAGAATTTATCCCTTTGGTACTCCAGAGAGATCTGGAAAACTTACAGCTTTTTGTAAGTAAATTAGTGAAGGGGTAGGTTTATCGAATTGCAAAAAAGTCAGCTTACCTAATTTTTAGCTTTAACCATTTAGCCAACAAAAGGACTCATGATCAGAACTAGAGCACAAGAATCCAGAGCAGCCATAGAGCGCTTGTACATTACAATGCGCCATCTTTTTAATCGAGGCAGTTACAAGCCCATGGGAGTGTCTGGTGAAGGCTTGATTCAGGCTTTGATGGTGCTTAGCCCTGAGATCTATGGAAAGTTAACTGACCCTGAGAAAATTGAATTGGATGGCTTACTCTACGTCATGGAGCGTCTTCCAAAAGGAATCGAAGAGTGTCGATTTGTCCGCCTGATCAGTAGGGAAGGATACGAAACATCACACCTCAAACCCATCGTGCCTCCACGTAGAAAGCGCAACTGTTATCGCTTAGATGAACAGATTATGTATGTAGAGATGACTCGCGGAAGATCAGATATTTATGACATCCTGACTCACTTGACTTTTCTCTACATTGAATCTCGAAAAATCCAACAAAATAGCACGGATCCCAAAGGGAAAATCTCTTCCAATTGGAAGATGTTGGAGGAATTTGTAAAGAAGGAAAAGTTGGGAGAGGAGTTGGAAATAGAAAGTGCTGCCGCCTACCTAAGTCATATTATCGGAAGAACCTACGAGGAGACCGTTCATGCGGTGCAGAAGTTTGCCGAGAGCAGCAATTCCAACAGCCTATTTTCCATTGTTTACCACCTGGGCAAATTGTCCATGGAGGAATCGATTCAAGGCTTGGATCGAGAAATTAGTTTCTCGGCTACCTTACGCGAGCGGGTAGGCCATCACGTGTATGGGGAACTTTGGGCCAATCGAATCAAGGAAGCCTTGTTGGATCGAAACCTAATCCACCGTCCCATTCACATCATCTCTGCCAATATGCATAGCGTGGTCAATACCATTTATGCACACCAAGCTTTGGGTGCTGGAAGTTTTGAGGAGATCGAACAAGTGGCTACCGAGATTTCCATCAAAGCCAAAAACAACCAAGGCAAGAAAATATGGGCTTATGCTGAAAAGCATGGTTTTGTGGATCTTCCCGATGAGTCGGGAACCAATATCGGGGCACAACTCATTGATACGGCTCTAATGGAAGTAGATTCCTTGATTCCCGGCGTCATTTTGCCCAAAGAAAAGGAAAAGCGGCCTGTATTTGTGGTGATGGACTATGCCTTTGGGGAACAAGCCTATGAATGCTTCGATGAGTTGCTGAAGCCATACACCAAGGATGGGGTGAAATACCCCTTAAACGTGGTGTCCACCTCAATTATGGGGAAAGCGGGAATTCTTCACGGAGGAAAGGGAGATTTGATGGTGCCTACGGCTCATGTTTTTGAAGGTACTGCCGACAATTATCCATTCCGCAATGAATTGAAAAAGTCTGATTTCAAGGGCTATGGTTTGGGAGTATACGCAGGGTCAATGATTACGGTATTGGGAACTTCCCTGCAGAACCGAGATATCTTGACTTATTTTATGGAATCTTCATGGAAGGCAGTGGGACTAGAGATGGAAGGAGCACATTACCAAAAGGCAATCCAATCAGCCTCCAAAATCCGTGCAAATATCCGATCCAATATCAAGGTGCTTTATGCCTACTATGCCTCAGATAACCCCTTGGAGACGGGTAGCACGCTCGCTTCAGGTGCCTTGGGGATGGATGGAGTACGGCCCACCTACCTGATTACTTACAAGATTCTAGAGAAACTGTTCAACTAATTCAGAACACATCTTCCCAGTCTTTGAGAGGCTGGGATTTTTTATTTTTTATTTTCCACCCGTGTCGAATGAAGTAGTTCCAGTCTCCAACCATCGCTGGTCCGAATGGCAGAAGCACTTTCCAGCCAATACACTTCTCGTGGTGCAGTTCCTTCCTTGGTAAATGTTGCCCAATTGTGATAAGCTACCCAGGCTCGATCTCCAAAAACTTCCGTTTTGATAAATTCGAATCGATTGGTGCGTGTCACTGGGTTGGGGTTTTTGCTTCGATCTCCGAGGTAAGTTTTGATAAAGTCCATGTCCCAAACTTCTCCTTGCTCCAACAACAAAAAATCAGGGGTATAAAAGCGGTCGAGTAATTCTGCGCGGTAGCCAGAAAATAAAGAATCAAAAGAATTTTGAATCAGTTGCTGAATCTCCTGCGCTTCATTTGTCTTTGTTGAATTTTGCGCTAGCGCTGTGATTTGAAAAATTAAGGGAAAAAGGAGGGTTAAGGCAATTTTCTTCATAAGTAGAAGTTCTAGGTGCAAGTATTTAAATCAATGCTAGCTGTGGTGGAGCGTTTTTATAAAATTAAGGTAAGAAAAAGTATAGGCACAAAAAAAAGTCAGCGAAGAGCTGACTTTTTAAAAAGTGATGGAGTAGAACTTACTTAGGTAAGATTACACCTTCTACTACGTGAACTACACCGTTGGTTCCTGCTAGGTCAGCAGCAATTACTTTAATTCCGTTGATAGTCACCACGCCATTTTTGATGGCTACAGTCAATTCCTGACCATTCAAGGTTGCTACTTTTTGTCCATCTGTCAATTGGCCAGACAATACGTTGCCTGCTACCACATGGTAAGTAAGGATAGAAGTCAATTTCTCTTTGTTTTCAGGCTTCAATAGATTTTCTACCGTTCCTGCTGGCAAGGCTGCAAAAGCAGCATTGGTAGGAGCAAATACAGTAAATGGTCCTGTTCCACTCAAGGTTTCAACTAGACCTGCAGCAGTAACTGCAGTTACTAGGGTAGTGTGGTCAGGAGATCCAACAGCAATATCTACTACGGTGTTAGAAACTACTTCTTCTACCACTACTGTAGAATCAGCAGTTTCTTCTGCTGTTTCTTTAGGGGCATTACAACTTACAAGAGTAGTGGCCGCGAAGGCTACAAGCGCTAGGGATACTAATTTGATTTTTTTCATTGGTTTAGTTTTTTTAAGTGTTTACAGATACCAAACTAGAAACCCAGAAATAAGTTTAAAATAAAAAGAAAATCAGGGAGTTAGGACAAAAAAAGCCCTCTGCTTTGGAATGACAGAGGGCTGATTTTGATTAATAACCTGATTTCAATGGTGGAGGGCCATCTGGAACGATTCCCTTGTAGACATAGTCCCCTTTCTTTTGCTTGAACTCAGCTTTGATTTCGTTACGCAAGGTTTCATTTTGATAGAGGTCTACCATGGTCATGGCTAATGCCTTGGAAGCATAGCCCATGCCCTTGTGTCCGATGGACATCCCTACAGAGGCCACTACAGCCCAGGAGTGCCAAGGCGTTCCGGTAGGAGCCACTGTTGCTCCCATACGGATAGTAGGTACGACCCAACTCACATCCCCAACGTCGGTGCTCCCACCCATGCTATGCTCTTGCGTTTCTTCCATTGGCTTAATTTCAGAAATCACGCCCACTTGTGGTTTGCCATTCGCTTCCTGAATTTTTTTGGCAAAAGCCTGTTCCTCTTCGGTATAGGAAATAGCTCCCAAAGATTCAATGTTTTTTTGCATGATGGCTGAACCGGTACGGTTCACCAAAATTTCATGCACGCCAGACACCAAAGTAACCTTATGATCTACGTTGGCCATGATGGCAGCGCCAGAAGCCATTTTTTCGACTTGCTTCCAAACAGGTAATAGACCTTCTCTGCTGGTATCACGAACCCGAACCCACAATCTGCTGTAATCGGGCACTACATTGACTACTTTTCCACCGTCTTGGATATGGTAGTGAATGCGGACGGTAGGCTTGATGTGCTCTCTGTAGTAGTTGATTCCATTGGTATACAATTCAAGGGCGTCTGAGGCAGATCTACCATTCCAAGGATCACCGGAAGCATGTGCAGTTTGTCCGTTAAATTCCACCAAGAAGTCCACCAAGGCCAGTCCTTTTTGAACTTCTGTCTTGGTTTCGTCTGCAGGGTGCCAGTCCATCATGATGTCTACATCATCCATCAAGCCTGCTCGGATCATCCATAGTTTTCCGAAATATTTTTCTTCTGCAGGGGTACCATAGAATCGGATGGTTCCTTTAAGTTGACCAGATGCAATCAGGTTTTTGATGGCAGAAGCAGCTCCTAAGGAGGCTACACCAAAAAGATTGTGTCCGCAGCCGTGGCCTGGAGCCCCAGCGTGGAGTGGGCTTTTGAAAGGGACTTTGTTTTGAGATAGACCAGGTAGCCCATCAAATTCACCCATAATACCGATGATTGGAGCTCCAGAACCGTATTCTGCTACGAAAGCAGTGGGGATTTCACCTACACCTCGGGTAACTTTGAATCCCAACTTTTCAGCGTAGGAAGAAAGAGCGGCGGATGATTGTGTTTCTTGGAATGCGATTTCTTCAAATGACCAGATCTTATCACTGAGTTCGGTCATGTCGGCAAATTGTGCATCGATGGTTTGTTGGACAGATTGCTTGAGTGGATCTGCTTTGGTTGTTCCTTTTTTCTGAGCAAGGAGGGGTTGTCCAAGCGCTAGGAGAACAAAGATGAGGAGGGAGGTTCTTTTCATAACTTAACTAGAATAGGGGTCAAATTGAATAAGTAAGATAAGAAGGGTTTTGGAATCCCTAAAATTTAATTGATGAGAGGTTGTTTTTCACTTGGATTTGATGGGTGTGAAGTGATACATTTAAACCAAAAGATTTCTAGTAAACAGCCAATACAACAGCAATTATGAATTTCCACTTTTTTTCTGACTTTGAGTCAATGAGTAAACAGGGCTTTGAATGGATCAAAGAAGCGATGGATAAAAAGCCCAATCTTTTGTTCTGTGTGGCAAGTGGTGGGTCTCCTTCAGGGAGCTACACCAAGCTTGTGGACTACAGGGAGCAGCATCCAGATTTCGGTTCTGCCCTGCGGGTAATCAAATTGGACGAGTGGGGTGGTTTAGAACCCAACTCTCCATTTACCTCCGAGTTGGATGTACAGCGGAAGTTTGTGCAGCCTATGGGGATTTCATCGGATCGGTACTGGACCTTAGACCCTTATACGCAGGACCCGGAAGGAGAATGTGTGGCTATGGAGCAGGTTTTGGAGCGAGAAGGCCCCTTGGATATTTGTATTTTGGGCATTGGTGTGAATGGGCATATTGCGTTGAATGAACCAGGGGAGGAGCATCAGCTACCCTTTCATGTATGCCAACTTGCAGAATCGACTTTAGCCAATGGCATGCTGAAAACCTTGCAGCAGCCTCCAAGTTTTGGTATGACGATAGGCCTTCGAGGAATCTTGCAGTCCAAACTTATCTTACTTTTTGTTGCAGGATCCGGCAAAAAAGAGGCTTTTGAGCAATTGAAAGAGCAGCAAGTACGAGGCCAATTTCCTGCATCCTACCTTTGGTTGCATCCCAATGTGCAAGTGCTAGTGGATCAAACAGCCGTTTAAACCTTTACTATCTATATTTATGTGTTTGATAGCGAAGGAGATACTTGCCTTTTATTAAAAAAATAAAGTTGATTTATTGCGGATAAGTTCCGTTTTTCTACCTTTGCACCACTTCAAAAGTGAAGGGAAACGGAGTGGTAGTTCAGCTGGTTAGAATGCCTGCCTGTCACGCAGGAGGTCGCGGGTTCGAGTCCCGTCCATTCCGCATCGATTTATAGTACCAAAGACTGATTCATTCGTCTTTTCATTGAGGTAAGTTTATTCTTGCCGTCACTAACCTTGGAGTGGTAGTTCAGCTGGTTAGAATGCCTGCCTGTCACGCAGGAGGTCGCGGGTTCGAGTCCCGTCCATTCCGCATTAAAGTCCCTAAGAAATTAGGGACTTTTTTGTTTTGGATATGTTTGCCTATAGATGGGTTCATTATTGGCCATTCATTTTTGCTGATTTTTCTTATTTTTTTTAGAATCCAGTAATTTCGAGGCCACTTTTCCAACCTCTATTTCCTTCAAAATTTCCATCGGGGATTAAGACTTATCCTTATCTTTGTTCTTCAAAAATTTACGGAAATGGTCTTAGAATTTGAAAAACCCATTGTTGATTTAGAGCAAAAGTTGCAGGAGATGAAGGAGTTGGCGAAGGGGAGGAACATCGACCTAAGCAAGGATATTACTTCATTGGAAGGTAAAATTTTAGCCTTGAAAAAGGAAACCTTTGCAAATCTGACACGCTGGCAGCGGGTACAACTTTCGAGACATGCGGATCGGCCTTATGCCTTAGATTATATCTACGAAATCACCAACGATTTTATTGAATTGCATGGAGATCGCAGTGTGAAGGATGACAAGGCCATGATTGGTGGATTAGGAGATATAGATGGCCGTACGGTCCTATTTATTGGGCAGCAAAAAGGCAGAAATACAAAGCAACGCCAAGAGCGAAATTTTGGCATGGCCAATCCAGAAGGATACCGTAAGGCGCTCCGACTGATGAAAATGGCCGAAAAATTCAATAAGCCCATCGTCACTCTCATCGACACTCCGGGTGCATTCCCAGGTTTGGAAGCAGAAGAAAGGGGACAGGGGGAAGCCATTGCACGAAATATCAAGGAGATGTTTATGCTCAAGGTGCCGGTGATTTGCATCATCATTGGTGAAGGAGCATCTGGTGGAGCCTTGGGTATCGCCATTGGTGATAAAGTCTACATGTTGGAAAATACGTGGTACTCCGTGATTTCCCCCGAATCTTGTTCTTCCATTCTGTGGAGGTCTTGGGACTACAAAGAACAAGCAGCGGAGGCATTGAAGTTGACTGCTACAGACATGAAATCCAATGGTCTAGTGGATGACATTATTCCCGAACCACTTGGTGGAGCCCACAAAGACCTCAAAGGGATGGCAAAAACCTTGAAGCAAGTAATCAGCCAGGCCTTGAAAGAGTTGGATGCCATCGAAGCGGACCAACGTATTTCCCAGCGTATTGACAAGTTCTGCGCAATGGGTGTGGTAGTTGAATAAGAATTGATCCTTTTTTGGTTCGCTTTCAATTGTCTGCAAGTCCTACAATTGGGTAGAAGGGGCAGTTTCTCAGTGCTATAAATCATTTACATGGAGCTTTTCACCGTAGATACAGGATTTTTTAAATTGGATGGTGGGGCCATGTTTGGGGTAGTGCCCAAATCCATCTGGTCTCGTACCAATCCTGCAGATGAAAACAACCTCTGCCCCTGGGCCATGCGTTGCTTACTCGTGTCAGAGGGCAATCGATTGGTCTTAATTGACACGGGCATTGGGGACAAGCAGGATGCGCGCTTCTTTTCTCATTACTACTTGCATGGAGATGCGAGCCTAGAGAAAAGTTTACGGCAACTCGGAGTACATCCCACCGACATCACTGATGTATTTTTGACGCACCTGCACTTTGACCATTGTGGAGGGAGTGTAAAGTATGGATCCCACGGACAATACGAATTGACTTTTCCAAGAGCCCAATACTGGACCAATCAAGATCACTGGAACTGGGCAACGGTTCCAAATCCAAGAGAAAAAGCTTCCTTTTTGGAAGAAAATATCCTCCCCTTGCAAGAGCATGGAGTACTCAAATACCTCGACCTAGCCACTAAATCCTTATTTCCAGGGTTTGACTTCCTCACCATGGATGGGCATACGGATAAGCAAATGCTCCCCAAAATGCAGTACAAAGGACATACACTGGTGTTTATGGCCGATTTACTGCCTTCTGTGGGACATATTCCTTTGCCCTATGTAATGGGCTATGATACCCGACCTTTACTTACCCTGCAGGAGAAGCAGCAATTTTTGGGAGAGGCAGCGGAAAACCAGTATGTGCTTTTTCTAGAACACGATTCGGTGAATGAGTGCTGCACCGTAAAAATGACTGAAAAAGGAGTGCGTGTAGACCAAACCTTTCGATTAGATGAACTCTAAGCCGAGTATAGGTCTAGCCCTTTCTGGTGGAGGGGTAAGAGGGATTTCCCATCTCGGTGTGCTCAAAGCACTCAATGAAGTGGGGATTTTTCCAAATCAAATCAGCGGGAGCTCGGCAGGAGCCATTGTTGGGGTCATGTATTGCCAAGGATATTCCCCCGATGAAGTATTGAAGATTGTGATTGAAACCAATTATTTCAAATTGATGCGCCCAGCCATTTCTTGGAAGGGCTTATTCAATCTGGATAGTTTGGCCGAACTCTTGAAAACTTACCTGCCTGTGGATGAGTTTTCTGCATTAAAAACTCCTCTGATTGTTGCTGCAACAGATATTGGGAAAGGGGAAGTAGTATATTTTAACCAAGGGCAGTTGATTGAGCCGATTCTGGCTTCTTCTTGCATTCCAGGTATGTTTGAGCCTATCGAATACGATTCCCGTTACCTGGTAGATGGAGGAGTGTTGAATAATTTGCCTGTTGAACCCTTAAAAGGGAAAAGTGACCTGGTCATCGGGGTCAATTGCAATCATTTGCCAGAACTAGGGAAGGTGCGCAATGTGAAAAACCTACTTGAACGGGCGGTTATGATGAACTTAAATTTCAATGTGTATACCCGAAAAGGGGCTTGTGACTATTTCATTGAAGCTCCTGGCTTGGGTAAATACAGTGTTTTTGATTTAAAAAAAGCACCTGAGTTATTTCAAGCTGGTTACCAAGAAGCTATGCGTGTGATCGAAGCCAATCCCTCCTTAATTCAAGTAAATTCTTAATTTAGTCTCCTTATGATGAAATTACTTTCGCGATTTATTTTCTGGGTGGCTGGATGGAGCTTAAATCCCAATTGGCCAGCAGGTGTCAAAAAGGCTGTTTTGATTGCAATTCCACACACCTCCAATTGGGATATTTTGTATGCACGTGCCGCCTTTTTTTTAATGGATATTCCTGTCCGCTTTACAATAAAAAAAGAAGTGATGGTGGGCCCTTTGGGTTGGCTATTGTCCGGATTAGGAGCGATTCCTATTGACCGTAAACGGATTCCTGGCGGTAAGAAGCAAACCTATACAGAGGCCATGGTCCAAATGCTGAATGATCGAGAGGATTTGGTGGTGATGGTAACACCAGAAGGAACTAGAAGTGCAGTAACCAAATGGAAATCTGGATTTTATCATACGGCACTTGGAGCAAATGTGCCTATTGTGATCGGCTATTTGGATTACAAAAAGAAAGAAGCAGGCATCGGACCTTGTATCTATCCAAATGGGGACATGGATGCTCAAATTGAGGAATTGAAAGCCTTTGGTAAGACCGTGGTGCCCAAATATCCTGAAAAAGGGATTCGTTAAAAAAAGACGATAGGGAAAAGAAGGGATTTAGGTCTTTAATCCTCTAATTTCCTGCGTTGACCTACCCATTTTTTCTTTTTGGATTACCATCCAAGACTAAGCGAAATCCTACATTCGAGGTTCCCGAGTCGTAGGCTTGACCCTGCCTTGCTGCCGGTCGGTAATTGGTGCAGTAATTGGATGCACATAAAAAGGACCCTCCCTTAATGACCCGTTCCATCGCATAGGGATTGCTTGGATTGTAGCATGGATTCATGCCTGCATCTAGTTTGGCCACTTTTCCCGCGGTGCGGGCATGCTTGAGTGCATCATACCAATCCGAAGTCAATTCCCATACATTCCCAATCATGTCGTAGGCACCATAGGCATTGGGAGGAAAGGATTGAACGGGAGCCGTAGAATTAAATCCATCCTTACCCTCATCTTTTGATGGGAAATTCCCTTGGAAGGTATTCGCGAGGTAGGTGCCTCCGGGAGCAAATTCATCGCCCCAAGCAAATTTTTCTCCATTCAACCCACCACGTGCTGCAAATTCCCATTCGGCTTCAGTGGGCAATCTTTTACCCACCCAACCGGCATAAGCTAGTGCATCCTCGTAAGCGATATGTACTACAGGATGATTTTCTCGACCCGCCAAATCACTTTCCGGACCTTCTGGATGCCTCCAATTGGCACCTTTTACCCATTGCCACCAAGCAGAAATGTCATTGAGAGAAACAGGTCTGTTAGGAGCAATAAATACCATCGAACCGGGAGCAAGTTCCTCTTCCGATAATTTAGGGGTGTTGGGTGGCAATTGTTTTTTTAATTCCTCCCAGGAAATGGGGCGTTCAGCTACTGTTTTATAGCCTGTGGCCTCAACAAATTTTTGAAACTGAGCATTGGTGACTTCTGCGGTTTCCATCCAAAAGCCTTCAACTCGTACTTGTACAGCGGGTTTTTCTGCTGCATAAGCATTTGGATCATCGCTTCCCATGATCAACTCACCTCCTGGAATCCAAACCATGTTCTTTTTGGAGGGGATTTGACTAGCTGAAATGCTAGTTATCTGTTGATTCGGATTTTCAGCCGCTTTTGAAATGCACCCAAAACATGCAAGAAGTAGCCCATACAAAAAAAGTGCTGTCCAAGTATTCATGCTCTAAAATAAGTAGGAATATCTTTCAGAAAAAATGAGAAGAGTTACTTAGGCATCCATTGCATCCAACTTTGCTTGAACTTTTCTCCGTAGCTTATTGAATACCTGTGCACGTTCCTTTGATCCAGTACCACTCATAAGATTTGATCTTTTGATTAGGTTATTCATATTTCTAAATACCTCCTCATTAAAACCCTTATCCGTGGAACCTACAAAGTAGAGTATGCTATGGTTGAGGTAGGTGATTTTGGTATCTCCAATTTCAGCAAGTAAGGTATTGTCTCCAGAGATAATATCATTTTGATAGAGCCGATATTCCCCAAAATCTGGATTGGTAACTTGGCCCAACAAAGATTTTTGCCCATCTGAAGCCATCTTTTCAAGATGATCTACCACTTCCAAGAGGCTACCATAGATTTGTTTGGTTGTTTCTGAATCCTGGATCAAGCCCATTTCATGATACGTTTCAATCTGCCTTAATGTGGTATTTAGGGTGTCTTTATTCCAGATTTCGGTACTTGGGACTTTGGTATACGCGCGAAGAATTCGTTTGGCTAGGATTTCATAACCGCTTAGATACTTGGTGTCCAAACAAAATTTCTCAAGTTGCTGCTGACCTGGAGGCAGGATAGAATTTGTCCAAAAAAAGAATTTAAAGCTGGCAAGGATCGGATGGAAAAAATGATGAAAGGGCGGCAAATCTTTGATTAAAAAATAAAGGTGCCTTTTGGGATAACTATTGATGTAGTAGAGCTGCTTGACCATCTCAACCATCCAATGCGCTAGGGCATCTTCTCTAGGTGGGGATGAGGTGGATTTGAATAAAATGGAATCATTTTTTAAGCACAGAAACTCATCCAAGGAGATGTTAAACTCCTGGCATAGCAAACTGATTTCGTCGAAATCCAAGAGTTTTTCTCCGCGTATCCGTCTATAGGCACTATCTAGACTTACCTTGAGTGTGGCTGCGACTTCCGCAGCTAAGGAAGAATAGGGTGGAACTGTAGGCTTTAGCCGTTGAAAAAACTGGGCTTGTGTATTCATAAAAAGTCGAATCAAAAAATAGCAAATCAAAAAAAAAATAATTTGTCAAATAAATTAAAAAATAATTGATTTATAAACTGTAAATCAAAAAAGTATAAAAAATATAAGTTTAAATTGATTTTAAAGAATAGGGCACTTTCCTTGAACACCAGAACCGTGAGACGGTCCTAGATATACATTAAGCTTGATGTGATTTTTTAAAATGAATGAGAACCCTTATCGGGTCAGTGGGGAAGGGATCACTGGCAAACTTTCCAAACCCTGTTCCGATACCGCCTGCACGGCAAAGAAGTAGTTGTCTTTACTGTAAGGAAGTTTCAGGCTAGTCTCCTCGGTGTAGAACTTTTTCTCCCATACCGATGAGGAGGTTTCCCGCATCAACACATAGTATCCCTTCGCTTTTCCATGGATTGGGGCTTTCCAAATTAGGGAAGTAGAGTTGCTTAGGCCGCGAACATCGATCTTCACTTCCTGAGGCATCCCTGGAGCGTGGGCTAGCGAGGCGGCTGATGCCAAGTTTACTGCTGCTACTTTTCTGAGATATTCAAAATCCATGAATTCGGGTAGATCCCCGTATTGAACTCCATTTTCTACGCGTACATTTTCATGCTGGTGCAGAAAGTTCTCATTCATTTCAGACATACGTACCGCAGTAAATCCATTTTTCATAAAGGGAGTTTGGTCACCTCCACGGAGAAATCGGTCGTTTCTGTAGATCAATTTCACTTCCATTTGGTCTACATAGCGCTCGCCTACTTCCTTGATGTAACGCGCAAGTTGTCGGGAGGGGCTGTCGTTATCGGAATTGATGGATCTACGGATATTCGCTCCTCGCTCGTCCTCGGCAAGTGGGATAGTTTCTGAAAAAACGCGCATCACCGTGTTGTTGCTAATGTTGGTTTCGGAAGAGTTGCTGTTTCCAACAATGTCATTGTTGAGTACCGCCTCGATTTTCCAAGACATTTCTTTTGCTTTGTCAGCAAGGTAGGTAGCCCCTTTTAGGCCTTGCTCTTCTCCTGTAAATGCTACAAAGACCAAGGTGGCAGGAAACTCAGTTTGGGAAAGGATACGCGCAAGTTCGATGACCAAAGCCACTCCACTGGCATCGTCATTGGCACCAGGAGATGCACCGGTAGCATCCATCACATCCTTGTTTCGGGAATCCAAATGTCCTGAAACCAGGATCATTCGGGGATCTTGCTTGTTGTTTGTCCCATGGAGCATGGCTACCACATTTGCAACTTTTGCATCGGATACAATTCTTCTTCCGTCGCCCGGCACTACAAACTCGTCAATCATGGAAGTTAATCTTCCGTTTGATTTACTTGAAAATTCTGAAAATTTAGCCTTTACGTAGTTTTGAGCGGCAATCATGCCGTCTTTAGCATCCTGATTCAGGGTATGCCTGCTCTTGAAGGAAGCCAATACTTCGGTGTATTTTTTCAAGCTGTCGGCATTGACCTGCTGTACTAGTTGTGAAATTTCAGGATTGCGAATGACCATCTGCTGGCCAAATACATGGAAAGTGAGGGTAAGGGCGGTAAGTAAGAATAAAATGTGACGCATGGTGGAGATCCTATCTTAAGTTCGTTCTAAATTTAGTTCAGAATTTAACAGAACCTAGTCATTTTTACATGAAGACATTTTCACTGCCTAGCAAAGGCGAATATCCTCCCTACTACGAAACTTATATTTCGGAACTAGGTGATGCGAATTTTTCGGAGCTTTTGATGCTACAAATTGAGCAATTGAAAACGCTCTTGGCTTCCAAGGCAGCAGGTTGGGATACAACGCCCTATGCGCCTGGTAAATGGAGCCCCAAGGAATTGCTCGGCCACTTGATTGATACCGAACGCATCATGACCTTTCGCGCTCTTTGCATCGCCAGAGGAGATAAAAATTCCCTTCCTGGATTTGATCAAGACCCCTACGTGCAGCAAGGACAGTTTAATGCGGTGCCTCTCGAATTATTGCTTGCTGATTTTGTCAACCAGCGACAAGCCATACTCAGTCTAGTTCAAACACTACCTGATGGTTCTTTTGAGGAAATAGGGTCTGCCAATGGCAACCCTATGAGCACTCGGGCCTTGCTTTGGATCATTCCTGGACATTTTATGCATCATTTTCAAGTACTTCAACAAGCCTATTGATGGGACAACTAGCGATTGCAATTTTAGATTCCTTTTCGGATCAGCCCTTTTCAGGAAATCCAGCAGGGGTTTGTCTCTTGGAAAACTCGATTTCTCAGGACCTGATGCAGCAAATTGCGATGGAGATGAACCTGAGCGAAACTGCCTTTGTGGAGCGAACCGCAGATCCAAAGGTCTTTTCGTTACGCTGGTTTACCCCGGCAGTAGAAGTGGATCTCTGTGGACATGCGACGCTCGCCTCTGCCTCCTGGATGTTTCACGAAGGCTGGGTGAAACCAGAGGATACCATCCACTTTCAAACACGCTCTGGAATCCTCTCCGTTACAAAAAGTGGGGAAGGGGTTTGTATGGACTTTCCGCTGATTCCTACTACGTTGGATACGCACCCAGATCATGCAAAGACCCTTTTTGGTGCTAATATTAAGCAGGCGGCAAGGCTGCGGGGAAATTGGATTTTTGAATTGGAGGATGAGGCGGCCATTCGCAATTTAGCCCCCGACTTTGCGGTGCTCGCTGCCACCAGTGAGGAGGGATTTATTGTGACTGCTGCTGGAACCGGTGAATATGATCTGGTGAGCAGGTATTTTGGCCCCAACCTGGGAATAAATGAGGATCCAGTAACTGGATTTGCGCACTGTGCTTTGGTAGATTACTGGTACAAGAAAACAGGGAAAACGAGTTTCAAAGCCTACCAGGCAAGTAAGCGAGGGGGAAAACTCTTTTTAGAAAAAAAGGGAGATCGGGTATTAATTCAGGGAAAGGCCGTTGTGGTTTTGACTGGAATGCTCAGCATTTGATTCTAAATTCCACTAAGAAACAAATGAAGGAATTCATTTTGGAATTCTTTTCGAAAAGCATTTCTAACTTATTTCCTCTCTTGAGAAATCAAAAAAATCTAATACCACTTCTGTAATTTATTTTTCACTCATTTTAAAAAAGCGTTAATTGAGCTAATAAAATTGCCTTACACTATGAAAAAACAACTCTTAACTGCGTTTTTATTGCTCACCGTGTACTCGGTGATGGCGCAGACCACTCGAAAAATTGAGGTGGAATCCAAGGTAGAATCTACCTCGGAGGTAACCATCAAAGGAAAACGTGTTCCTTACAAGGCCACTGCAGGAACTCAGCCTGTATGGGACGAAAAAGGGGAACCGATTGCTTCTCTTTTCTACACCTACTACGAGCGTACAGATGTAGTAGACCGCAGCAAAAGACCCTTGGTGGTTAGTTTCAATGGTGGACCTGGTTCCGCTTCCATCTGGATGCACTTGGCCTATACAGGTCCTGTGGTGTTAAATATAGATGACGAAGGATACCCTGTTCAGCCTTACGGAACTAAGTCAAACCCACATTCCATCTTGGACGTCGCGGACATCGTCTACATCGATCCGGTGAATACTGGCTATTCCCGAATTGTAAAGGAAGATACCCCGCGCAGCACCTTTTTTGGAATTAATGCGGATATCAAATACCTCGCAGATTGGGTCAATACCTTTGTAACCCGTCAGAATCGTTGGGCTTCCCCCAAGTATTTGATTGGCGAAAGTTACGGCACCACTCGAGTAGCTGGCCTAGTTTCTCAGTTACAGAATTCCCACTGGATGTATTTCAATGGGGTCATCCTCGTGTCTCCTACAGACATGGGAATCTTGCGTGATGGACCAGTTAAAATGGCAAATTATTGGCCATACTATGCTGCTACCGCTTGGTACCACAAAGCACTTCCAGCAGAATTGCAAGCCAAGGATTTGGATGAGATCTTGGCCATCGTAGAACCAATGGCAGTGAATGAGATTCTGCCAGCGATGGCTAAAGGAGGTTTGCTTTCTGAAGCAGAGCGTGAAGCCATTGCCACCAAAATGGCCTATTACTCTGGGTTGAGTAAGGAATCCATTCTTCAGTACAACCTGATGGTGCCAACTAGCTTTTTCTGGAAGGAATTGCTACGCAGTAGAGATGGAATGACGGTAGGTCGTTTGGATAGCCGATACAAAGGTTTTGACCGAATGGAAGCAGGAGATCGCTACGATTTCGATCCAGCTTTGACTAGCTGGAACCATGCCTTTGCGCCAGCATTTAACCTCTACGCGAAGAATGTACTCAAATACAATACCGACCTGACCTACAACCTTTTTGGTCCAGTGAACCCATGGGATCGTAGCAACGAGAACACAGCGAACGACCTAGGAACGGCTATGAGACAAAATCCATACCTTCATTTGATGGTTCAGTCTGGGTATTTTGATGGAGGAACTGACTACTTCAATGCGAAGTACAGCACTTGGCACATCGATCCAAATGGAAAAATGAAAGAGCGAATCGATTTCAAAGGATATCGTTCTGGACACATGATGTACTTGCGTGCAGAAGACTTGGCTACCTCCAACGAGGATATCCGCCAGTTTATCCAGAAGTCCGCAGTGGCTCCGGGAGAAGCAGCGAAATACAAGTAAGCCTGCGATTAGGTTAACTAGAAAGGGTCCTGAATTATCAGGACCCTTTTTTGTTAGGAGAGTGCCAGTTCTGAAAACTCTTGAAAAGAGTGGATTTCTTCTTGAAGCCCCAAACTTTTTCCCAGCAACTGAAATACATCTTCTAGGCTTTTTCCTTCTTGGCGAAGCTGTCGGATAGAAAATGCTCCTGCTGATTTGGAGAGCTTGCTTTGATCTGGCCCTTTGAGTAGGGGGTGGTGGTAAAAAGTAGTTTTCGCAAATCCTTCTTTCCCTAGAATCCGGGCAAGGTCGAGTTGGGCTAGGGTAGAGGGAAATAGATCCTGTCCTCTTACAATCAGATCCACTCCAAAATGAAGATCATCCACTAGGGAGCTGAGCTGGTAAGCGGGGTCTTTGTCTTTTTTACGGACGACATAGCAGCTTGCTTCCTCAGGAATTAGGGCGGATTTCTTGGTGCTTGGGTAGGCGATGTAATCCAGAAAATCCGCATCCAAGGTATTGATTCTCCAGGCGGCCTCATTTTTGTCCAAGGGCATTCTTCTGTCTAGGCATTGGCCCAAATAGATTCCTCGTGGATCGATTTGAAGGATTTGACTTCGGGTACAGGTGCAAGAAAAAAGCAGTCGACTTCGTTGGAGTTGATCCAGTGCCTCTTGGTAGAGCGGCATGCGTTCTTGCTGGGTCCATTGGCTTTCAAACTCGGCTACCGAACTCGGTCCCTGGTGGATTTGAATTTCAAGAAAGTCAAGGGTATCAAAAATGTCTTGAACATATTCCTGACGATAGCGCTCCCGATCCAAATCATCAATTCGAAGGAGGGTTTTTGCTCCGTGCTTCTCCGCCATTGCCTTGGTAAGTAGAAAGGAATAGGCATTGCCAAGGTGTAAAAATCCACTAGGGGTGGGGGCGATTCGGGTTTGAGCAAACTTCATGCACCAAAGTTAAGAGATTCCCGGAAGTGGGCAGACCACAATTATGAGCAGAATTAAAGTTCTTTAACAGGAAATCATTTTTCAGCTTATACGGACTGCCTACTTTTGAGCACTCATGAAGTATTGCTTCCTATTCGTTTTATTTTTCTTCGGTTTGATCAACCTTTGTGCGCAAGGCCGCTATACAGGCAATGTGGTTGATGCTTGGGATAAGAAATACCTGGAAGGGGTGATCGTGACCAATGGAAAAGGAGAGGAGTCCAAAACCAATGCCCGAGGTTATTTCTCCATTTCTTCCTTCATGGGGGATACCCTGATTCTTAATTTTCCGGGATTTATAGAGAAAAAATTGGTGGCCACTTCTGAATATTTCCTATTCATTGAATTGCAGGATCGTGCGCGCTTGCTACCTACCTTTCAAGTGAAGGCCGAGCCCTATAGTTTTCGATTCAAGGATGGAAAATTGATTTTGATCGAGGAGCCATCTCTTGAAGAAACTCCTTTGAGCCAGCAGGTGGGGATAGGAGTAGACTCTACATCACCTAACCCTGGCTTCACCATCTACGGACCCATCAGCTACTTTTCGAAGCGGAATCGGCAACTGAGAGCTTATGAAAAGCGAATGGAATGGGAAAAGCGGCGCCAAGGGTACCTTGAAGTAATTGATTCGGATTCGCTACGAACTTCTTTGATGGATTCCTATCAACTGGATCGTAAGGAATGGGATGACTTGATCCTCCGATTCAATGCTTTTCATGCTTCTCATGAATTTTTGGATTGGTCCAAAGCACGTGTTCAAGAAGCGCTATTGACCTTTTTTAGACTAGAAGCGGTACTTGAAGATTAGTTTTTCCGCTTGAAAGACCAGGTGATAAAAAAGCGAGCCACTTCTTCACTTGCTTTGTTTTTGCCAATAGAAAGCATGGTCAGTTGATTGGTTTCTCCTGGCTTGAGGGTATCGATTAGGCTAAACAATTCTGCACCCTGCTCGCAGGTAAATAGAATCTTTGTATTCGCCTTCTTGCTGTATTCCGCCCGGAAATCCACCACGAGCATGCTGAAAGAACCTTTTCCCGCCAGGGCCAGTTGGCACAAGGCCCCAGTACTCAGTTCAGCAGCACCTGCTAGCGCTGCAAAATAGATGGATTTGAATGGGTTTTGACTTCTCCAGAAATAAGGAATGCTTACATGGCACTTTTGGCTATCCAGGTGAACCATCTTCAATCTCCAAAATACAGCAGTTGGCAATTTGAAGAGCATCGCAAACCAAAAAATAAGGGGATTTTTCATCCTTTTTTGATAGGTAATGGCGGCAGGAGAAAGGACGGTATTCGTTGACATGGCTGCTTTAATTCAAGTAAAAAAACTAATTTAGTGAAATTAGAATTGAATTAAAAAGTGCACCAGGATTGTTAGGTTTTTACCTGGACGCAGGGATTTTAACTATTAAAAAAATGAAAAAGACAGCATACCTAGTTTTGATTTTTGGGCTATTTTCTTCCTGCTCAACTGTTCCACTTACTGGCAGAAGCCAATTGGCTTTTTTGTCCAATCAGGAACTTCAACCGCTTGTTAATGAAGAATATGCCAAAGCTTTAAAAGACAGTGAGGTTGTGACTACCTCAACTCAAGGAAAGCAAGTGGTACAGGTTGGTGAAAAAATGGCCGTAGCAGTTGAAAAATACCTGGTGGAACAAGGGTATGCCGACCTAGTAAAAGATCTGGACTGGGAATTTAATCTCTTAAAAGGCGATCAAGTCAACGCTTGGTGCATGCCTGGAGGAAAGGTCGCTTTTTATACGGGCATTTTACCGATCACTCAAAATGAAACAGGAATTGCCGTGGTGATGGGACATGAAATTGCACATGCGGTGGCCTCTCATGCAAACGAACGCATGTCTACAGGACTGGTGGTTAATTTTGGATTTGCCGCCCTTTCTGCTGCGGCAGGGCAAAATCCAACTTTGACGCAGGAAATTTTCCTACAGTCTGTCGGTATTGGTTCAGAATTAAAGATGCTTCAGTTTTCACGAAAGCATGAGCTTGAGGCTGATCGGATGGGCTTGATATTTATGGCCATGGCGGGTTATGATCCTCGAGAAGCTCCCATCTTTTGGGATCGAATGGCTGCAAGCGCTGGCCAAGCACCTCCGGAATTTCTATCGACCCACCCGGGTCCAGATCGCCGTGCCGAACGCTTAAATGCTCGAATGCCCGAGGCTTTGAAATACTACGAAGGATCCAAATAAAAAAATACAGGCTTGAGGTGTTCTCAAGCCTGTTTTTTTTGAAATGCAAATTGATACTTAACGGGCATTAAAGCCGCGCAACTTGATTTGGGTGAGCTTTCGTTTGGTGTCCAAAGGAAAATCACCCTTCATCATCCATTCGTAATAGCCCGGCTCTTCTTTGAGCGCCTGCTCAATTGTTTTTCCCTTGTGCTTGCCAAAGTTAAATACTTCTTCTCCTTGCGAATTGAAAACAAATCGACCTGCAAGATCCACCATTCGCTCATTGACAAGGGAATGGATTTTTTTCATGTCATTTTCAAACACGCCGAGGGTATTTCCCTGTAAGTCCATGGCCGTTTCGCCAAGGTAGCGCTCTACTTGTGCGCGAAATACATCTACTGTAGCTAGGGTGTCCGCCTCAGCACTGTGTGCATTTTCGAGTTTCCTCCCACAATAGAATTTGTAGGCCGCACTCAGGTTTCTTTTCTCCATCAAGTGGAAGATCTTTTGCGCGTCGAGCAAGTTGCGCTTGTCTAGGTCAAAGTCGATTCCGGAACGTAGAAATTCCTCTACCAGCAAGGGAATGTCGTATTTCAAAACATTGAATCCTGCCAAATCCGACAACCCTATAAATTGAAACACTTCTTGGGCCAGATCCTTGAAAAAGGGCTCATTCTTTAGGTCTTTATCATACAATCCATGGATGAGAGAGGCTTCCAAAGGAATGGGAACGCCAGGATTTACCCGACGGGTGTAGATTTGTTGCCCACCGTCAGGGTTGAGTTTGACGATCGATATTTCCACAATTCGATCGGTAGATACGTTGGTACCCGTTGCCTCCAGATCAAAAAATGCGATTGAATTTTTAAGGTTGAGCTGCATAGGAAAGAAATTTTTGTTTGAGAGGTTCGAGGTTGAGGTTGTCGTAATTTCCCGAACTCATGAGTAGGAGATTGGTATCGGTATATTCTTGCGCAAGTAGGTACTCGCTCAAGGCGGTACTATCTGTAAATAGAATCAGGTCTTTTCGTTTGAATCCTTCGCGAAGCATTTCTTCGGACATGAGTTCCAATTTTTTCAAAGCAACCGCATGTGGGTTCAAGTAAATCACTGCAGTATCCGCTTCATCCATGCTGTGCGCATAGTTGGGTAGGAAAGCTTTGTTGAGGGAAGAGTAGGTGTGGAGCTCCTGCACGGCTAGCAATCGGCGCTTGGGAAACTGATTTTTCACGGCATTCACCGTTGCCTTGAGTTTGGAGGGTGCGTGCGCAAAATCCCGGTAAAGAACTCCTGTATCGTGTTGCACGATGATTTCTTGACGCTTGGCCGCACCCTTGAAACCTTGAATGGAAGTATAGAATTTCTCTTGTGGAAGTCCTAGCGCTTCGCAAATATGAAGGGCGCCTTGCAGGTTTTGTAGGTTGTGCTCTCCGAAAATCCCGATTTCCACTTCACCCTTTAAAGTGATTAGGCTGGTTTTTCCATCATGAATTTGAGAAGGGTGGGCTTGGTAGCCTATTTTTTCTCCTTGGCCCTGAGACTTTTCTGCTGCTTCCTTGACCAATGGATCCGCGCTGCAATAAATCAGGCTACCCGAGGCTGGGGTTCTG
>JBJOOF010000156.1:0-3942 GCA_046051425.1 Bacteroidota bacterium
TTTTCAGAGGCTGGCGTTCCCTTGGTTTGCTTGAGCAACTACGATGCACTACTCCCTCAGGCTGTAAAAGAAAACTACATTAATCAATCGACCCTAGCTTCCCTCGCCGAATGGCGAAAAAACCCTAGTGGCTGGATGCAGTAAGGCTGTTTTATGACTATCCGCCATTACATCGGTTGCTCAAAAAGCATGTTTACCTCTGAGGAAAATCAAATTGTCAACAGGCCAAAGACCACGGTCTACAGGATGTCAACGGTCCACCGGTAATTGTAGTCTTAGTAAGATTTGACTCATTGAATACAATTGGCTGTCGTCTGTGGACGGCCAACCGTTGACAATTACACTTCCTTTGGAAACCAGGTGGCGTACATGGGGTAATTTTTGGCTGTTCGCAGAATGACTTCCCGCATGTTATCTCCAATATCCTTGACCTTCTTGGCAGGCATACCTGCATAGATCGAACCCGCTTCCACCACAGTGCCCGCAAGAACCACTGCACCCGCAGAAATGACCGCATCGGAGTGGATGATGGCACCATCCATGACTATGGCACCCATTCCTACCAGCACCCGGTCGTGAATGATGCAGCCATGCACGATGGCATTGTGTGCAATTGATACCTGATTGCCAATGTAGGTTCCTGCCTGCTTGTAGGTACAATGAATCACTGCTCCATCTTGAATATTGGTATCATCTCCAATTCGGATTTCATTCACATCGCCACGGATGACCGCATTAAACCAAACCGTACAGTTTTTACCCAACTTCACATCTCCCACTAGGGTGGCATTTGGTGCTAGCCAGCAGTTATCCCCCATCTCGGGACCCAGTCCATTTACCTCTAAAATACAAGCCATTGTGTTCTCGCTTTTTGCTTTGTTTGCAATTCTGTTGGGAAATTAAAACATTTCACACAGTACAACCTCTTTTTATTCAAATTCAGTGGATTTGAATTCCAAGGAATCATTTGGACAATCCATCCCCTTGCTCAAAAAATAGTAGTTTAGGACTGCAGAAGGAAAAAGATATTTCCAAGATCAACTACTACCGCTGCCAACAGGCTAATTCCATGGAAAAAAGCTTATTCGACTTTCCCATCCGAAAAATAATCCATTTGGATATGGATGCATTCTATGCGTCTGTGGAGCAATTGGATCATCCAGAATGGAGAGGAAAACCGCTTGTCGTGGGAGGTAATGAAAGCCGAGGGGTCGTGGCTGCAGCAAGTTACGAGGCCCGAAAATTTGGGATTCACTCCGCCATGTCTTCCGCATTAGCCGCAAAAAAATGTCCTCACTTAATCTTCGCCAAGCCTCGATTTGAACGGTACAAGGAGATTTCAAGCCTAATTCAAGAAATTTTCTTCGAATACACAGATTTGGTGGAGCCCCTCTCCTTGGATGAAGCCTTTTTGGATGTCACCGAAAATAAGTTCGATCTCGATTCTGCTGTGCTCATCGCCACCGAAATCCGAGAAAAAATCAAAGCAAAAACAGGTTTAAATGCCTCTGCTGGCATTTCCTACAATAAATTTTTAGCGAAGATTGCCTCCGATCTCAACAAGCCCAATGGGCAGGCAGTCATCCTTCCCGAAGAAGCAGAGGACTTTCTTGAAAAACTACCCATTGGAAAATTCTTTGGAATAGGGAAAGTAACGGCTGAGAAAATGAGGCAAGTTGGCATCCATTGCGGAAAAGACTTGAAGGAATATTCTCTGCAATACCTTGTCAAAAAGTTTGGCAAATCCGGCGAGCACTATTTCCATATCGTCCGCGGAATTCACCTGTCCTCAGTACAAGCACATCGGGAACGAAAATCCTTAAGTGCAGAGAACACCTTTGATAAAGACCTTTTCTTGCCCCATGAATTGGAGCAGCAATTGGAATTGATCTACCAGGAACTCCTTCGTCGATTGAAAAAAACTGGGATTCAGGGTCGGACTCTGACCCTAAAAATCAAATACAATGACTTTTCACTTCAAACTCGAAGTAAAACTTTGGATCGATTTCTAGAGGAAGCGCAAATTTGGCAAACTGCCATCGAACTCCTTCATCAAGATTCGCTATCCAAGCCCATTCGATTGCTAGGATTGGGCGTTTCCAACTTTTTTGAGGGCGAGGACAGCGGGAGTATCGCTGAACAATTGCCTATTCCCTTTTAAAATCTAGGTTCAAAAAGGAGAATTATCCTGACATTTTGTCCGTATTTTCATAAATTTGTAAGCAGTTACACTCCTTTTGCGTTGTAACAGTAGTACTCCTCAAAATCTGAATTCCGATTACGCTTACAATACAACTCCATGGATCTGATCAAAGACATAGACATTCTTTCTGCCGAAGAAGCGCAAGTTTCTGATTTTCAAACCACACCAGAGGGAAACACCGGAAAGGCCAAAAAGGTCTATATCGAGAGCTACGGCTGTGCAATGAATTTTTCGGACTCCGAAATCGTCGCTTCCATTATGAAGGACAATGGATATGACACCACCTCGGATATGAAAAAAGCAGACGTGATTTTTTTAAATACCTGCTCTATCCGAGAAAAAGCAGAACAGACCGTTCGCAATCGACTCACCCATTTCAATGGACTGAAGCGCCACAAACCTAGCATGACCATTGGAATTCTGGGCTGCATGGCGGAGCGTCTCAAAGAAAAACTTTTGGAAGAGGAGAAAATCGTAGACCTCGTCGTAGGACCAGATGCCTACCGAGACCTTCCCAATTTGGTGGCAACTGCCGAAGACGGACTCAAGGCAATCAATACCTTCTTGTCACGCGAAGAAACCTACGGGGACATCTCCCCTGTTCGACTCAACTCGAATGGCGTCTCGGCCTTTATCTCCATCATGCGTGGATGTGACAATATGTGTTCCTTCTGCGTGGTGCCTTTTACCCGAGGTAGAGAACGTAGCAGAGACCCAGAATCCATCCTTGCCGAAGCGAGAGACCTTTGGAGCAAAGGATACAAGGAAGTGACCTTGTTGGGTCAAAATGTGGACTCCTACAAATGGTCTCCAGAGGAAAACAACAAAGCCCGATTGAATAAAAAAGAGGGAGAAGTTACTGAGGTCATCACCTTTGCCAATTTACTCGAAATGGTAGCGCAGGTAAGCCCTCAACTGCGAGTTCGATTCTCCACCTCCCACCCCAAGGACATCACCGACGAAGTCCTGCATACCATCAAAAAGTACGACAACATCTGCAACTACATCCACCTTCCTGCCCAATCAGGAAATGACCGGGTGCTGGAGCTCATGAACCGAACCTACACGCGGGCCTGGTACCTGGACCGTGTCCGTGCCATCCGCGAAATTTTAGGAGAAGAATGCGGGATTTCTTCCGACATGATTGCTGGCTTTTGCTCTGAAACCGAAGAAGAACACCAAGACACCTTAAGTCTGATGGAGCTCGTGAAATACGACTTCTCCTACATGTTCTACTACTCCGAACGTCCCGGCACCCTTGCCGCCAAAAAATATGCAGATGACATCCCCTTGGAAACGAAGAAAAGAAGGTTGGCAGAAATCATCGATAAGCAGGCCGAACTGTCTACAGCTCGCAACCTGCTAGACGTAGGGCAAGAACAAGTAATCCTCATTGATGGCGCCTCAAAGAAGTCTGCCGAAGAACTGCGGGGAAGAAACTCCGCCAACAAGGTAGTCATCGTAACTTCAGAAGGCCTGAAGCTGGGTGACTATGTGCGCGTCAAAATCACTGAAAGCTCCAGAGGCACCCTGTTTGGAACTGTCCTAGAAATTAACCCCAGCAGCCTCGCATGATCACTGCACAGGAAATTCAAAGCGTAAAGCAACGGTTTGGGATCATAGGTCATAGTCCCCTGCTCAATCATGCCATTCAGGTGGCCATGCAAGCATCACCCACGGAGATGACCGTACTGATCACTGGCGAAAGTGGAAGTGGTAAAGAAAGCTTTTCAAAGATT
>JBJOOF010000157.1:0-6168 GCA_046051425.1 Bacteroidota bacterium
GAAAGAGGGATGGAAAATGTACTCGATCAGGTATATGCACAATGTGTAGCACATCCGGATCACACCGAGAACTTTGTCAAGCAGGTATATGCTTCCTTTACGGAAGAGGAGATTTCCGATAAAGTGGCACAAATTGTAACCACCTCAGACATCAAAGCAGAAGTAAAGGTGATCTTCCAAACGGTCGACAACTTACATCGCTGCATCCCTGAACATACCGGAGACTGGTACTTTACTGGAGATTACCCTACCTCCGGCGGTACCCGCGTGGTCAACAAGGCCTTTGTGAACTACATGGAAGGAAAGACTGTACGGGCGTATTAAACAGCAAAGCTTTAAGTAGATAGAAAGCCTTTGAGTCGTTGGATTCAAAGGCTTTTTTTTTCAGTTAAGCTGACCCGATTTACAAAAACGGATTGGTCTTTTCAGGGCCTACCTAAGTTTTAGACTTGGAGATGCGGGTGTTTTTTGTGGTGAAAATTGGGTAAGGGTAGCGCCAGATAAATTTATTTTTCAAATCCGCTTGCTATTTAAAAACTAAACCATTTAGTTTAAATATATATATTTAGAATTTATAACTTTTTAAATGCAATTATTTATGAAAATAAGCATAAAAAATTTAAAACCGGGTCAACTAAAACTACTTCAGTTGGAAGAAGGCTTGGGCAAATCTTTAAGAAACTCATTTTTTTTAGTCTCAGTTTTCCTAGTTGCTGCCTGTAGTCCTGAACTGCAGGAACAAGCAGGGGTGGTTGAAAGGGTATCCAATCCAGTTGAAACCAAATTTGAAAAGTGGTACCAAACTGAGCATAAGGAGATACTCGAAACCCCATCCAATGCGCGGATGCAGTTTGATCCCAGTGTTCGACTCACCTACCGGTACAAAGAGGTGGATTGGAGTTCCTATAAAAAACTCAACCTACCAAGCAAGTTGGAGATTTATGAATTTGATTTTTTGGCTTCCAATGTGGTCGTTCCTTTTGATTTCAAGGAAGAATTTGGGTACAATGAAGCCTTGAAAAGATCTAAGCAAACCCTTTTGATTTTTGCACAAGGCAATGAAGTGGTCAAGTCCTACGTGATCCGCTATTATTTTTCAGGTGAAAAAGTAGGGATTGCCGATTTCCAGAAAATTAACTACGATGCGGTAGACAAGAATTGGAAAGGCCAAATTGACCTATATTCTTTAAATGAAATTCACCTGGTGTCTTTTGATATGGTCATTGGTCAGGTGATCGGTACAGAAACCATGAAACTGGGGAGCCAAGATGATATCCATCCATCCCAATCAGCGAGCACTACCTGTTCCACCATTTGGACGGAAGGACCCTGCGAACCGATTCCTGGAGAGACTGGAGTTGTTTGTTACGATACGTTTACTACGTATTGCTACAATTCTAGTCCACCCTTGATATCAGGTTTTCCAGCTTGGAACGGCAGCGGTGGATTTGTTCCTGGCGGTAGTGGCGGACCTGCTGATCAATCAATTTGTGATTTTGATCCTACCTGTATTCCTTATCCTGATTCGATGGACGATGCTGAGGAGTCAATTCAAAAATTAATTGAAGGAATAACTGATCCTGAGCAAAAAAGAAAAGCTCAATTAGATTATTTGCGTAATCGAGGAGGAAGTGACTTTGTTAAAATTATTGAAGAACTTTTGAATACTTCAGGCCTTACAATTGGTGACGTGGAAGAAATTAATAATGTAGTTAATGGTTTTTATTTGCGCCAAAAGGGGCTTTTCATGATGAATATTTTTAGTCCTGAGAATGTTGCTCAAGTTTTAACATTAGCTCTTAGTAATATTAGTGTTAACTTAAGGAATAAAATATTTAGTTTCTTTCCTCAGTATACCTCTTATGGCAACCTTGCAGCATTAATTGGCAACAAAACATTTTTTGTAAATGGTAGAATTGTGGTGTTCAAAGGATTAACTGAGCATGGGGTTAAAAGAGCTATTGAGAGAGGAATAAGCGAAGAACGAATAATTGACACACTTAATTTCGGTTCTCAAACTATTAAAAATGGTCAATATGGAACACCTCATATACACTTCATTTATAAGGAATTGGAAATTGTAGTTGAGGCAGGAACATCCTCTTCTCAACTTGGAAAAATCATAACAATAATGATATGAAAATTGAAGAGGAAATCAATAAAATTTTCATGAAGTGGGATCCTATAGGGAATATCACTAAAGGTAATTTAAGGAATGAATATCTTTCCTATGCAAGAGAATTGGCAAGTAGGATAACCCTTAATATGGTAAGTAAGGAAGAGATAGTGGATTATCTAAAAGCAATCACAAACGACATAGTTGGGATTGATCCAGATGAAAACACCAAACTGAGATCAGCTATTGAGTCCGTTACTGAGCAAATTTGGAGGTTGTATCAGCTCAAGAAACCAAATCAACAAGAAGAGTAAATTAATCAAAATTACTAACTAGTTCTCCCCATGATTGTAAAATCCATTGGAAATACGGGTCAATTTTTAAGGCCATTTGAATATTCCATGATTACAAATCCTGAAGTATTTGGAAGATTCGGAGCAAGCGCTGGGAGCCGGTTTGGCGTGCAGATAGGTGTAACCTATCGAGTTATGGGAATTTTTATTGCTCAAGAGTATCAAGGTTATTCAGTGGATGATGGAGGGTATATTCAAACCGTTCCCTGCCAGTTATTTGAGATCTTGGATAATAGCATACCGTCGGATTGGAAGTTTTCAGTACTTGATTTAAAAAATCCATATTATCCATTACTCCAAGCGGTATTTGGTTACGAGGAGCTGGTTTCAGATCCCCTTGCCATTGAAAAGTTAATTGGAGATATGGAAGAAACCGCCTGTAGGATTTATTTCAGAAAAAAACTCGCTTACGAACAAGAAGAGATGGAGTAACCTGCAGGGCATTTTGTCTGAAATCGATTGGTAGAAGTAAATCTCAATATCTTTTTTCCTTTAAAAATTCTGCTAATAAGCTCTCCTTTCAGGGGATTGGAAAGGTTCCTTTTGTTGGATAAATGAAATTGGTTTTGGCTGACATCCTAAAAGCATTATTGATCAAAAAAGAATTCTATACTTTTTTAAATCTACGTAAATGGAAACTTCATTGAGTGCTCTTTTTTTAAAGATTAGCTTACCATTTTTAGTCTGGTTTATTTTCTCCAGCTGTTCACTTTTGGAAAGATCAGAATACGTCTTTACGGTTCAGGAAGTCAATGATAGGGAATTAGTAGTTGATTTCACCAAAATCAATTCTGGATCCTGGGATACGCTGGTGTTCCTAACTCCCTATGTAACTTCGGAGCAAATCGGATTGGGGTATTTGGATAGCAGATTTCTTGCTCAAAGGGCCGTAAACGACGGAGTGATTATCTCTGGTTTTTTGGAGAAAGGTGATTTGAAGAGCTATTCTTCTTGTCCTAGAGTTCCCGTGGATTTTGATCAGATTTTAGGTGATTCTGTTTTTATTAAAAAGATTCCACGTTCTGCCGCAGTTTTCCGCTTTATCAAGCATGAAGATGGGGTCTATCGATTGAAAAAATAGGATTCCTTCGTCATTAAAGCGAACGCGAGATTTACTCTAAACAGATACTAGTATGAAAACCACCCTACTTTGTTTATTCCTATTGATTTTCATCGTGTCATGCAAGAGTGACCCAACTGCCAAGGAGATGGCTGTCGTTGCAGCTGATGATAAAACCTTAGTCAAGAAACTTGTCAAGGAAGCTGTGAAAAAGATTGGTGGTCGAACACTTGGAGGTATTGGCTTAGCTATGGTCGTCGCTGATATTGCATATTGTATGTACGATTAAAAATTATAAATCATGAACTTAAAGATCCCATACAACATTTTTATTTTTATTTGGTCATTGATTGGCATAGTGGTACTAATTTATGGCCTTTCTAATGATTTTATTACCAATCGATTTGCCAATGTTTCAAGGCTTGAGTTGATTTTTGATGTTAACTTCCTTCTTCTTTTTTTACTATATGCCATCAAGTATTTGAAGCATAGAAGGGAAACCAAGAAGTTGCTTTAGGTTTTTACTGAGGAATAGATTTAGATTTATTTTACACCTTAGTATAGAAGACCTTTGAATGGTTATGGAAATGAAAGAAAAATTTGAATGCCCGCACTGCAAAAAGAAATCACCCTTCTTTTTTGTAACCAAGATAAAAGCGGATCATGCGTTTGACTGCCTAAACTGTGGTAAAAAAATTATTCCGGAACGCTCAAAATCCTTCACTTGGGGCTATGTGATTGGCTTCTTAAGTTTTGTGATTCCCGCGCAAACTTTACTTTACTTGAATCATGATTTTTTAGTTTCCTTTTTGGTAGCATTGCTGTTCGGCCTTGTGAGCGTTTTCTTTGTTGCGAGTTATGTTTACACTACGACGCATTTAATAAAGTCTACTTAGCAGTTGTCAAAACGCTACTGAAATTCAGATCAATCTAAACAGGAAGTGAAAAATTTCACTTCCTGTTTTGTTTTTCTACTATTTTTAGGGGAAAGAAGTAACCCTCCCCATGATCGACGTTTCCCTACTCAAGCAAATTTGTGAAATCCCAGGTGCCCCTGGATTTGAAAAGCCTGTTCGTGACCTAGTGGTCTCCTTGGTGTCCCCACATGTAGACGAGGTGCGCATCGATAATATTGGGAACGTGATCGCCCTCAAAAAGGGAACACGCAATCCCGATGGGAAGCGCGTCATGCTCGCTGCTCACTTGGATGAAATCGGATTTATCGTTTCCCATATTGACGAACAAGGCTTCCTTCGATTCAATACCCTCGGAGGATTTGATCCGAAAACACTCACCGCACAGCGGGTGATCGTACACGGCAAAAAAGACCTGATCGGGGTGATGGGCAGCAAGCCCATCCACGTGATGACGCCCGAGGAGAAAACCAAACTTCCGAAGACTACCGACTTTTTCATTGACTTGGGCATGCCCAAGGAAGAGGTTGACAAATACATTACTATCGGCGATCCAGTGACCCGCGATCGGGAACTGATCGAGATGGGCGACTGTGTCAACTGCAAGTCTATTGACAATCGTGTAGCAGTCTTTATTGTCATTGAGGCGATGAAGCAACTCAAAAATCCAGCCTACGACGTGTACGCCACCTTTACCGTACAGGAAGAAGTGGGTATCCGCGGAGCGAATGTGGCTGCACACCAAATCAATCCAGACTTTGGCATTGCACTCGATACTACCATCGCCTTTGACGTACCAGGAGCAGCGGCACACGAGAAGGTGACCGAACTCGGAAAGGGTACCGCCATCAAGATCATGGATGCGATGACTATCTGTGACTACCGTATGGTGGCCTTTATGAAGCAAGTAGCAGGGAAAGAAGCAATCTCTTGGCAGCCGGAACTATTGACTGCAGGAGGCACGGATACCGCTGGCGTGCAGCGCATGGGCAAGCAAGGTGCCATTGCAGGAGCGATATCCATCCCGACGCGCCACTTGCACCAAGTGATTGAAATGGCACACAAGAAGGACATTGCTGATTCCATTGCCTTGCTAGTGGCCTGCCTCGAACAATTGGATTCTTACGACTGGAGTCATTAAGTGCCCAGAAGGAAGGTCCTTCTTGGGAAAGATTTTGTAGTTTGGTTCACTAGCAGTTACCTATGCCCATTCTCGCATTTATCCTGTATTTCTTGACGCTTGGCCTTTCTGTTTTTGAGAGCGCTATTCAGAGCAGTACCCAAGTTCATCCGGATGCTTCCGACTGGCAAGTGCTCTTTAATGGCAAGGACCTAAAAGGCTGGGTTCCCAAGATCCACCACCACGAAGTGGGGGACAACTATGCGGAAACCTTTAGGGTACAAGATGGAGCCATAGCGGTCAATTACGATGGGTATGGGGAGTTTGACGATCGCTTCGGACACCTCTTTTACGAAAAGCCCTTCTCGAACTTTCATTTGGTTTGGGAATACCGATTTACCGAGCAGTTTGTACCCACTGCACCCAGTTACACCTACCGCAATTCAGGAGTGATGTTTCACTCGCAGGCTCCAGAAAGTATCTTGAAAGAACAGGATTGGCCGATTTCGGTGGAATACCAGATGCTGGCCAGAGAAAAGGAGGGCGAACCCCGACCTACAGGAAATATGTGTTCCCCAGGTACAGATATTGTCTATCAAGGCAAA
>JBJOOF010000158.1:0-2566 GCA_046051425.1 Bacteroidota bacterium
GTGGATGACACTGTCAGAACTTCAATCTTTGGAGAAAAAAACCATCCATCCCTTTTTTCTTGGAATAAAATCGCTCGAGGAATTAGTATTGTGTAAAGGATATTTTAATTTTGAAAATAAATACCTAAAATAGCACGTTTTAAAAACCTTCAACCCTAACTGGATTTCTAAACCTTACTCAAAATGAATCTAACAAAAGTTCTCTCACTCGTATTCTTTGCAGTTGCTGCCTTCCTTGGTTACCTCCTTTGGAAAGGTGTAGATGACGTTGTAGAACAAGAAAAAAGAGTTGCCTTGCTAGAAGCAGCCACTATTGAAAAACTTGAAATGCTTCGCGATGCCCAACTAGCCTATCAAGCTTCTAACGGGAAATATGCTGGCACCTGGGATTCTTTGAAAACATTTATTGAAACAGGTACCATCTGGATCGTTCAGCGTACTGAGACTACCAAACTTCTTGATTATGGAGCAGAAGAAATTAATGTTTCTTACGACACCATTGGATCAATAGCGGTAATGGACTCCTTGTTCAGCCCTGCAAAACACCCTGATTTCAAAATTGACTTGTTGCCAGTTGTTCCAGGTTCTGGAGGAAAGCAATTTGAGTTCTTTGCAGACAAAATTGAAAAAACTGGTGGTTACAAGGTGAGCGTATTTGAAATTCGTGACCCAGCTCCAATCAATCCTGAAAGAAGGGTAAAAGATGAGAGTGGAAATACCAAAGCCTTACGTGTAGGATCTAGAACTGACGCATCTACAGAGGGTAACTGGAAATAACCGGTACGAATCTTGGAAAATAACCTTAAGGTACAAACGAGTGATAAGTTTGCTGTTCAACATACGGCAAGCTTATCACTTTTTCTTTACCCCACTTCCCTGCACATTTTTGCTCGAGACAAGAACCAAAGTATCACCGCAATTCATTCCTACGAACGAATTAGCTGGAAAAAACTAGAAGACATTCTTGCCTCTGACTCACTTACCAAACAGGATATTCCTGCCAAGGTCTATGTGCACGAGGAGCTTTTCACCTTAATGCCAGGGGTGTTTTATCAACAAGGAAAAGAAAAGGAGTACTTGCAGCTTGCAGGAAAACTTCCCTCCTCTCCCTATTTCTTTAATACTGGCGTAGATAGCAACAACATTCAGCTACTCAGCAGCATTCCTGACAAATTACAGCAGCAGCTTAGCAAGCGTTTTTCTGAACTTAAATTCTACCATGGATCTTGTTCGTTTCTTTCCTACCTATTTAAGGAGCGTTTCAATCTAATTGGACAGGAGATTTGGGTCAATCTCCTTGATTCCCACTGCTATTTGGCTGGATTTACGGATCAAGATTTATCGGTTTTCAACCAATTTGAGGTAGCTTCCAAAGAAGATGTTTTAAAATACGTGATGATCCTGATGGAAACATTACAGCATGATCGAAACCATGCTCGAGTAACCCTGTTTGGAGCTAATTCAACAAACGAAATCACAGAAGAATGGGGAAAAACCTACTTTACGAACTTCAGGTTGCTACGCCCACATGCCAACCAGAATTATGCCCCTGGCCTGTCCTTGGACAAATCACCGGCTATCTTTGAATCCTTCTGGCATTACGTCTAATCATGAAAAAGATCGCCATTTTCCCTGGTTCTTTTGACCCTTTTACCAAAGGACACCACGATATCGTGCTCAGAAGCTTGGAGCTTTTTGATGAGGTAATTATTGGGATTGGCTACAACTCCACCAAGAAAAATCGCTATTTCGACATTGAATTGATGGTAGAGAAAATTGAATCCGTGTACGTAGACATGCCAAGAGTGTCGGTAGTGGTCTACAATGAATTGACTTCTACGCTTGCTAAAAAATACAATGCTCAATTTCTAATTCGAGGCTTGCGCAACACCACAGATTTTGAGTACGAAAACACAATCAGCCAAATGAATCGCTACTTGAATGAAGAGCTAGATACCGTGTTTTTAATTACTTCCCCGCAGTACGCCGCTATCAGTTCCACCGTAATTCGCGAAGTACACCGCTATGGAGGTGATGTAAGTGAATTTCTTCCCTATTCGCTTTAAGCAATCCCAGGTTTTTTCAAATATTTTTTAAACAGGTACCGCATCGATGGATAGGAATCAATCAAGGCTGTCTTGGCCTCGACCTCTGAAAACCATTTGATATCATCAATCCCTTCTTCCTGCTGAGGCTTCATCCCCGCGTCATTGGTGCAATCCATTTGGTACCAATAGGTTTTCTTCAAAATACTTCTCCGATTTTGGGTATAGGTATGCCAAGTGGTACAAACATGCGCTCCAAGACGAACTTTTACATTGCATTCCTCTTCCACTTCCCGTTTGGCACATTGCTCAGGGGTTTCTCCTTTGTCAAACTTTCCCTTAGGAAAATCCCATTTCCCTAGTCGATGGATCAACAAAACCTTTTGTTTCTTGGTCACCACCCCTCCTGCTGCCTTCACAATCAAAAATCTACTCTTCACAAAGGTTTTGAGTTCCTTTTTCGCTGCCGTAACCAAGGTAACCGAATCCAATTTTTTCATCTTTCGGGTTCGCATAAGGTA
>JBJOOF010000159.1:0-3744 GCA_046051425.1 Bacteroidota bacterium
CTGTAATTTTCCGTTCTACGAATGGATTTAATTAGGGATTGCTTTTATGGGTGTTGAACAGACCTGGGATGTAATTGTAGTGGGCTCGGGACCCGCAGGGGCGATGGCGGCATACGAACTGGCAAAAGCAGGCCTGAAAGTTGCCATTCTGGAAAAAGAAACTCTCCCGAGGTACAAAACCTGTGGTGGGGGCCTAGTTTTTCGTGGACGCGAAATGCTCCCTGTCTCCGTTCAAGAAGCCGTGGAAAAGGAATTCGATTCCTTGGCGGTTTATTTTGACCAGCAAACCCAGCCCTTTACAGCCCAGCGCAACTTTCCCATTTTAAGTATGGTCATGCGGGACCAATTTGACCACCTGCTTGTCCAGGAAGCCGTCAAACTCGGGGCTGTGCTTCTTGAGGGACAGGCGCTGCAGCAACTAGAATTTGCAGCTAATATTAGTCTTCATACCCAAAAAGAAGTGCTGCATGCGCGCTATGTAGTGGCAGCAGATGGGGTGTTGGGTCCTACCGCCAAGCTCGCTGGATGGAAGGAAACGCGCAAATTAATTCCTGCCTTGGAATACGAAGTGGGAGTAAGTCCCGCAGATTTTGAGCGCCTCTCCACTGAAGCCCGATTTGACATTGATGCCATTCCCCAGGGCTATGGCTGGTGCTTTCCCAAAGCAAATCACCTTTCCATTGGCGTAGGATTATTTGCACCCAAAAAGATCCAACTCCGCACCTATTACCAAGCCTACCTTCAAAAATTGGGTATACAAGAAACCACCTTCGAGGAGGCCCATGGCTTTCAAATACCCGTTGGGGCACGAACAGATGGCTTTTCGAAAAAAGGGGTATTTCTAACAGGTGATTCCGCTGGATTTGCCGATCCCTTGACTGCAGAAGGCTTGACCAATTCTATTTATTCCGGGATCCTGGCCGGGCAAAGCATCGCTCAACAGTTTGATAACCCAGAGCTTGCTGCCAATGCTTACCAAGCCGCCTTGGAGGAGCGACTCCTTCCGGAATTACGATTTAGCGAAGTGATGGCCTCCTTTTTTTATTTTATGCCCGCTGCAAGAAATTTACTAATGGGCAGGTATGGACAGCGTGCCTGTGAGATTTTAACGGATGTCTTCACCGGACAAACTGTTCTCAGCCAAGACCTTAAAAAGAAAGCGCTCAAAAAATTGAAGTGGACAAATTGGTGAGTAATTGGAGGCTAAATCCAGTTACACAACGACTCGGCTGTCGTAAGTGAACGGTCAACAGTTGACCAGAAATTTGTCAACGGTCGACAGACCACAGTCCACAGTCGATTGTGCGAGGATACAATTGCGTAATCAAATTTTGAAGACTAAACTGCATTACACCACGAAATGGCTTTCGACTGTGGACCGTTGACTAGCAGTAATTCAACCTCTCAGTAAGCCACCGGGGTAGGATTGCGCATAATCCTATTTTTTTCATTATTTTTGCCAACCTAGATTTAACAAAAAGGTTAAATTAAATTAACTTTTTTCTCCCCTTTTATTCTTAAAAATGGCTCTTCAAGAAGAATTAGAATCCCAAGGCAATTGGCTATTCCGTTACCGTAGTTTTTTACCCATCCTGATTGTTTTAGTGGGTTGGGCAATGTACCTAAGACGCGAACTTCATCCGGAAGAGTTTCCACTTTTCTTGCCCGAGTACGAACACATTTACCTGGCAGTAGCCATGGCGGTTGGACTTCTAGGCTTGGCCGTTCGGGTAAACACAGTAGGCTTTTCTCCACGAAATACTTCTGGTAGAAATACCAAAGTAGGACAGGTAGCAGATACGCTTAACCAAACGGGGATTTATTCCGTTGTGAGGCATCCGCTCTACGTGGGCAATTTCCTGATGTGGTTAGGACCTGCTCTAGTCACAGCCAACGGCTGGTTTATTCTGGCCTTCTGCTTCCTCTATTGGGTATATTACGAGCGCATCATGTTTGCTGAAGAGCAGTTTCTCCGCAAGAAATTCGGTGAGGTTTACCTGCAATGGAGCTACCGGGTACCTGCTTTTCTTCCCAATTTCAGCAACTTCGTTCCCTCCAATTTCCCCTTTAGCTGGAAAAAAGTTCTTAAGAAGGAAAAAAATGGGCTTGCTGCCCTGTTTCTAATTTTCTGCTTGTTTGATGCATCTGTGCTGATTTTTAAACCAGATCATCAACCTAACCTGCTCTTGATCGGCTTGTGCCTCGGTACAGGTGTACTTTATCTGATACTGAAGGTCTTGAAAAATTCTAAGCTACTCCTCGAGAAGGATAGGTAATCCTGATTACACAAAAAACTTCCCTTGAAAGGCCTGATTCCTACTCGCTTTTCAAGGGAAGTTTACTTTTTTAACTCCTGATTTTTAGATTCCTGTATAGGTAAAAGGAGTAATCGCCTTCAATTCTGCTTTTAATTCACCCGAGATTGGCAAACCTTCGATAAATTCTGACAGCGAAGCCTGTGTGATTTTGGCATTCGTGCGGGTAAGATCCCGCAAGGCTTCGTAGGGCTTTGGAAATCCTTCTCTTCTCAAAATGGTCTGAATGGCCTCAGCTACTACGGCCCAGTTGTCCTCCAAATCTGCATCTATCGCTGCCCGGTTCAATTCCAATTTGCCTAGCCCTTTTTGCAGGGACTCAAGCGAAATCAGCATGTGTGCTAGGGGAACGCCAATCACGCGCAAAACCGTGCTATCGGTCAGATCTCGCTGAAGTCTAGAGATGGGTAGCTTTGCAGCCAAGTGCTCTAGGAGTGCATTGGCAATGCCAAGATTGCCTTCTGCATTTTCAAAATCTATGGGATTGACCTTATGCGGCATAGCGGAGGAACCCACCTCTCCGGCTTTGATTTTTTGCTTGAAATAGTTCATCGCCACGTACTGCCATACGTCCTTGGAAAGGTCGAGCAAGATGGTATTGATGCGCTTCAGCCCATCAAAACAAGCGGCTAGGTGATCGTAATGCTCGATCTGTGTGGTGGGATAGGAACGACTAAGCCCCAGGGTCTGCTCCACAAATTGCTTCGCAAACCCATTCCAATCGATTTCAGGATAGGCGATGTGATGCGCATTCATGTTGCCCGTCGCTCCTCCAAATTTGGCAGCGAAAGGAACCTGTGCAAGTAGCTCCATTTGATTCTGTAGACGAACTACAAAAACCTGAATTTCTTTACCTAATCGAGTGGGGGAGGCGGGTTGTCCGTGCGTTTTGGCTAGCATAGGGATGCTCGCCCACTCAGAGGAAAGTGCTGAAAGCTGTGAAATTATCCCTTGAAGGGCAGGAAGAATTACTTCCTGAAGTCCTTCCTTGAGCATCAAGGGAGTCGCAGTATTGTTGATATCTTGAGAGGTGAGCCCAAAGTGGATAAACTCCTTGTATTCCTCGAGTCCTAAGGAATCGAATTTCTCTTTCAAGAAGTATTCGACAGCTTTCACGTCGTGGTTGGTGGTGCGCTCCGCAGTTTTGATCCATTCCGCATCTTCCAGGGAAAAATCTGTCACCCAGCTTCGTAGTTTTGGAAATAGACCCTTGTCAAAGGAGGCGAGTTGGGGGAGCGGCAGCTCGCAAAGTGCGATAAAATAATCCACTTCCACCTGTACCCGGTACTTGATGAGGGCAAATTCTGAAAAGTAAGCCCGAAGCGGGGCAGTTTTGCCGGCATATCGTCCGTCCACTGAGGAGATTGCAGTCAAGGCATTTAATTCCATAGCATCCAATTTGGGGTCGAAAACTAGGGCTTGACCCTAT
>JBJOOF010000160.1:0-5905 GCA_046051425.1 Bacteroidota bacterium
TTAAGCTCAAGGCGGAATTTGATGAGGAAACCAATAACAAGAAAAACTTCATCATCACCAACGAAAATAAGGTGAAGCAACTGCAGCAGCAGGTGGCCAAGGAACAAGAAAATGTCAAGCGTAGAGAGGCTGAACTCGACTCCAAAAAAGAAAATTTAACGGCTCAATTGCATGCCGTTCAAGTGAAGAAGGAAGAGCTAGACCGTGTCACCAATCAGCGGATTGCAGACTTAGAAAAACTCGCAGGCTTGAGCAGAGAAGAGGCTAGAGAGCAATTGGTAAACATGCTCACCGAAGAGGCGCAAAGCAAGGCTTCCTCCCAAATCAAGGACATTCTAGACGAGGCCAAATTGACTGCCACCAAGCAGGCAAAAAAGATCGTTTTGGACACCATCCAACGTACCGCTACCGAGCATGCAGTGGAAAACTGTGTGTCCGTATTCAACATTGAAAGCGACGACATCAAAGGAAAAATTATCGGTAGAGAAGGCCGAAATATTCGTGCGCTGGAAGCAGCCACGGGTGTGGAAATTGTCGTAGACGACACCCCAGAAGCAATCATCATTTCTGGCTTTGATCCCGTTCGAAGAGAGATCGCTCGCCTTTCCCTTCACCGATTGGTACAGGATGGACGTATCCACCCGGCACGTATCGAAGAGGTAGTGGCCAAGACAGAGAAAAACATCGAAGAGGAGATTGTAGAGATCGGGGAACGTACCTGCATCGACTTGGGAATTCATGGGTTGCACCCTGAATTGATCAAGATGGTGGGCCGTATGCGTTTCCGTTCTTCTTATGGACAGAACCTGCTTCAGCACTCCAGAGAAGTGGCCAAGCTCTCCGCTACCATGGCTGCAGAGATGGGGCTCAATGCCAAGCTCGCGAAGCGTGCAGGTCTTCTTCATGACATCGGAAAAGTATGGCCTGAAGAACAAGAATTGCCACACGCTCTCTTGGGCATGGAGCTTGCCAAGCGCTACAAGGAGCATCCGGAAATTTGCAATGCCATCGGTGCTCACCACGATGAAATCGAAATGACTTCCATGATATCGCCTATTGTACAGGCTTCAGATGCGATCTCAGGATCACGTCCTGGAGCACGTCGAGAGATCATGGATAGCTATGTGAAGCGTCTGAAAGAATTGGAGGAACTCGCCTTGAACTTTGACGGAGTCAACAAATGCTTCGCCATGCAGGCAGGTAGAGAGTTACGAATCCTAGTGGATGCAGACAATGTGGATGATCAGAAGGCAGGTCAGCTTTCTTTCGATATTTCCCAAAAGATCGAAAAGGAAATGCAGTATCCTGGACAAATCAAGGTGACGGTTATTCGCGAAATGCGAGCCGTAAACTACGCCCGCTAAGTCCAGCTCACCCAAACAAAAAAAGCAATTCGATCGAATTGCTTTTTTTGTTTGTAAGGGTAGAGAAGATTTACTTTCGCTCCACTTCGCGTAAGTTTTCAAGTTTCTTGTTTCTCAAGAACCCATTGATATCTTCAAAATGCTCGCGCACCCGCTTGTTGCCAAATTCAAAGACCTTGGTAGCCAAGCCATCCAAGAAGTCTCGATCGTGGGACACCAAGATGAGCGTACCGTCAAAGGCCTTGAGCGCATCTTTGATGATGTCCTTGGTCTTCATATCCAAGTGGTTGGTCGGTTCATCGAGAATCAGAAAATTGACCGGCTGCAAGAGGAGTTTGATCATGGCCAAACGGGTTTTTTCACCCCCCGAAAGCACCTTCACTTTTTTGTTGATGTCGTCCCCCTTAAACATAAAAGCTCCGAGGATATCCTTGATTTTTGTTCTGACCTCACCCACTGCTAGCTGATCGATGGTTTCGAAGATGCTCAGCGTTTCGTCGAGGAGGGAGGCTTGGTTTTGAGCAAAGTAGCCGATCAAGGCATTATGCCCCAATTCACACTTTCCCTTAAAATCAATCTGCCCCATGATGGCCTTGATCATCGTGGATTTTCCCTCACCATTTTTTCCGACAAAGGCAACCTTTTGTCCCTGTTCGATGGTCATGGATGCTTGGTGAAATACCACATGGTCTCCATAGTTTTTACTCATGTCCTCCACGATCACTGGGTATTTTCCGGATCGTGGTGAAGGAGGGAACCGAAGTTTCAATGCTGAAGTATCCACTTCATCCACTTCGACGATCTCCAGTTTTTCCAGCATTTTCACGCGGGACTGCACCTGCAAAGTTTTGGAGTAGGTACCCTTAAATCGATCGATAAACTGGGTGGTGTCGGCGATGAAGCGTTGCTGCTCCTCGTAGTGTTTCTGTTGCTGCTCCCGACGCTCCTTGCGAAGCTCGAGGTAGTGGCTGTATTTCGCTTTGTAATCGTAAATACGCCCCATGGTCACCTCGATGGTTCGGGAAGTGATATTGTCTACAAAGGCCCGGTCGTGGGAAATCACGACCACCGCTTTGGCTTTGGTCAGCAAAAAGTCTTCCAGCCATTGGATGGATTCGATATCCAGGTGGTTGGTGGGCTCATCGAGAAGGATTAGGTCTGGGTTTTGCAATAGAATCTTCGCAAGCTCAATACGCATTCTCCAACCTCCCGAAAATTCTGAGGTGGAGCGAGTGAAATCTTCCCGAAGGAAGCCTAGACCTAGCAATACCTTTTCAACGGCTGCCTCGTAGTTGATCTCCTCGATGGCATAAAATTTCTCACTGAGTTCGGATACCCGCTCGATGAGTTTGTAGTACTCCTCGGATTCGTAATCGGTACGGACGGTCAGCTCCTCGTTGATCTGGTCAATTTCCGATTTCATGCTCAAGTAGGAAGCGAAGGCCTTGGAGGCTTCTTCCATGACCGTACAGTCATCAGCAGTCAGCAAGTGCTGAGGAAGGTAGGCCACCACATATCCTTTTGGGGCAGAAACCGAACCTGAACTCGGCTTGTTTACCCCAGCAATAATTTTGAGGAGAGTGGATTTTCCTGCTCCATTTTTGCCCATAAGGGCGATTTTATCACTTTCGTTGATGTTGAAGGTGATGTTGCTGAAGAGGGGGCTGCCGCCGTGAATGACGGATACATTGTCTACTGAAATCATGAGCACTTGAAATTGAGCAGCAAAGGTAGGAAATCAGTTCTTGGAAAAATCACCCAGCTCAAAATTAGTGCAATAAGGAATTGCGAATAGAAGAGTTGTTTTCTTGCCTACTTCATTCATTTAGGTTGGGCACCTACTAAAAATGGAAATCCTAGGGCCACCAAATTGTGCAGAGTTGAAATCAAAAAGTTACCTTTGTCCCATGCTTGTAGTGGTCACCGGAGTTTCAGGTACAGGGAAAACTACCCTAGGATTGGGCTTGTCTCAGGCACTGGGAATCCCCTTTTTGGATGCCGATGACTTTCATCCTCCTGCCAACATTGAAAAAATGAGCAGTGGAGAGCCACTCACGGATGCCGATCGGCAACCCTGGTTAGCCAGCTTAGCGGCCAAGTTGCTGGAAATGGAAGCCAAGGGGGGCGCAGTCCTCGCTTGTTCGGCACTTAAAAACGGCTACCGGGAGCAGCTTCAGGTGAGCGAAAGTCTGCGTTGGATCCACCTGGTTGGAGACCGAGACCTGATCTGGCAACGGATGCTTGCGCGTCAAAACCACTACATGAAGGCAGGACTTTTGGACTCCCAACTTGCGATTTGGGAGCAGCCAAGAGTCGGCCATTTAGTTGCTATTTCTGGAACCCCAGCTGAAGTGTTGGAGGTTTCACTACACTATTTAAAAATGCAGGACATGAAAATGAACATGGGGGTGATCGGAATGGGCGTGATGGGCAAAAGCCTGGCACTCAACCTCGCAGAAAATGGGGTTTCCGTATCCCTTTACAACCGCTTTGTGGCGGGTAAGGAGGAGGGAATTGCTCAAAAGGTCCTCCTAGAAAATCCCGAATTCACGCAGATGGCTGCGTTTGAAGACCTTGCAGCTTTTGTGGCTTCCTTGGCTACCCCGCGTCGCATTTTGATGATGATTCCTGCGGGTGCTGCGATCGATGCTCAGTTGGATGCCTTGATTCCGATTTTGGAAAAAGACGATTTGGTGATCGATGGAGGCAATTCCTTCTACCTCGATTCAGATCGAAGAGTCAATCGACTCAAAGAAGTGGGCATGCATTTCCTCCCCATGGGGGTATCCGGCGGAGAAGAAGGGGCACGCAAAGGACCATCCATCATGCCTGGCGGGAATGCGGAAGGCTATGCGATGGTGGCCGATTTCTTGGGCAGAATCTCTGCCAAAGACAAGGACGGAAAGCCTTGCGTGACCTATGTTGGTCCGGGAGGATCAGGTCACTTTATCAAAATGGTCCACAACTCGATTGAGTACGGGGAGATGCAGGTTTTGGCGGAGTTGGTTCACTTCCTCCGTTTTGGATTTGGGTGCTCGGCTGCCCAGGTATCTGCCATTTTTTCGGATTGGGGAAAAGGCGAGTTGAAGTCCTTCCTACTGGAAATCACTGCCGATCTTTTGCTTTTCAAAGAAGGGGGAGAATTGCTGCTCGATAAAATTCTAGATCAGGCTGGTCAAAAAGGGACCGGAGCTTGGTCCTTAACCACTGCCTTGGAGTACGGAATTCCCTACAGTCCATTGGCTGAGGCCGTGAATGCGCGTGGTGTGTCTGGAGAAAAGGCGATGCGTGTTGCATTTTCCAAAACCTTCCAACATGAGTTTCAACCCGTTGAAGGCTCCTTGGAAACTTGGCTTCCTAAAATCAAAGAGGCCTATGCCTTGGCTCGAATCATCAATCATGAGGTAGGTTTTCGATTGATGAAAACGGTCTCAGATGCCAAAGGTTGGAACCTTAATTTTAATGAAATTGCGCGCATTTGGACCAATGGCTGTATCATCCGATCCGGTTTGATGGAGACGATTTCAGCCAATTATGCGGATCAAGTAGCCTTCTTCGAAATGGCTGGAGTGAAAGATCAGGTGATTTCTGGAAGAAAGGCCTTGGCAGAATTCGTAGGAATTGGCTTGACGAATGGGTTTGCCTTGCCCGTGATGAGTGCGGGGATCAACTACCTCCTCGGTCGAATTACTGCCGAGTCTTCGGCTTCGGTGATTCAGGCCCAGCGCGATTATTTTGGTGCACATACCTACCAGCGCAAGGACGATCCGAGTGGAAAGTTTTACCACACGCAATGGACGAACTCCTAATTTGCATACTACACTAAAGCTGGACACTAGTCCAGTTTTTTTTTGAATATCCGCTTGATAAAAAGTAACAAACGCAACTAGGAGCTGAGCTTCACGATCCTGTGCCGTGGACAGTGGACCGTTAGCGGTTGACAAATTGATCCGCTTTTTTCCATCAGCGGGATTGGATTTGGTTAAACAAGGAGCGAACTTCAAACATCAACTGAAGTATGCCCTTATGACATTCAAATCGCTTGCCCTGACCCTACTTTTTGGACTTCTTGCTCTCGTTGCCTTAGGGCAGGACTTGGTCATTACACCTGTTCATGTGGTTTCTTTGGAAACGGGAAAAATCCAGAAAGATCAGACCCTCTTGGTCAAAAATGGTAAAATTGAATCCATTGTTCCCGTGGGAAAGTTGCCCGCAGCCTGGCAGCAAGTAACCCAAATCGAAGGTAAAGGCAGTTATGTTTTTCCGGGGCTTGCCGAATTTCATGCGCATTTGCCAGTAGCTGCAGATGGGAATACCCAACTCCAAGAGGAATCCATGTGGCTCTACCTAGCCAATGGGGTGGTACGCATTCGAAGCATGTTGGGACACCCCAGCCACATTGCCCTTCGTGACAAATTGAATGCGGGACAGTTGATGGGTCCGAGAACCTACATTTCGGGTCCTTCCTTCAATGCCAATTCGGTAACCGATCCAGCGCAGGGCGCGGCGATGGTCAAATCCCAGAAGCAAGAAGGATACGA
>JBJOOF010000161.1:0-35035 GCA_046051425.1 Bacteroidota bacterium
GGATCGTAGTTATTGCCTTGACGACCGTAACGATACACAGGATCACCTTTCTTGTCTAGAATCCACTGGTTCAAAGTAGGAAGTTCAGCCTCTGGGCTCTTGGCATCAAGAATAGGTCTATAACCCCACATGATGGCATACTTATCGTAAGGTCCTACATCAGGCATCAAGCTCACACCCTTGTCTTCTGGCTGAGCCACATAGTTGAATCGAGCATAGTCCATGATGGATGGAGCCGTTCCAAATTCCTTGGTGAAGGCAGCATCACGCAATTTTTCTACTGGATAGGCTACCGAAGAAGCAAAGTTGTGCGGTAAGCCAAGCGTATGTCCAACCTCGTGAGCAGATACGAAGCGAATCAATCTACCCATCACCTCGTCGTCAAACTTGACGGATCTTGCGTCTGGGTTGATCGCAGCAGTTTGGATAAAGAACCAGTTTCTCAACAGGTTCATTACGTTGTGGTACCATCCGATATCGGATTCCAAGATTTCTCCGGAACGTGGATCGGATACGTGAGGGCCATAAGCATTCTGAATGTCAGAGGCAAAGTAGCGGATCACGGAATAGCGCGCATCTTCTGGGCTCCAGGTTGGATCCTCAGCAGCGGTAGGTGCTTCTTTGGCGATAATTGCATTTTTAAAGCCAGCGGCTTCAAAACCTTTCTGCCAATCTTCCACACCTTGCTTCAAGTAAGGAACCCACTTGGTAGGAGTAGCAGGGTCGATGTAGTAGACGATAGGCTTCACTGGCTCCACCAATTCACCACGGGCAAACTTCTCGCGATCTTCTGGCTTCACTTCCAATCTCCAACGGTCTAGGTATCTTCTAGAAGTAGCGCGCTGCTCATCAGCGCCGTAGTCTACATAGGATCTAGCAAACCAGCCTACACGTTGATCAGCAAGTCGCTGCTGCATCGGCACTTTAGGAAGGAGGATCATGGAGGCATTCATCTCCAAGGTGATCAAACCTGTTACGCTGTTTGAAGGTGGCTCAGCAGCAGCATAGGTAAGTACATACCGTGACTCCACGTTGATAGGATAGGTATTGATGTGTTGGATGTAAGAGCGCTCGTTATCCAAACGGGTAACACGGTACTGCGTTCTTCTGTTGCGATCAAGACCTAAGGCTTGGTTGTCCTTGATAAACAAATCCGTAGCATCAACGACTGTTCCTGTAGAATCAGTTTTTCTGGATTTGATGGGGAACTTTTGAAGGATAGGCTCCAAGTTAGAAGCCTCTACCGCCTTGGCAATGGGTAAGGAATCAGCAGCATAATTGTTTAAGGAAACTACCTTAAGCAAGATGTCGTCCTGGTTTTTTTCCCAACGCACCATCATGTTGGTGGTGTTTTCTCCACCATAGCCAATGCCTTCTGCTGTTTTTGCAATACGCACGACCATTAGCATGTCTCTGCCGAGTAGAGAATCAGGAATTTCGTAGAAGTATTTGTCTTCTACTTGGTGTACTTTAAAAAGTCCAGCCTTGGTTTTTGCCTTGGCAGTAATGACTTCTTTATAGGGTTTGGGTCCATTGGCAGGAGCACCAGGAGCACCCGGTCTGGCCGGTGCTGGTGCAGCAGGAGCGGGTGTCTCTGCACCTTTTTTCTTTTTTTTCTGTGCAAAGGAATCCTCCGCTTGTAGCATAGCGCCCATAAGGCCTAGCACAAAGGCGGTTCTCCTCAGCAACTTAGGGAAGGGTGTATTCATAGTTTGTTTCTAATTTTTTCGAAAATATACTAACTTCCAAAGGAGGATGATAGGCTTGTGAAAAAACTAATTTTTTGACAGGCGGTTCCCTACTAAAATTAAAGGCATTGATACAGCGTAAACAGGAGGTGTTGATTGTAGGCGGAGGGCTTGCAGGCTTGGTTGCTTCCTTGCTATTAGTCAAAGAGGGACATCCAGTCACACTCGTGGAGAAGAAAGTGTATCCTTTTCATCGGGTTTGTGGTGAATATGTATCCAATGAAGTCCTCGACTTCTTGAAGCGAAACGGCCTCTATCCAGATTTTTTGGACCTCCCCCGGATTGATACTTTCGAGTTTTCAGACACCCGAGGCAAATCTGTATTCCTACCCTTGGACTTGGGGGGATTTGGAATAAGCCGATACCAATTGGATCTCTGGTTGTACCAACTTGCTTCCGAGCAAGGGGTAAAATTCCTAACGGGGACCTCCGTGATCGATCTGGAGTTTCTGGAAAAGGAGGATCTCTTTGAAGTCAAACTCTCTGACTTTCAAGTGCTGCAGGTACCAGTGGTTTTGGGGGCTTTTGGCAAGCGAAGCAAACTGGACCAGGTCCTGGAGCGACCCTTTTTTACCAAGCGAAGCCCCTACATCGGAGTCAAATACCATGTCCTGGCGGAAGGATCAACCAATACCGTGGCCTTGCATAATTTTCAGGGAGGCTATTGTGGGTTCAATGCCATCGAAGAAGGAAAGTTTAACCTTTGCTACCTGGGCAATCGGGACCAACTCAGGCAGTACGGTTCCATTGAAGAAATGGAGCGGGCGGTGTTGTGGAAAAATCCGGTACTCAAACGAATTTTTGAGGATAGTACCTTTCTCTGGGAAAAGCCTGAAGTGATCACAGAAATCAATTTTGAGCGCAAGCTCCCGGTAGAAAACCATCTGCTGCTACTAGGCGATGCGGCAGGCTTGATCACCCCGCTCTGCGGAAATGGGATGGCCATGGCCATGCACTCGGCGTTTTTGGTGACCGAAGCGCTCCGAGAAGGAAGGACAAGGCAGGAAGTGGAGCAGCGCTATACCCAAGGTTGGAACGCCCAGTTTTACCAGCGCCTAGGTGTAGGTCGAGCCATTCAGGGACTTTTTGGATCTGGCAAGGGTTCTGTAGTGGCTAGAAATCTCATCCAGCGCCTACCTTTTGTGGCCCGCACCCTACTCAAAAACACGCACGGCCAACCTTTCTAATCTCAGTTAAACACCTGAAGAATCTGGGTGTTTTCCAGGAAATAGTAGATGAAAAAGGCATTGAGCGCAATCGCAGACAGGAAGTTCATGCCCATGGCCCAACTATAGCTCGCGTACTTTTCCGATTCCCGAAAGATGAATCCCATCCAAACCAAAAAGAAGAGTGCAATAGGCGCCATCGCAGCTAAGTAGTACCCGACGATATGGGACTGTCCTTTGTCTAGAAAATACCAAATAAAAGCAGCGGTCGTCCCTGCAAATAGGAGGGCCGAAAAGATAAAGGTACCCTTGATACCCAACAACAAACTCAACGTACGGTCGCCTCTACGGGCATCCTCTCCATGTTGGTATACTTGAGTTAGCGGATAATTGCCCCAAAGCATCAGACTGGTGAGAAATCCTGGAATAAGCACATGCGGCTTGAGCAAGACTTCCCAACCCAGGTTGCTCAGCCCGGCGTAGGCCATGGCAAAGGTGAAATAGCCTTGGAAGAGGCCAGCAATCACCCAGCTGATCCATGGGTATTTTTTCAGGCGGATGGAAGGATGACTGTAGGCCATGCTAACCAATCCATACAAGCCAAGCATGCTCGCAAACTCCCAGTTGATCCATGCCCCCAGGGCCAAAGCAATTCCAAAAAAGATCAGAGACCAGACGAGTAGGTCTTTGGTTACCTTGGGTGGACGCTTTAGGCCTCCGATACTTTCCTCATCCTTGTCATAGAAACTATTGTACCCATTGCTGCTGGGGTAGAGAAACAGGTGCAAACTCAAAAAAACTAGCAGCATGCGTTCTCCGTTGTGGTTGGGCGTCAAAGCCAAAGCAAACAAGAATACCGGCAGTAGAAAAAATGAGAAGGGGATGCGCAGGTGCAGGAGGGTGGAGCGAGTGATCATGAGTTAGGTTTCTTGAGTGCCAAGGTACAGTAATTTCGAAAAGGGTCCTTCGGCAACCTAAATTAGAACTATTTTGGTAACTTGAATGAATGAATTCCAGTATCGTTAGTATCGGCCTTTCCAATCCAGGAACGCCCATACCCCAAGCGGAAATCTCACGCTTCATGCAGGTAGCCCATCAATTGGATCCCCAAGAGCGAAGAAAGCTTGATTTTTTGTATCGAAAGTCGGGAATCGATTCACGCCACAGTGTCTTGGATGATTTTCAAAAGGAGGAGGTGAGTGACTTTACTTTTTTCCCGAAAAATAAAGAACTGAATCCTTTTCCAGGTACCGCTGCCCGCATGCAGGTATTCGAAGAAAAGGGTCCCGAACTCGCTGAGCAGGCAGTTCGATCGGCTTTGCTGCAGGCGAAGGTGGAAGCGAATTCGCTGACACATTTGATTTTAATTTCCTGTACAGGGATGGTGGCCCCGGGGCTTGAACTGGACCTGATGCGCCGACTGGGCATCCCGAGTTCGGTGGAGCGCTACTGCATTCATTTTATGGGTTGCTACGCGGCATTTACGGGTCTTCGGCTTGCCGATCAATTGGTAAAAGCCAACCCGAAAGCTCGAGTATTGGTGGTATCCGTAGAACTCTGTACGCTGCATTTTCAAAAAGAATATACCGAAGACAATCTCCTAGCCAATTCCCTTTTTGGGGATGGGGCGGCTGCCGCAGTCGTGATGCAGTCCGAGAAAGGCTTGCAGATCAAGAATTACTTTAGCGAAGTGCTTTGGGAAGGGGAAAAAGACATGGCCTGGAAAATCGGAGATTTTGGATTTGAGATGCGGCTTAGTCAGTACATTCCTTCCCTGCTCAACCAAGGCATTCGGCGATTGCGTGACCTGTTTGAAGCCAAATTCAACTTTTCAAAGGTGCGCCATGTGGCGATACACCCTGGAGGCAAGCAAATCTTGATTCAAGTACAGGAGGCCTTTGGACTTTCACCAGAAGTGAATCAACATGCTTTGGAGGTACTGCGCACCTGTGGCAACATGTCCTCAGCCAGCATCTTATTTGTCTTGGAGCGCATGCTGCAGGATTCCAGCATTCAAGGAGATATTCTTGCCTTGGGCTTTGGCCCGGGTTTGACTTTGGAAACCACCCACTACGAGAAACGATGAGTAGATTTGCACAGCGCTCCCGCGAAAAGGAAATCATGGACGACCTGGACTGCTCAGGTCCTGTATTGGAGCAGACCCTCCGGGAGTTGAAGACCATCAACCGCTGGTTGGGAGGAAATAAAGTAACCACAATGGGATTGAGCGAGGTGGTACAACGCTTCCCTCAAGAACAATACAGTGTGGTAGACCTGGGCTGTGGAGGGGGAGATATGCTCGCCGTGATGCAGGACTGGGCACAGCAAGAGCAGGTTTCGATGCAGTTGATCGGGGCGGATGCCAATGCGCATACCATCGCACTCGCCCAGCAGCGACAGCAGCAACTCCAGGGGATCCGTTGGCAAGTGGCCAATGTCTTTGACCCCGCATTCTTTGAGGAGCAGGTGGACATTGCTACTTGTACGCTCTTTACCCACCATTTTACGGACGAGGAACTTGTGACACTCTTTCAAGGCTTGAAGCAAAAGGTTCGGCTCGCCATTGTGATCAACGACCTACACCGCCATCCCTTGGCCTACTATTCTATCAAATGGTTGACGCGCTGGTTTAGCAAGTCCCCCATGGTGCAAAACGATGCAGCCTTGTCGGTACTTCGGAGTTTTAGGAGAAACGATTGGGAGTCAATTTTCAAACAGGCTGGACTGACTGAGGTACACATTCGCTGGCGCTGGGCGTTCCGCTGGCAGATTTGTGTGTATGTCTGAGAACTTACTTTTTTGAGTTCGGAGTATCCGAATTACCGGTCTTGGGCTCTTTTTTACCTGCAGGCGAGCGTACACAGCCCAAGTTATGCGTTAAAGGGAGATCCTGAGGAAGCACTCCAAACGGATCGCTCAGGTCCCATTCGACGGGCTCGGGAGGAAGCGGTTTGGTAGGCTTGGATTTCATGAGATCAGTTCAAGAGTTTAGCAAAGCCTCGATTTCAAGGTTTGGCCTGACTAAAGGTAGAAAAACAAAGGTAAAAAGAAGTCCGAAGTATCAACCACTTCTGGGAATGCCTATCTTTGGGAAGTATGAATCCATTTGATTTTTCTCCAGAGCAACTGGAACTCAAGCAAAAGACAAACAAGCGAAGCGTGGCTCAATTGAGTGTCCTTCGTATTTTTTCCTTTTTTGCCTTGGGGGCAACGGTGATTTTGACCATCTCCGAGCACTGGGCATGGGTCCTTCCCAGCATCATTTGTTTTTTTCTCTTTGTTCGACTCATCAATAGGTTCAACCACCTCAAAGATCAGGAACGCATTTACCTGGCTTTGCAGCAACTCCAAACTCAAAAACAAGCCCGCCAGGAACGGAAACTGGGCAATTTGAATTCAGGAATTGAATTTGCAGACAAGGAACACCCCTTTGCAGGCGATTTGGATTTGTTTGGCACGCACTCCCTTTTTCAACTCCTCAATCACTGCACCTCGGCTGGGGGGAAACAGCAACTTGCCACACTCCTGAAGTCTGCAGTCGACCCGAAGGCGGCCCAGCAACGCAGGGCTGCAGCGGCTGAGCTCCAACAAAAGCCCGATTTCTTGCGTGCCATGGAAGCCATAGGTATCGCCTTTCCCCAAGGAAAGGTGGGGACTTGGAAGCAGTGGCTGGAGCAAAAAGAAAGGCAACCCAATCTACTCCATTGGCTCCTTGCTATTCTGGGACCTGTAGGTGGTGTACTCGTATTACTATTGACTAGCCAGGGGATCCTCCCGCAAGCCATGCTGGGTATTTGGTTTCTAGTTGGAATTCTGCTGCTCGGGATGGTATTTGTGCCCCTCAAGCGTGCAGCAGAAGCCATTCCAGTCGCTTCTCACCTCAATTCCTTGCGCTTAAGAGCCGCACAAATTGAGGACATTTCCTTCCAATCGGATCTTCTACAAGCGGAGCAGGCTCGGCTTCAGGCAGGCAGCAGCCCTGCCTCCAAGCAACTGCAGGAATTGGATCGGCTAGGCCTTTGGACCCAAAACCGGCTCAACCTGCTGTACCTTCCCATCAACATGCTCTTTTGGACTGATTTTATCCTTTTTCTCTGGCTTGCCGCTTGGAAAAAACGGGTGAGCAACTCCCTCGTCCAACTTCCAGAAACCCTCGAAAACTGGGAGGTATGGGTATCCCTTGGAAGCTTTGAAGTGGAGGTCGGGCATCCCGGAATCCCCGCCTGGACTCAAGAGCCCATCTTGGAAGGCGAAAATGTATTCCATCCCCTCCTGCTGCCCGCCAAGGCAGTGGGGAATTCCCTGACCTTGAATCCGAACCGGAAACTGGTGCTGCTTACCGGATCCAACATGAGTGGCAAAACCACCTTTATGCGTACCCTAGGCATCAATGCCGTCCTACTCAACCTAGGTCTTCGCCCTTTTGCGGATCGGATGACCCTAGGACCCTTGCAACTCTTTACGAGCATGCGCAATACCGACAACCTCGGCGAAAGCGTGAGTTCCTTCTATGCCGAACTTTCGCGCATCCGTACGCTCCTGCAGCGTTTGGAACAGGGTGAACCCATCTTTTTTCTCCTCGACGAGATCTTGAAAGGAACGAATACCCAGGATCGAATTTCTGGATCCGAGGCCTTGGTGGCCCAACTTTTACCTTCCCAAGGAATTGGACTGATCAGTACGCATGACATTGAATTGGCTGCCTTGGGGGAAAAAGAATCGCGAGTTCAGAATTATTCTTTCCACTCCGAAATCCAAGATCAGGAGATTCTCTTTGACTACCGCTTGAAAGAAGGGGCTTGCCCGAGTTTCAATGCGCACAAGCTGATGGAGTTGATGGGGATTAAGTTTGTACCCAAGTAGCATTTTGGGTTTGCTCAGCCCCTATTTTGAGAACTCCGCTGCTTTCTAGAATGGGATTGCTCCGAATTCAGGTTTAATCTGTTAATTTTGACCCATCTATGGGTTCCATGCATCCACATCCAACATTAGGCGTACTCGGAGGAGGCCAACTTGGCCGCATGCTGATTCAGTCTGCCATCAACTACAATCAGGACATTCACATCCTGGACCCTGATTCCAATGCGCCCTGTAAGGACATTGCCCAGCAGTTTACGGTTGGTTCCTTAAAGGATTATGCTGCCGTCTACGCCTTTGGGCAGCATTGTGATGTAATTACCGTAGAGATCGAAGCAGTCAATACCGAGGCCCTCCAGAAACTGGCCGATGAAGGCAAAAAAGTATATCCCCAGCCACATTTGCTTGCCTTGATTCAAGACAAGCGGAAGCAAAAGCAGTTTTACTTGGAGCACGGTGTTCCTACCGCTGAATTTATCCTGACTGAAAATAAGGCCGAGGTCATCTCGAATGCCTCCTTTTTGCCAGCGGTCAACAAACTTGGAAAGGAAGGTTACGATGGAAGAGGCGTACAAGTATTGCGTACGGCTTCCGATTTGGATCTTGCTTTTGATGCACCTGGGCTACTTGAAAAGTTGATTGACTTTGACAAAGAAATTGCCGTCACTGTCGCACGCAACGAGCGAGGGGAAGTCGTAGCCTATCCCGCCGTGGAATGTGCCTTTCACCCTACCGCCAACCTGGTGGAATTTCTTTTTGCGCCAGCCGGCATTTCCCCAGAAATCGAACAAAAGGCGCAAGCCATCGCCAAGGACCTCATCTTGAAGTTGGACTTGGTTGGCATACTAGCCGTCGAACTTTTTGTAACCCGTACTGGCGAGGTACTCGTCAATGAAATTGCTCCCCGCCCGCACAATAGCGGACACCATACCATCGAGGCCAACTTTACCTCCCAGTTTGAGCAGCACCTCCGTGCCGTGATGAACTGGCCCCTAGGCAATACCGCGCTGCGGTGCCCGGCGGCCATGATCAACCTGCTCGGCGAACCGGGCTATGAAGGGGCTGTGGAAGTGGAAGGCTTGGCTGAGGCCATGGCCGAAAAAGGGGTGTACATCCACCTCTATGGGAAAAAGCACACCAAACCTTTCCGCAAGATGGGCCACGTGACCCTTTTGGGAGAGGATATCGAAGAAGTAAAAGACAAAGCGCAACGAATCAAAGACCTCATCAAAATCAAATCACAGCAATGAATCCACAGGTAGGAATTATCATGGGAAGTCAATCAGATCTTCCTGTAATGGCCGAAGCAGCTCAGTTTTTGGAAGACTTGGGCATTGCCTTTGAATTGACCGTGGTCAGTGCGCATCGCACGCCCAAGCGGATGATCGACTATGCCGAATCTGCTCGCGAGCGGGGCATCAAGGTAATCATTGCGGGTGCTGGCGGAGCCGCTCACCTTCCGGGAATGGTGGCTTCCTTGACCAGCCTTCCTGTGATTGGGGTGCCGGTCCACAGTTCCAACTCGATTGATGGTTGGGATAGTATCCTGTCCATCTTGCAGATGCCTTCGGGCATTCCCGTGGCTACAGTAGCCTTGAATGGGGGAAAAAATGCAGGAATTTTGGCTGCTTCCATCCTTGGCGCTTACGATGCCGGAGTAGGTAAGCAAATGGATGAATTTAAAAAAGGACTTCGTGAGAAGGTGGAGGAGTCTGCTGCTCAGTTGGAAGAAAAGGGCTGGAAAGGCGCCCTGAAGAAATAAATTACCTTCCCATTCAAATGAACTGGAATAAGCCTGTCAAATTTAAATTAGGAGACGTAGACTGGGAAATGCCCCTGTCTACCCTGGCCCTTGTTCTTGCGGTAACCCTTGTTCTGATGCTTGCTGGGGGATGGATGGGATACCAATTTGGATCGGGTAGTTAACCCGAGTTAGTGAACAAAAAAATGAGGCTGTCCCGAAAAGAGACAGCCTCATTTTTTCAATGGATTTCTATAAAGTAGGTTTTGCCTATCAGGAACATGGCTTGAAGTTCATTTGAATCTGCCGTAGTCCAAATTTTTTACCAAGTACAATGGACAAAGTGCTTTCAAATCCGTATTTAAACTATTTCACGGAGCGGCCCGCCGCGGCGGGTATTTCCACCTTATTTCCATCGTATTTCGTGCCTTTTATTTCTTCTTTGCCTTCTTCATCGGATTGTCTCCTTGAGCGGCTCCTCTCACTGCGGAACCTCCCTTGAACAATTCAAATCGGGTAGGTTGGTATTGTCTAGGCCAGTAGTTGCTGCTTTCGTCGATGTCGGCTGTTTCCCGCTTGGGGTCTAATACGAATTTCACCACTTCTTTTTCCTTGGCAAACACCTTGGTGACCTGGGATTCACTTTTTCTCCATATCTCGGCAGGAATGTGTTCTGTTTCCTTGCTGCCATCGGTATAGTGAAACTCAATGATCAAAGGCATTACCAAGCCTCCTACGTTTTTAAAGGTCATCTCGTAGAAGTTCATGTTGCTGTTCAATAAACTCTTTTCCTTCTCCGATAGGCTGGCAAGGAAGGTTTTGTAGGTTGCCTCATCTTCTGGAGTTACCGTGAATGGATTGTAACTGTTGTAGAAATCCCGTGTTGCAGGGTCTGCTTCCACTACGGTAGCGGGCACCCCCTTGACATTTGCTTCTTTGGATACTGAAGCCTCTTCGCGGTCGAAATCAGCCTTGGCATCCGCCTTCTTCTGTGCTGGAGTTCGGTTGTCCAACTTGTACCAAGCCACATTTTCAATGGAAATATCTACCGGATCCGTTCCGTAGAACCATCCTCTCCAGTACCAATCCAAGTCAACTGCAGAAGCATCTTCCAAGGTTCGGAAGAGGTCATCTGGGGTTGGGTGCTTAAACATCCATCGCTTGGAGTATTCTTGGAAGGCGAAGTCAAACAAGTCTCTGCCCATCACCGTCTCGCGGAGGATGTTCAAGGCAGTGGCTGGCTTGGCGTAGGCATTGGGACCAAACTGGATGATGTTTTCTGAATTGGTCATGATCGGCTCGAGCAAGTGCTTTTCGCTTTTCATGTAAGGCACAATCTTGTGTGCTGGGCCACGACGAGATGGATAGTTTCTATCCCACTCTTGCTCGGCCATAAACTGCATGAAGGTGTTCAATCCCTCGTCCATCCAAGTCCACTGGCGCTCGTCGGAATTCACGATCATCGGGAAGTAGTTGTGTCCCACCTCGTGGATGATCACGGAGATCATGCCGTATTTGATGGCATCCGAGTAGGTGCCGTCCGCATCTGGTCTTCCGTAGTTGAAGCAGATCATCGGGAACTCCATGCCGTTGCTTCCTTCTACCGAAATCGCAGTTGGGTAAGGATAGTCAAAGGTATGCGAAGAGTAAGACTTCAAGGTGTGGGCCACGACACGGGTGGAATATTGCTCCCAAAGTGGATTGCCTTCCTTGCCGTAATAGGACATCGCCATTACATCCTTTCCACCTTGCTTTACCGCCATGGCATCCCAGATGAATTTACGGGAAGAGGTCCAAGCAAAGTCTCGTACGTTTTCTGCTTTGAATATCCAGGTTTTTTTGCCGGGGGCTTTTTTCTTTTCTAGGGCTTCTGCCTCTGCTTGTGTACGGATGATGACTGGGGCATCGTAGGTCTGCTTGGCCTTGTTCCAACGCTGAAGTTCGGTGACAGAAAGTACTTGTTCCGGATTCTGAAGGACCCCGGTAGCACCTACCATGTGGTCTGCTGGTACCGTGATGCGTACTTCGTAGTCTCCAAAGGTGAGTGCAAATTCCCCTTGACCTAGGAACTGCTTGTTTTGCCATCCTTGAAAGTCAGAATAGACTGCCATGCGTGGAAACCACTCGGCCATGGTGTAGAGGTAGTTGCCATCCTTCGGAAAATACTCGTAGCCCGGGCGACCACCAATGTAGCCTACGCGGTCGGTGATGTTGAAACTCCAGTCGATGCTGAATTGTACTGTTTCTCCTGCCTTCAAAGGCTGGGGAAGATCGATGCGCATCATGGTCTTGTTGATGGCTACGTTGAGGGGCTTTCCGGAGGCATCCTGGATGGAGAGGATCTTCACGTCGTAGTCATCTGAGTGCCAGAGAATGCCTTCCAAGGTGCGAAGTGACATGCGTGGGGTGATGCTGGATTCGGTCACTTTCGGGGTGTCGGAATCCTTGCCTCGGTTATTTTGATCCAGTTGTAGCCAAAGGTAAGTCAGCACATCTGGGGAATTGTTGATGTAAGTAACCGTCTCCTTGCCCTTGATGGACTGGTTGGCATCATCCAGTTCTACGTCGATGACATAGTTGGCTTGCTGCTGCCAGTACAGGTGGCCTGGTGCACCGGATGCGGTGCGGTACACATTGGGTGTGCGGAGCATTGGGCCTAATTGCTCAAAGCGGATCCCGTGATTTTGCTCGGTATGCTGGGCGAGGGCCGGGAAAATGGCAGCGCAAGCAAAAAGGGCGAGGGCGACTATTTTTTTCATAAAGGGGATTGAATCAAAGTTCAGTAGAGAAAGGTAAGGATTTCTAAAAAGAAATGATTGACTCCGGTTACCAAAATTTAGTTTGCAGGAGCATCATGCAAGCGACACCCAGGATAAAGGCAGAAAGGATCAAGGTCCATTCTTTGCGGTTCATTCCGGCTAGGTGTACGAGTGAGGTGATGAGCAGGAAGGCGGCTACAATGACGATTTGGCCTATTTCGAGCCCCACATTAAATGCCAGTAGGGGCTGCCAAATGGAGGCCTCCTTACCGAGCAGGGATCGGAGGTAATTGGAAAATCCAAGTCCGTGGATCAATCCAAAAACGAGCGCAAGCAGATAATTGAGTTGGATGCCCTTGCCGGAATTTGGCTTAGGTTTGATAAGGGTCAGTAGGGCTGTGAAGGCGATCGTCACCGGAATGAGAAACTCGATGACTTCGGAGCGGATTTGGACAACCTCAAAGGTGGCAAGCGCCAAGGTGAGGGAGTGCCCTAGGGTAAATGCGGAGACGAGAAGCAGGATTTTTACCCAATCTCGGGCCACAAACACCGCACAAAGGGAAATGATAAACAAGATATGGTCAAACCCCTGGAGATCTAAAATATGCTGCAGGCCTAACTTAAAATAGAGTTCAAATGAAGTCATATTCAGAGAAATACTTCGAAAAGAAAGAATTTAAGTCCAATATTACAGCATAATTCCTACAAACGGCACAATTGGATTAGCAAATGCAACTCACTGTCATTTCTTGGGCACTATGGGCCTACCTTTCGCTCGCGCATCCTTTTTTCATTTCCCTGACCGAAGTCCGGTACAACGCGGGTTCGAAAAAAATGGAACTGGCCCAGAAAATCTTCTGGGACGATTTGGAGGTGGCTCTGAGTAAGGAGGCAGGGGTGACTGTGGATTTTTTGAAGCCCAAAGACAAGGCCAAGTTAGAAAGCCAAGTAAAGGCCTACCTCCTCAAGCATACCCAGGTTTGGGTCAATGGAAAGTTGGTTCCGCTGACATACCTGGGTTATGAAGTAGAGGAAGATGCCGCTTGGTTTTACCTGGAATCGACTGCAACAACAACCCCCAAGACCGTGGAGGTGCAAAACACCTTGTTGCTACGAGATTTTGACGGACAGCAAAACATTGTCCACGTGTACCTCAACTCCAAGTCTCCCAAGAGTCTATTGCTTGGGGAAGGGAAGGAGAAGGGAAGAGTTGATTTTTAGAAGCGAGACGCTTCTCCATGGAAATACCATAGAAATACCCGCCGCGGCGGGCCGCTTCGTGAAATAAAGTTGAAATAAGTTTTTGAAACACGAATTGAAGTCAATATTTCTCCGAGCTTGCTCGGATTGTTTCTATCTTATTTCCATTGTATTTTCTAACCCATTTCTGGTACTTTGTACAATTTTTTACAGTTTCTCAAATATCCTTCTAAAGCTTGTTGCTTCCGTGATGCGACCATGCAGTTCAGAGATGGCGACGCGCTCCTGCTCGGTGCTATCACGGTGACGGATGGTGACGGTGTTGTCTTCCAAGGTCTGGTGATCCACGGCGATACAGAAAGGGGTTCCGATCAGATCTTGACGGGTATATCTCTTTCCGATTGATCCAGAATCTTCGTAGATGATGTTGAAATCGTACTTAAGCAACTCCACGATCTCCTGCCCTTTTTCTGGCAAACCGTCTTTCTTGATGATGGGAAGAATGGCGGCCTTCACTGGGGCGATAGCTGGGTGCAGCTTCAAATAGGTTCTGCTCTTCTCCTCGGAATGTTCCTCAGTATAGGCATTGCAAAGTGTCAACAAGAATAGTCGATCTGCGCCGATGGAGGTTTCAATCACATACGGGATGTAGTTCTGGTTGATCTCGGGATCAAAGTACTGCTGCTTCTTTTTGGAGTACTCCTGGTGTGATTTGAGATCAAAGTCGGTTCGGGAGTGAATGCCTTCCACTTCCTTGAAGCCAAATGGAAATTCAAATTCGATGTCCATGGCGGCGTTGGCGTAGTGGGCCAACTTCTCATGCGGGTGCTTGCGGAGTTTGTCAGCAGGTGTACCCAAGGCCAAGTGCCAAGCCATTCGGGTGGCAGCCCACTTTTCGTACCATTCCAATTCGGTGCCAGGGCGCACAAAAAACTGCATTTCCATTTGTTCAAACTCCCGCATACGGAAGATAAACTGTCGTGCCACGATCTCGTTACGGAAGGCTTTCCCGATCTGAGCGATCCCAAAAGGCACCTTCATACGGGCGGTCTTTTGCACATTGAGGAAATTGACAAAGATCCCTTGGGCTGTTTCAGGACGTAGGTAGATGGTAGAGGAATCTTCCGCCACAGATCCCACTTGGGTAGAAAACATCAGGTTGAACTGACGTACATCGGTCCAGTTGGAGGTGCCGGAGATGGGGCATTTGATGCCTTCGTTGGTGATGAGGTCACGTACTCCTGATAGGTCTTCTGCTTCGAGCATTCTCGCTAAAGCAGCGGTCAGAGCCTTGCCTTTTTCTGCTTGACCTGCCTTTTCTAGTGCTGCAGCATGTTCCTCTACCAAGACATCGGCGCGGTAGCGCTTTTTGCTGTCCTTATTATCGATCATCGGATCGTTGAAGGAGTCTACGTGGCCAGAAGCCTTCCAGGTGGTGGGGTGCATAAAGATGGCCGCATCAATGCCGACAATATTGTCTTGCACGCGGGTCATGCTTTCCCACCAGAGGCGCTTGAGGTTGTTTTTCAACTCTACCCCATAGGCTCCGTAGTCGTACACTGCCTGTAGGCCGTCGTAGATTTCGGAACTCGGGTACACAAAGCCATACTCTTTCGCATGGGAGATGATATCTTTCAATTGGGCGTTTTCGCCTGGAGTTTCTGTTTTTGCCATAGGGCGCAAAATTAAGGAATCTAATTGATTTGCGGAGGTCGGGACCTGGGCTTATTTCTCGATTGAAAAGGGTTTGCCTACCATTTCCCCTCTTCTTGGCTGATTTTTCGTCCTTCCTTGGCAGATAAAAAGGAGGCTTGAATAATGCGCAGCACTGGAATCGCTTGTTCCAAGGTGACCAAGAGCGGAGCCTTGCCACTGATAGCCTCGGCCACGTTTTCGTAAAACACGCGGTAATCTCCTCGCAGCGTGGGGTAAGCCTCGGTTTCGTGTTCGTAGTGAATGTGCCCCCAGCGCGCTTCGGGTTCTACTCCCCAATCGTCACCGGCTGGGATTTTTTTATCCTTGAATGCCTGTTCTTGCACGTCTAGGTAAAACTTTTGGTAGGTGCCTTTTTCGCCCAGAAGCATGAATTTTGGGGTTGGTACATTGACCATGGCTCCTGCAGTGACGCGGGCTTTGAAGCCAGGATAGTCAAAAGCAATGTCGAAATAATCGTCTGAAAGGGCATTTGAGCGCTGAAATCGAATATCGGCCCAAATAGCGGTAGGCTTTCCAAAAAGTAGGACCACTTGATCGATCAGGTGGGAGCCCAGATCGTAGGTGATCCCGTTGCCAGGCACTGCCTTTTCCCGCCAGTTTTCTGATACCTGGGGGCGGAAGCGGTCAAAATGGGACTCCAAGTAAACGAGACGGCCGAGCAGGTTCTTGGCCACAATTTCTTGGAGCGTTTTGAAATCTCCATCGTAGCGCCTGTTGTGAAAAATGCTGCAGACCAAGTTTTTGGATGTGGCGAGCGCCAAGAGTTCCTCGGCTTCTTCCGCTACGAGTGTGACGGGCTTGTCCACGACCACATGCTTTCCGGCGAGAAGGCATTGCTTCGCCATGGAAAAATGAAGTTCGTTTGGCGTAGTGATGCAGATCAGATCGGCCGCATCTGCAGCCAAGAGGGCCTCCAAACTGGTGAAGGTTTGCACCTTGGGATACTTTTGCTGGCAGCGGAAGCCATTTCGCTCGACTATGGCGACGAAGTCCAGGGTAGGGCAAACTTCCAGGAGTGGAGCATGCATTTTTTCAGCAACAGAGCCGTAGCCGACTAAGGCTGCACGAAGGATTTGTGACATGGTGAGTACTGGTTTATTCAATTTTGGCGAAGCCTCAACTAAGGTAATCAACCCGCCGAGTACAAAAAAAAAGGGCGGGAAAATTTCCCGCCCTTCTTCTAGAATAAGTAAGGCTTAGCCTTTTTTGGTTTCTTCTGCATCGATTTCTTTCTTCATCAAATCCACGACGATAGGGGTCGCGATGTAGATAGAAGAGAAGGTACCCACGGTAATACCCACAAATAGGGCGAAGGAGAATCCTCTCAATACCTCACCTCCAAAGAAGAGGAGGACAATCACCACGATCAAGGTAGTGAAGGAAGTGATCAAGGTACGGCTCAAGGTTTCGTTGATCGAATCGTTGAATACTTTGAGCATGTGTCGAGATCCTCTGTTTTCCACATTTTCACGGATACGGTCATAGATAATTACCGTATCGTTGATGGAGTAACCGATTACAGTCAAGATAGCCGCAATGAACACTTGGTCAATTTCGAAAGAGGCACCAAATGTACCGGCAATTGAGAACGCCGCAATCACGAAGAGTGCATCGTGGGCCAAGGCCACAATCGCTCCCAAGGAGAACTGCCACTTACGGAATCGCATCAAGATATAAAGGAAGATGGCAAGTAAAGCGAGTATGATTGCCTGCACCGAAGAGGATTTGATATCATTCGCTACCGTTGCACCCACCTTAGAAGATCCGGTGATGGAGAACTGCTTGTCTTTAAGCTGAGTTGTGTTTTCTACGAAAGCAAATCCAGTCACTGCTGCAATGCCTTCTTTCACTTTGCTCTCTACTTCTTTGTTGGAAGCGTCATCGTCTTCGTTGATCAAGTAGGAAGTAGTCACTTTTAGGACGTTGTTTGATCCGTAAGTTTTCACTTCCACAGATCCATCAAATTCCCCATCTAGACCCACTTTCAAATCAGAAGGCACCATTGGTTGGTTGAAGGCCACGACATACGAACGTCCACCTGTAAAGTCTACACCTAGCTTCAAGCCATTGACTACGGCAAGGCCCAAACCGATCACGATGATGGAAGAAGAAGCGATGTAAGCTATTTTTCTCTTGCTCATGAAGTCGATGTTCAAGGCAGCCAAAGAATTTTTAGCAAATGGAGTAGCGAAAGAGATGGAGCTCTTGTCTCCTTTTTTAGTCATCCAAGAAATCATTACTCGGGTAATGAATACGGAAGTAAAGAAGGAACAAGCAATACCAATCATCAATACGATGGCAAATCCTTTCACAGGACCTTGGCCCAATGCAAACAAAATGGCACCAGTCAAGAAGGTAGTCACGTTACCATCCAAGATCGCCGAGAATGCTTTGTCGTAACCGATGTTGATTGCGGATAGCAAGTTGACGCCATTGCGAAGTTCATCCTTGATACGCTCGAAAATCAATACGTTCGCATCAATGGACATACCCATGGTCAACACGATACCGGCAATACCTGGTAAGGTCAATGCGGTGCTAAGTTGCGCTAGGATACCCAAGATGAAGAAGATGTTGAATACCAAGGCAGCAACTGCCACCAAGCCACCTTTTGCATAGTAAGCAACCATGAACAAGACCACTAAGGCAAGACCTGCAATCATGGAGATGATCCCTTGATTTTGCGCTTCCTTACCTAGGGTAGGGCCGATGATGCTTTCTTCTACGATTTGAGTAGGTGCTGGTAGGGAACCAGATTTCAAGATGTTGGCCAAATCCTGAGCTTCCAACAAGGTGAAGTTACCTGAGATTTCAGACTGTCCGTTTGGAATCTCACCGTTCACCATTGGAGCAGTGTATACGTAGTCGTCAAGGACAACTGCGATTCTTCTGCCTACATTTTCAGCGGTAAGGTTTCTCCATTTTCTCGCTCCATCGGCATTCATTTGCATGGATACGGCAGGCTGAGAGGTTTGGTCTAGGGTCTGGCGAGCGTCTGTTACCACATCTCCTTCAAGCGGAGCCTGGTCAGAGCCTTTTTTCAATTTGATGGCATACAATTCTAGAATCTCTGTACCATCTTCAGCTTTGGTTGGCTTGATGCCCCAAAGGAGTTTTAGATCTTTAGGCAAGAACGACTGGTAACGCTCATTTTTTAGAATTCGATTGACAATTGCTGTATCAAGCACATCATAAATCAATCCATAGTCTACTTTTCTTAAAGCGATCAGTGGTGATATGCTCGCATTGGCATTGTTCATTGGGGAGATCTGTTCCAACTGCTTTTCCAACACATTTCTTAAGGAGTCTTCAACAGACAAGGAATCGCTAGCGGTACCAGTGGAGTCGGTAGCTGTGGAATCCGAAGCAGCAAGGTCTCCGATCTTATTTTTCTGGTCAGCCACCCATGCTTGGTTGACTTCTTCTATGGATCCACCATACTCGTTCAGTTCAAGTACTTCCCAAAACTGCAATTTGGCTACGCCTTGTAGCAAGTTGCGCACACGTTCTTGGTTGTCTGCACCTGGAAGTTCGATCTGAATTCTTCCTGAACCAGCAATACGCTGAATGTTTGGTTGAGAAGTACCAAAACGGTCGATACGCGTTCTCAAGATATTGAAGGAACGGTCGATGGCGTTTTCTACTTCGGTATCAATAATCTCTAGGATATCAGCATCGGTAGATTCCAGGGAGATTCTTCCTCTGTTAGCCGCTGTAGCAAATACAGCGCTCAATGCTTTGCCTGGATTATTTTTTTGCCATGCGGCATAAAATAAATCGACAAACTTCGCATTGGAGGTTTTAGAAGCTTCTTTAGCGGCTGCTACTGCAGCATTGAAGGCATCGTTTTTAGGATTTCCTGCAATCCCTTTTACGATTTCTACTGGAGAAACCTCTAGGGTTACATGCATCCCACCTTGAAGGTCAAGTCCAAGTCCAAGCTCGGTTTCTTTTACTTCTTGGTAGGTATAGCTTGCGCCTAGAAAGTTGTAAACGGGCTGTCTCCAAACCGAATCTAGGTAAGCTCTTTTCTTGGCAAAGTCAATGTTGCCGGAGGCGTCTGTAGCATAGGCAGTAGCCTTTTCTTGTACACCGTTGGAAATGAACGTGAATGACAGGTAATACAAGCATAGCGCTGTAATGATCACCGTCAAAAACACGATTACACCTTTGTTTTGCATTTTGGTAAAATTTAAGGAATTGAATTAATTAAGATTTGACTCGTTCCGGAAAGGGACGAGGAGATGAATTCAGAATGAAAATGAATTTTTAGGGCCCCTGGGGGGAAATAATCCGTTCAAAAAGGATTTCAGTCAGGGAATTGACAAAGGAAACCGTTCCTGATTGAGGAAGCGGGAGCGAAAAATCAACTTGGAAAATCTGTGAAATCAGGTAAAAAACCGTGTTGGCTACCTGAAGTACAAATGGAATGACTGCATCAACAGCTACATCCAAAAAGCTCTGATCTGGCTGTTCGGAGGATTGTTCTGTACGCGTCTGTTCGGTAGTCGAAGGAAAAAATTCAATGCTCGATACAAATAGGCAAAATAGCAGAACCAGAGCCCACGAGAATCGTTGCTGGCTGGTACTGTGGTATGTCTTCCTATTTTTCATGGGGCACAAATCTAGAAAATATTTGAAAATCACCTGCTAAGGCTTGGTTTTTTATGCCTAGTGTGCAGATTTTGCACGCAAGTAGGTACGGAGTACGTCCATGGCCCGGTCAAAATTTAGGTTGTTCGGGATGATGAGATCCGCCTCATTTTTGAAGGGCTTGATGTACTTTTCGTAAGTAGGCATCACATGATTCTCGTAGCGGTACAGCACATCGTCTAGGTCATAGCCACGCTCGACCTTATCCCGAATGATGCGGCGCTTGAGTTTGATGTGGTCTTTGGCGTCGATAAAAATTTTGAGATCCAATAAGGCCGCCAGTTCGGGGTAGTACAACACAAAAATCCCTTCCACCACTACGACGGGTGCAGGAGCAAAGGTGAGCATTTTCGGTTTTTTGGTCGCGTTGTTGAAAGTGTACTCCTCTCGGATGACCGTGCCACCCCCCTGGATGATGCGGATATCTTGAGCATATTGCTCAAAGTCGATGCTGTGTGGGGTGTCGAAGTTGGCAATCCCTTGCTCATCCACCGGCTGCAGGTGCTTGGGCTTGTAGTAGTTGTCCTGGGAGATCAAACACAGTTCCTCCGGAGAGAAGCTGCGCAGGAGATGTTCCAAAAACAAGGTTTTTCCAGAGGCAGATCCCCCGGTGATTCCGACGATGAAGGGCTTGGTCATGGGGGGCAAATTAACATATTTTTATGCGCATCTCAGAATTTTCCAGCACGGAGAAAATTTAAGAGGGCTTTTACGGCCTTTCCACGGTGGGAAATTTCATTTTTTTCTTCCAACGAAAGCATGGCAAAGGTTCGGTCATGCCCTTGGGGCTGGAAGATGGGATCGTAGCCAAAGCCTCCTTCACCGTTGGGGGAGGAAGTGATTTCCCCTTCGGCGATGCCGTCAAATTGGTACTCTTTTCCTTCTAGAATAAGAGCGATGACGGTTCGGAAACGGGCGGATCTGTCGGTTTGTCCTTGCATTTTTTCCAAAAGCAAACTCAAATTGCGCGCGTCGCTTCGTGGCTCCCCAGCAAATCTTCCCGAATAGACTCCAGGAGCCCCGTTGAGCGCTGCTACTTCCAGTCCGGTGTCGTCTGCAAAGCAATTGACCCCATAGTGCTCGAATACGTAGCGGGCCTTTTCGAAGGCATTGGCGTCAAGGGTGTCCCCTGTTTCGGGCAGTTCCTCGTTGCAGCCAATGTCCCGAAGGGATACGATTTCGATGAGCCCCTTCAGGGCGGCAGCTACTTCTTCGACTTTTTTGGCGTTGTTGGTGGCGAAACAGATTTTCATGGGCTTCTGGGATGGCCTACAAAAATGGGGGGTGGAATTTGCTGCTGCAAACCTTCTTGGAAAATAGGTTTTGGGCTTCGGTTGAAATCTTTATTTTTCGGACATGAAAAGACTAACCGTGTACTGTGGCTCCAAGAAAGGTAACCATGCTGTTTACGAAGCAGGCGTGCGTGCTTTGGCTCAAGAAATGATTTTGCGTGACCACAGCCTGGTCTATGGGGCGGGGCATGTGGGCTTGATGGGAGTCATTGCTGACGAACTGCTCGGTGCAGGCAAGGAAGTGATTGGAATCATTCCCCAAAAGTTGGTGGACCGGGAGGTGGCGCACAAAGGCTGTACGGAACTTGTGATTGTGGAGACCATGCGGGACCGCAAGTGGCTTATGGCGGAGAAGGGGGATGGATTTATTGCCATGCCTGGAGGGATTGGAACCTTTGAAGAGTTGTTTGAGGTGATGACCCTCAACCAGCTGCATTACATTCAAAAGCCCGTGGCCTTGTACAACGTGCACGGCTACTACGATAAGTTGATCGACTTCCTCAACCACGCGATGGAAGCGGGATTTCTCTATCCCGAGCAGGAGGAGATGCTCATTATCTCGGATGATCCTGCAGATCTCTTGGATCAGATGGCCGCATACCAGGCCAGAAGACCGGCGGATTGGTAAGCAGACTTGTTACCATTCGATCTTGATTTGTACTTTTCCTCCAAGACCTTTTTCTACAATTTCGTAGAGGGTTTTTAGAGTCATGTTGGCGCCGTCATTTTCGACTCTAGAGATGTAGGTTCTTTTTTTATCCACAAGCTGAGCCAACTGCTCTTGGGTAAGAAATCGTTCTTCGCGGGCTTTTTTTAGAAGCAAACCTATTTTGAATGGGGCAGTTTCTCGTTCAAGGGCATCGCGGCGCGGGCTGCCCTTTTCCCCGTAGACCTTGTCTTTGATTTCTTCCCAGGATGTAGTTTTCATTGTGGGTTATTTTTTTCGTTGTAGTAGTCCTTCATTAGATTAATCGCTTTATCAATTTCATTTCGAGGGGTTTTTTGTGTCTTTTTTACGAATCCACTGAGCAGAATGACTATCCTGCCCTGATCGAAAAAACAAAACACTCTCCAAATATCACCACCGAGTCGAATTCGCGCTTCATACAATCCTTTGGTGCCTACTAGGTATTTAAGGTAGGCTGTTGGTATCCTTTCCAGGGTTTCAATAGCTTCCAATACTTTATAGATCTTGTTTTGTGCTTTCAAAGGCTGATCTAGCAGGAAATCTTCAAAGTAATTCTTATACGCAACAACCTGTCTGATTTTTTGCATACTCCCAAATGTAACTTAAAAGTTACCTTTTAAAAAATTAACGAAGTATTTTCGAAAAAGTGAAAAAAGAAAGCCAAACAACCTTCAAATGACTTGAACGGCTGTTTGGCTTTATAGGTTGGTTTAGGAAGAAATTTACTCCCGCACCCAGCTCACTTTTTCGCCGATAGGTGTTCGCTTGCCTTCGGGTAAGGTATCGGTAGCTGCTTTTGCGATGTAGAAGAAGCCCATGAGCATGTCCTCGCCTTCGAGTCCGAAGTCTTCTCGCGCTTCTGCCCAAAAGGTAGGTCCGCCGGTACCCCAGTAGCAAGCCAGCCCATGGGCACAGGCTGTCAAGTACATGTTTTGCACCGCCATGGCTACGGCGGAGATCTCTTCCATCACGGGGATGCCCGATCCTTCGGTACGCTTCATGAGTAGCGCAATCACATGAGAGGCCTTACTTGGTGTCTCCTTAAATTTTTGGTAGGTGCCTTCTAGGAAGGGGGTGCCGTTTTTCTCAGCGCGCATTTTATACATTTCCGCCTGGTAGTCTCCAAAGGTCTTTAGGCCCGCGCCTGTGTACACAATGAAATGCCAAGGTTGGGTGAGTTTGTGTGTAGGTGCCCAGTTTGCATTTTCGAGAATCTCCTCGATGATGGAATCGGCTACCGGGTCGTTTTCTTTAAACTGAGCCGGAAATTGGGAGCGACGTCCACGGATGATTTTGGTAACTTCTTCGGGATTGAAGGTAGGTTTTGCCATTCTTATTGTTCTGTTAGTTGGTTTATTAGTTAATTACTTTTTCAAAACGCCCTCTAAAAACGCTCTCACATCCTTGGCTAGCGCATCGAAGTCTTCCTGTCGGTTGTACATCATGTGCCCTGCCTCGTAGTAGGTCATCGCTACGCGATCCTGCGGGAAATTGTGGCGGGCAAAGGTAAATTCTGCATCAAAGAAGGGTGTGATCAAGTCGTAGTAGCCATTCGCTACCATCACCTTCATCTGGGTATTGCGGTGCATCACCTCGCTCAAAGCGCGGGCAGTACTGATGTAGCTTGGCTCGTAGTAGGCCCCATCCGGTACGGGCTTCCAGTTCCAACTTCCACCCATCCCCGAAGCAGAAGTGAAGTAGGGACGATCCAGGCTCACCTTCAAGTCTCGCATCAAGTAGTCGTTGAAGACGGCCGTGTACGCCGATCCAGTCATGTAACTAGCCGGGTCACCCAATACAGGGCCTTCGGCGGATTTGTCGGTTTCTAGCGCCAAATACCGTCCATCCAAAGTGCCAATGGCCTTGCCCTCGGCACGGAGCAATTCTTTCTTGAAGCGGTGCATCAAGATCTGGTTGTCGGAACGCAAGATGTAGGCCTTATCCAAACCGATAAAGTAGGCCAATTTGGTTGCGATAGCTTCTTTTTGTGCAGGGGTCTGCTTCTCTCCCAAAAACAAGGATTGCAAGTAGTCGCCGTAGGCAAATGCTCTGGCTTCCTCGATAAATGCGGCTAGGGTCTTGCCCTGCCCCGCTTTCTTGTGGTACCAGGCAGTGGCTGCTTGGGAAGGGAGGTAGGTGAAAAAGGAGGTCAGGTTATCCGCCCAACTGGATGAACCTGCGTAGTCCAAGGCTTGGGAAATCAGCACCAGCCCATTCAGTGCCATGCTTTGTCCGCCCTCTTCCAGTACTTCGGCTACCTTGGCAGCGCGGGTGGTGCCAAAACTTTCCCCAGCGATAAATTTGGGGGCTTGCCATCTGCCCTGCTGGGTGACCCAGGTACGGATAAACTGTGCAATCGAGGAGGCATCCTCGTTGAGTCCCCAGAAATCGGACGTCTTGCCTACCCCTTCCACCTGGCTAAAGCCTGTTCCAATCGGATCAATAAATACCAAATCCGTGAGGTCTAGGAGTGCCTGCTTGTTTTCCTCAACTCGGAACGGGGCCGCTCCGTCATCGATGCCTGCTCCCGAATCGGTTTTGACCACCTTGGGGCCAAAGAACCCTACATGCAACCAGACGCTCGCTGAGCCTGGGCCCCCATTGAAGATAAAGAGAACGGGTCTCTTGGAGGGGTCTAGGACTCCCTCGCGGAGGTAGGAAGTGGACCAAAGTGCGCCGGTTACTTCTCCTTTTGAATTCTTGAGGAAGGTTTCGCCGACTACGGCTTTGTAGTTAATTTTTTGTCCATTGAAGGTGCCCGAATGCGTGGATTCAAATTTTTTGGGTTCCCGAGGAGTCCACTTGGATTCTGTGCTGGCCTCTTGGGAAAAGGCGCTAAAGGCTATAAAAAATGCGAAGAAAAGTAGGGATAACTGTTTCATTGGAGGATTATTTGGAGTTGTAATTTATGGAAATAGAATAGAAATAGTGTAGAAATAAACCGAGCGTTGCTCGGTGAAATAATGACTGCGCGGATGATCCAATTATATCACGTAGCGTAGCGGAGTCTATTTCCATCATATTTCCACTGTATATCTTTTCCATATTTCCATCTTGTTTTCTTTGCGGCTTCGCGTCTTTGCGAGATAAATAAGCGCGCAAAGGCGCTAAGACGCAAAGGGGGTTATAGATTAATAAATAATACAGTGGAAATAAAGTAGAAATAAACCGAGCCTTGCTCGGTGAAATAGACTCTTGAATAGGTCTCCATCTATTTCACGAAGCCCGCCGCGGCGGGTATTTCTAACTTCGTATTTCTTTCAATACTTCCACCCCAACTTTACTCCCCCATACCCATTACGCGTAGGAGCAGGTTGGTAGAATCTACCCGCAAAGGCATTCAGGTCGTTGCCTAAAGAATACTGCTCATCTAAGAGGTTGTCTACCCCAGCAAAAATCTCCAGTTCCCAATCCCCCATGGTCTTCAACCAGCCTACCCGAAGGTTGACCAGGGAATAGGCGTCTTGGTAGACAGTATTCGCATCGTCGAGGGGGATTTCTTCCGTAAACTGATGCGTGAAATTGAGGTAAACCCCAGGTCGAGTTCTCAGATCCATTCGGCTGACGAGGTTGTGTGCAGGAACACCCGTCAATGCATTTCCTGAGAAATCTTGTCCCCGCTTTTGGTAGTTTTCAAAGGTAAAAAACTGCCCCGTGTAGGCCGTGCCCAGAAGGAAATCACGAACAAAGCCGTTACCATTTCGAAGGAAAGCATAGTCTAGGCTGGCCTCTACGCCTTTTTGGTCGGTGGCTCCGGCATTTTGGAAGAGCACCACTCCATTTGAATTGGTGTAGGTGGTGATGGTCTCCTGTAGTTTGAAGTAGTAGCCGATCAGTTCCAGGTTGAACCGCTCAAGCCCCATGCGGTAGCCCAATTCGTAGTTCATGCCCTTCTCTGCCTCCAGATCCAGGTTGACGCTTCCCTCGTTGGTGCGGACCTCATCGATGGTGGGAGGAGAAAAGCCCGAACTAATGGATCCATACACTGAAGCGCTTGGGGTCAACTGGTAGTTTGCTGCCACTCGAGGAACGAGGATGGGATCGAAGCGGCGGGTTTGAAGCCCTGTTTTTCCGCCTGCAGCGTCGACCTGTCGGTCGATCTCAAATCCGGAGAAATTTTCGCTAAGGCCCAAGGTGAATAGGAGTTTGGAGTTCCATTGCAACTCTGCCTGCTGAAATAGAAAGCCTTGGGTTGCGGTCAGCTGATCCGCAAAGCGCACCGTATCTGCCTTGCCGGCCCGATTGCCAAAATTTTGTGCTTGGGTGATGCTTTTTTGCCACTCCCCACCCGCAAGCAGGCGGAGTGATTTGCCACCCAGTTGGGTGTCGTAGCGAACCTTGCTGCGTGCCCCATAGCCGAAGCCCAACTCCTTTTTGTAGTCCAGAATAAAGGGGTTTTCAAAGGCATTGGTATTCAGGTACACCGTCGTGGTGCTCGTCAATTGATCCGAATGGCGGTAGGTATGCCCTAAGGAAAGGAGGAGGGCCTGTTGGTCGATTGAACTGTTTTGCCCAACGGATCCAGGTCGTGCTTGCTTGGGATTTGCAGCTAGCTGGGCTGCAGTTAAAGCCCCAGGGATTTGGTAGTTCAAGTCGGAAATAAGTACCTGGGTTCGCAATTCTTGCTTTTCGGAAACGGGGAAATAGCCGCTCAACTGCACTACCTGGCGCTTGACGCCCGAATGATCTCGGTAGCCGGCAGATTCCTGACTCACATAGGAGGCTTCGATGCCCCCTTCGCCAATTTTTTGAGAAAGTCCCAATCGAAATCTGGATAGGCCAAAATCCCCAACCAGGTAGTCCATTGAAAGGCGATTTTCATCGACATGGGCTTGGCTGAAAAGAGAGATAGCTCCCCCATTTCCTGCGCCATACACTGACCCCGATGGGCCTTTGATGACTTCGGCTGTTTTGATATTGCTTAGGTCGAGTAGATTCAATGGGGTGGTGCCATCTGGCGAGGTGAAGGGAACGTCGTTCCAATATACCTTCACATTGCGTACGCCAAAGGGGGAGCGAAGCGAACTGCCTCGAATGGATATGCGGTAACTGGCAGGAGCGCGCTCCTCGATGCGGATACCGGCTTTTTGGTTGAAGGCTTGGACGGGGGAATTTTCATTGAAACGAAAAAGGTCCCGCTCGGAAAGTCGAGAAATACTGGCTGCCTGCTGAATCAGGGGGCGTTCGGAATCAAAGGCCGAGACCGTCACCGCCGCCAAGTTCAAGACTGTTGGTACTAGCGCCACGGTATATTCTCCTGCTGGGAAAGTTTGTTCCAATCGTTCGTAGCCTTCTAGCGCAAAGAGGAGTCGCAGGTTTTCACCTGCAAAAGCAACCGTGCCCGAAGCATTGCTTGTTTGAATAGTGCCCCCATTACTTACCCGAACATTGGCCAGGGGAAGGTTGGAGACCTGATCCATTACCTTAACTTGGATCTGGGCCTGGAGCCCGAGACTGACTACCAAAAGCAAACAAGAAAGCAGTGTTTTCATAACACGAACATACTGGATGTGACCTGTATATAAGCAGAATTTTGGGGTAAAGGTTTGAATTGGGGAAGATCGCGCCTTTTTTGTTTTTAGATGTGGGCCAAAATGGCTAGGTTTTCAAAAAAATAAACCCATGAGACCTTTTTTCCTTCTATTTTTTCTTCCGGTGCTTGCCTTTGCACAGACCGCTCCTCCTGCCCCGGTTTATCCCATTCCGGAACCCCGTCAGTTGGCTTGGCAGGAGCTACAGTACTACGGCTTTGTGCATTTCAACATGAATACCTTCTCCGATCGGGAGTGGGGCTTTGGAGACGAGAAGCCATCCCAGTTTGCCCCTAGCGCTTTGGATGCGCGGCAGTGGGCCCGCGTCGCCAAAGAAGCAGGGATGAAAGGCCTCATCATCACGGCCAAGCACCACGATGGCTTTGTGCTCTGGCCATCGGCCTACACGGAGCACTCGGTCAAAAACAGCCCTTGGCGAGATGGAAAAGGAGACTTGATCCGAGAATTTGTGGATGCTTGTCGGGAATATGGACTGAAAGTAGGAATCTACTATTCCCCTTGGGACCGCAACCATCCCGACTACGGTACCCCAGAATACATCACCTACATGCGGAATCAACTCACCGAGTTGATGAGCAATTATGGAGAGCTCTTTGAGGTCTGGTTTGACGGAGCCAATGGGGGCAGCGGCTGGTATGGAGGTGCCAACGAGGAGCGAGTTGTGGATAAATTGACCTACTACGATTGGCCGTCCATGCACGCCCTGGTGCGGGAGCTGCAGCCTGGGGCCATGCTCTTTTCCGATGCGGGACCGGATGTGCGCTGGGTGGGCAACGAGCATGGCTTCGCCTATCCAACCACCTGGTCCAATCTCATGCGGGATTCGGTCTATGCCGGCATGCCCGAGTATTCAGACAAATGGGCGATGGGTCAGGAAAATGGCAGCCATTGGGTGCCAGCCGAGGCGGATGTGAGCATCCGACCAGGATGGTATTACCATGCCTACGAGGACCACAAACTCAAAACCTTGCCCGAACTCCTCGAGATCTACTACCAAAGCATAGGGCAGAATAGCTCTTTGCTAATCAACTTTCCTGTGGATACCCGAGGGTTGATTCCGGATTCGGATGTGCAGGCGATTCTCGAATTGGCAGCAAAAGTCAAGGAAGATTTTGCGGTGAACCTGGCTACTGGCGCCAAGGTTACGGCAAGTTCTAGCCGAGCAGCAGGTTATGAGGCAAGCCAGGTATTGGATGGGAACTATGATAGCTATTGGTCAGCTGCAACCGGCCAGAAGAGCGCCACTGTCGAACTCGATTTTGGGAAATCGCGGTCTTTCAATCGAATCTTAATTCAGGAATACGTCAATCTAGGTCAGCGCGTGTCTGCCTTTTCTGTGGAAAAAGAAGTGGAGGGAAAGTGGCTGCCTTTGGCGAAGGGTACGACAATTGGTTTTACCCGTATTTTGCGAGTTCCGGATACTCAGGCCCAGAAGATTCGGATCAACTTTCTGGAAGCAAAGGGAGAACCTCTGATCGCTGAGTTGGGTGTTTATGCTGCTCCAGCCCTAGTTTTCCCCCCAAAGATCACTCGCTCCACTGCGGGTCTTGTATCGATCACCGCCGCAGACCCTGAACTTGAAATCTACTACACGGTAGATGGGAGTTTACCCCTAGCGGGGAAAAATCGCTACGATAAACCCTTTTTGCTGGAGCAGCCTGCCACGGTGCAAGCCATCGTAGTGGATGCGAAGGCGGGGAAAAGTTCGGCTACCAGCCGGAGAGAACTAGACCTAGTCAAGGGAAACTGGAAAGTGCTTTCCAGCGACTCCAAAGCCCAGGCTGCCATTGATGAGCAGGCCAATACCTATTGGACATCGACTGCCGGGATGTTGGAGCTGGACTTGGGGACCGAGGTACTCCTCAAAGGGATCACCTACCTGCCCATGCAGGCTCGCTACCCGAGTGGATTTATTGCAGACTATGTTTTGGAAGGCAGCCTGGAGGGCAGCAGTTGGCAAGAACTTGCCCGAGGGGAGTTTGCCAATATTCAAAATAGCCCGGTGGAGCAGCTCATCCGATTTGCGCCTCAGCAACTTCGGTATGTCCGATTGAAGGCAGTTCGTACGGTCGATGGCAATGCCGCTACCTTTGGGGAACTGGGTGCGATTACCCGATAAATTCACCCTTTCTGGATTTCAGGTAGCTTTTTTTGAAAAAAAATACCTACTTTAATTTTTCAATTACCCCAACCCAAATTTTAACCTATTTCTATGAACAGACGTCATGCGTTACGGCATATCGCCCTGATTTCTGGAGGGCTAGCACTGATCCCCTCCTGCGATTTTAGCAAGGAAGACATCCTTGCCGCCTACGAAAACCTCAAAATCACAGCTACCCAAAAAGCACTCATTGCATCCATTTCCGACAGCATCATTCCTGCTGGAGAGATCAAAGGAGCCTTGGACCTAGCCGTTCCTGATTTTATCCTCGTGATGGTGAACGATTGCTTTACCAAAGAAAACCAAGAGAAATTCACCGCCGGATTAGAAGCATTCCCGGAGTATGCAGAAAAAACTGCTGGTAAGAAATTTGCAGACTTAAGCAGCAAGGAAAAGGAAACCTTTTTGCTTCAAGGGATTGCAATTACTGGAGATGAAAATACTTCCGAAGGGAAGTTGCTCGCCCAAGTGGGTTATTTCTTGAGCAGCGTCAAGCGCTTTACCATTCAGGGGTACATGGCCTCTGAATACATCCAAACCGAAATCATACCCTACTCCTTGATTCCTGGCGAATACAATGGGGCAGTCCTAATCGCTGATATTCAAAATACAAGAGTAAATGGCTAATCTCAACTTACGCAGTACGCAGGAGCGTACCTATCAGGCCATTGTGGTCGGTTCGGGCATCAGTGGTGCCTGGGCAGCGAAGGAACTCTGTGACCTTGGGGTAAAAACCCTGATGATCGAGCGTGGTCCCGATGTCAAACACCTCAAGGACTACCCGACCACCAACATGCTTCCGCATGAATTTCCCCATCGGGGACAGCTTACCGAAAAGATTAAGGAGGAAAACCCGGTCATCAGCAAGTGCTATGCGTTCCGAGAAGATGCCATGCACTTCTTTGTGAAGGACGCGGAGCATCCCTACGTGCAAGAAAAGCCCTTTGATTGGATTCGAGGTTACCAGGTGGGAGGCAAGTCCTTACTTTGGGCGCGACAGGTACAGCGCTGGTCCGACTTTGACTTTGAAGGCCCTGCCCGAGATGGCTTTGCGGTGGATTGGCCGATTCGCTACAAGGACATCGAAAAATGGTACAGCCATGTCGAGAAATTTGCGGGTGTATCTGGATTCAAGGATGGCATCGCTCATCTGCCGGATGGAGAATTTCTTCCTGGTTACGATCTCAATGTGGTGGAGAAGTACTTCGCCGAGACGATGAAGAAGGAGTATGGAGGAGATCGTCATGTGATTTCTGCACGCTGTGCGCACATCCATGGAAGCGCTGAGGCTTTTGCCGCGCAAGGCAGAGGGTCTTGCCAAAACCGCAACCTATGCCAGCGAGGATGTCCGTTTGGAGGCTACTTCAGTTCCAACTCTTCCACCATTCCTTGGGCGCTTAAGACGGGCAACCTGACCATCCGCCCGGATGCTGTGGTGCATTCTGTCATCTACGACGAAGCCAAAGGCAAAGCCACAGGCGTACGCATCATCGACCGCTTGACCAAGGAAGTCGAAGAATTTTACGCGGACGTGCTCTTTATCAATGCAGCAGCACTCAATACGAATGCGATTTTGTTGAATTCCACCTCCAGCCGCTTCCCGAATGGATTGGGGAACGACAGTGGAGTATTGGGCAAGTACGTAGCCTTCCACAACTACCGGGCTCGCGTGTCCGGGGAACACGAAGGACATGCCGAGTACACCACCTCAGGAGGAAGACCTACCAGTGGGTATTTCCCACGATTCCGAAATGTGTACAAGCAAGAAACCGACTTCCTGCGGGGCTATGCGGCGGGCTTCTCGGCCGGCCGTGGTGTAGGACCCAATACGGATGGCATAGGCATGGACTTGAAAAACAACCTCCTCAATCCAGCGAACTATGGGCCTTGGCATGTAGGTTCCCACATGATGGGAGAGACCTTGCCGAAGGAAAGCAATTACGTAGCGCTAGATGGGAGCCTGAAGGACGAGTGGGGCATTCCTCAACTCAAGGTCAGCATGGACTACGACGACAATGACGAGAAAATGGTGAAAGACTATCTCGAGCAGATGACGGAGATGTTTACGAAGGCGGGCTTTACCAACATCCAGACATCCGACAGCAAGCAGGCTCCAGGCTTGGATATCCACGAGATGGGCGGGGTGCGCATGGGTAAGGATCCCAAAACCTCCATGTTGAATGCCAACCACCAGTTGCACGCCGTACCAAATGTGTATGTGACCGACGGATCATCAATGACCTCTACTTCTACCCAAAACCCTTCCTTGACCTACATGGCCTTTGCCGCCCGCGCGGCACACCATGCAGTGGCGGAGAGCAAGAAGAAGTAAGGTTGTAGCAAACAAAAAAACCCGAATCAGTACTGATTCGGGTTTTTTTGTGCCTTATTCTTTTTCGTGGCGCTTAAAAAGGCAACTTCCCCAAATCCACATTTCCTCCGGAAAGGATGATGCCTACTTTTTTTCCGGCAAAGCGCTCCTTGTTTGCCAGTAGTGCAGCCAAGGGTACTGCACAGGAGGGTTCGATGATGATTTTCATCCGTTCGTAGACGAGGCGCATCGCCTCGATGATCTGTGGATCATTGGCGAGCAAAATATCCCGGACATGGGCTTGAATCAAGGCAAAGTTGAGGGTTCCCAGAGAGGTCAATAGGCCGTCTGCAATGGTCATTGGACCCGTTTGTGGGATAAGGTAGCCCGCATGAAAGGAACGATAGGCATCGTCTGCCCCGGCAGGTTCTCCAGCGATGATCTCGATGTTGGAATTCAGGTAATGAGCCACCAGTGCTGTACCGCCCAACAGTCCTCCTCCGCCAACAGGCGCCATCAGGATGTCTAGATCCGATTGATCTTCTATGAACTCTAGCGCGCAGGTAGCCTGCCCTTCGATGACGTCTAGGTGATCGTAGGGAGGAATAAATGCAGCTCCAGTGCGGGCTACTACCGCCTCCAAACTGGTTTCACGGGCTTTGAGATTGGGTTCGCATTCGATGATTTCTCCGCCATAGCCTTTGACCGCTTTCTTTTTGATTTCTGGGGCATTGGAGGGCATGACGATGTAGGAAGGAATTCCTGCTACTGTCGCGGCCCGTGCAAGTGCAGCGGCATGGTTGCCCGAACTGTGCGTTGCCACGCCTTTGGCCCGCTGGGCGTCGGTAAGTTTCATCACCGCATTGGCCGCGCCGCGAGCTTTGAAGGCTCCTACTTTTTGAAAGTTTTCACATTTAAAGTAGATGCTGCATCCTGCTATCGCATCGATAGCTTCGGAGGTTAGGATAGGCGTACGGTGGATAAAAGGCTGAATGCGTGCATGAGCCGCAGAGATATCGGAAAGGCTGGGAAAGATCATGGGGTAAAGATAGGGGAAGGATGGAAATTGGAAGTACGAGCTACGAAATACGGGGTGAAAACTAATGTCGAACGCTGAATGCTGATTGAAGAATTTCGAAGTGGGACGACTAGTCTTTGGTCAGAAGCAGGCTTTTTTGCCCAGCAGCATTTAGTCTCGTTTCTTGCCTGCCTGCCGCAGGCTGGTTTCTCGGCTCTTGCTTCTCGAAGTGTCTTGCTACTTGATACTATGTCTAATCTCTTGCTTCTCGGCTCTTGGCTCTCCCCTCATTCCTTCCACCGATACGATTTGTCATCCAAAGCGCGCATCGTGCAAAGCACCCCGTCGAGGTGGTCGTACTCGTGTTGGATTAGTTCAGAAATGGCTCCTTCTACCTTCCACACTTGCGGTTGCCACTGCTCGTCCAAGTAGTGAAGGCTGAGGGACTGGTGGCGATTGACACGTACAAGTAGGTTGGGAAAACTCATGCAGTCATCCCACAAGGCAAACTCCTCTTCGCTCAAACCTTTCAACTCGGGGTTGATCACCACATAGGGGCGGTCGAGTTGTAGGTAGAATAGGCGCTTCATGATGCCGAGCTGAGGCGCCGCTATTCCTCTTCCAAAGCCATACACCCGACGCACATCTTCCATGGCCTCGTGGAGCTGCTGGATCCAACCGGGCACTTCTGGTAGTTCCTCCCGAAGCACAGGAGTACACACCTCGTAGAGTCTAGGATCTCCTAATTTGAGGATGTCGTGGATGGTTTTCATGCTTTATTAAATGGAAATACGATAGAAATAGGGTAGAAAAAGACTCCGCTACGCTTCGTGAAATAGGTTGGAATACCCGCCACGGCCTACCTACCGTAGGCAGGCGTGCTCGGTGTATTTCCACTGTATTTTCTTTAAATGTAATAGGAATCGAAACAATTATTTCACCGAGCCTCAGGCTCGGTTTATTTCAACCCTATTTCAACCCTATTTCCACTCTATTTCTATAGTATTTCTACTCCATTTCCCTAAGCCCTATTTTTCCTGTACTTTTGCGCCATGAATTACCTTTCAGTAGAAAATCTAAGCAAGGCCTTCGGGGAGCGCAAACTTTTTTCCAACATCTCTTTTGGCATTGCTCAAGGGCAAAAAATTGCCCTCGTGGGAATCAATGGGGCTGGGAAGTCTACCTTGATGAAGATCATCATGGGACTAGAAATCCCAGATACAGGCCAAGTAGCCCTCAACCAGTCGGTGAAAATCGCTTACGTGCACCAAAATCCGGTTTTCGAAAGTAACCTGAGCATCTACCAAACCATCTTCGACCAAAGTAATTCAGAAATTCTCCAAGTAATTGAGTCCTACCACAAGGCCATGCTCGATGCCGAACGCGGCATCGACAACTCGGATCAAATGTCCAAACTGTTTGAGAAAATGGATGCCCTCCAGGCCTGGGATTTTGAATACCAAGTCAAAGAGGTGCTAGGCAAACTCGGCCTTCACGATACCGAACTACCCGTAGGCAATCTCTCCGGAGGTCAACGCAAGCGGGTAGCCCTCGCCAAAGCAATCTTGGAGAAGCCCGACCTTTTGCTTTTGGATGAGCCTACCAACCACCTGGATTTGGAGACCATTGAGTGGCTAGAGGACTACCTTTCCAAGGCCAACCTGGCCCTATTTATGGTCACCCACGATCGCTACTTCCTCGAAAAAGTAACCAACGAGATCTTGGAATTGGACCAAGGAAAGATTCACCGCTACCAAGGTAACTACGGCTATTTTCTCGACAAAAAGGCGGAACGCATGCAGATCGAGGACATCGAGATTGAAAAAGCCAAAAGCCTTTACAAAAAGGAGCTGGACTGGATCAGACGTCAACCCAAAGCCCGAGGCACCAAAGCCAAATACCGTGTAGATGCCTTTGAAGAAACCAAAGAGAAGGCCTTTACCAAGCGGGAGGAACGCGACATCGAGTTGACAGTATCCACGCAGCGCCTTGGGAATAAAATTCTTGAAATTGAAAAAATTGGAAAGTCCTTTGACGACAAAACGCTGGTCAAGGACTTCTCTTACATTTTCAAAAAGAAGGACCGTATCGGAATCATCGGTCCCAATGGAGCGGGTAAAACCACTTTTCTAAAGATGATTACCGGCTTACTTGATCCCGATCAAGGGAAGGT
>JBJOOF010000162.1:0-14791 GCA_046051425.1 Bacteroidota bacterium
CCGAATCCATTGATTCCAATTTTAATCTTGCTCATCTGTAGTAATTTTTATAGGTCTAACTGCTAGTTTCTAATTGCTGCGTGGCCGGATTTTACATTCGAAACCGGTCAACTGCAGGCGAATTTATTACAAAAATTGGGTATGCCCAAACCATTTTCCCAGCTTTCCAAGGCAAGCTGCAGATCCCTGCTTTTCAATCGATTTCGAAATCAAAAAAAGGAAGGATTTTATCTTGATTAAGCTCCTAAACTCAAGTAAATCACCACGCTGACTCTTTCAAACCAGTGGAAATGAAAAAACCGGGAGAACCCGGTTTTCAGTTTATGCCAAGCCCGCAAGAAGCTGCTTGAAAGTAGCACTTGGCTGCATGGCCTGTGCACACTTCGCAGCATCTGGTCGGAAGTAGCCACCGAGATCGATGGCTTTTCCTTGGGAACTGTTGTATTCGTCTACAATCTTGGCTTCTTGGTCTACAAGGGCTTTCGCTAAAGCGGTAAACTTGGCTGCCAAAGCGGTATCCTTGGTTTGCGAAGCAAGTGCCTGAGCCCAGTACAAGGCCAGGTAGAAATGTCCTCCTCGGTTGTCCAATTTGCCGACCACACGAGCAGGGGACTTGTCTTCTTCCAGCCATCGGCCTGTGGCTTGATCTAGCGTTTCTCCCAGGAGGAGGGCCGTTGGGTTGTTGAAGGTTTGTCCCAGGTGCTCCAAGGAGACGGCCAAGGCCAAAAACTCACCCAAGGAATCCCAACGCAGGTGTCCTTCTTCGGTAAATTGCTCCACGTGCTTGGGAGCAGATCCTCCCGCACCGGTTTCAAACAAGCCTCCTCCGTTCATCAAGGGAACGATGGAAAGCATTTTGGCTGAGGTGCCCACTTCTAGGATAGGGAAAAGGTCGGTCAAGTAGTCGCGAAGCACGTTGCCCGTCACGGAGATGGTGTCCTTGCCCGCTACGATGCGCTCGCAAGAGAATAGGGTAGCCTCGATTGGGGAGAGAATATGAATTTCAAGCCCTTTGGTATCGTGCTGTGGGAGGTATTTGTTGACCTTCTGGATCAGCTGTGCATCATGCGCTCGGGCCTTGTCTAGCCAAAAGACTGCAGGTGTATCAGATAAACGGGCACGGCTCACAGCCAACTTCACCCAATCTTGAATCGGTGCATCTTTGGTCTGACACATTCTCCAGATGTCACCTTTCTCTACGGCATGCGCAAATAGCTGCTTGCCTGCTGCATCGGTTACGACTACAGTTCCTGCAAAAGGAATTTCGAAGGTTTTATCGTGCGAGCCGTATTCTTCCGCTTTCTGAGCCATCAAGCCCACATTGGGAACAGAGCCCATGGTGGCTGGGTTGAAGGCCCCATTTTTCTTACAAAAATCAAACACCGCCTGGTAGATCCCTGCATAGCAACGGTCTGGGATGATCGCTTTGGTGTCTTGTAGTTTTCCTTCCTTGTTCCACATCTTGCCCGAAGTACGGATCATGGCTGGCATGGAGGCATCGATGATCACGTCACTCGGCACATGCAGGTTGGTGATTCCTTTGTCAGAATTTACCATGGCTACGGCCGGACTTGCGGCATAGCAGGCATCGATATCCTGTAGAATTTCTTCTTTTTGGGCAGCAGGAAGTTTCTCCAAGTTGGCTAAAAGATCCCCGAATCCATTGTTGACATCTACGCCAAGCGCTGCTAGGGTGGCGGCATGCTTGGTGAATACAGGCTCAAAAAATACGGTTACCGCATGCCCAAAAAGGATGGGGTCCGATACTTTCATCATCGTGGCTTTCAAGTGCAAGGAGAAAAGAACACCTTTCTTTTGGGCATCATCTTTTGCTTTTTGAATAAAGGCACGGTACTGGAATACACTCAAGGTGGAGGCATCGATCACTTCGCCTTCCTGTACCTTCAAACCAGATTTTAGCACCTCGGTCTTGCCATCGGTCCCTTGAAGGGTAATGGTCAGTTGGGTGGCCTGGTCTAGGGTGAGCGATTGCTCAGAGCCGTAAAAATCCCCAGTAGTCATGCTGTCCACATGGGAACCAGAGTCTGCGGTCCAAGCACCCATGGAATGGGGATGCTGGCGTGCGTAATTTTTTACGGCAAGAGGAGCGCGTCGATCCGAGTTGCCTTCACGAAGGACAGGGTTTACGGCCGAACCTTTGATCTTGTCGTATTTGGACTTGATGTTCTTTTCTTCTTCAGTTTTGGGTTCCTCCGGATAGTCAGGCAGGGAATATCCTTGGCTTTGCAATTCCTTGATGGCACCTTTCAACTGCGGTACGGATGCAGAAATATTCGGAAGTTTGACAATGTTGGCCTCTGGTGTAATGGCTAGCTGACCCAACTCGGCTAAGTCGTCGTTGATGCGCTGTGCTTCCGTTAGGAACTCTGGAAAATTGGCCAGAATGCGGCCAGATAGGGAAATATCGCGGGTTTCTACTTGAATGCCTGCCGTCTTGGTAAATGCTTGTACGATCGGTAGCAGCGAATACGTGGCTAATGCAGGGGCCTCATCGGTGAGGGTGTAGAGGATTTTTGGTGTCTTGGACATGGGCTCAGAATTTTGCTAAAAATGAGTTCAATAGGTTTATCTTCTCTTTTTTCGTGTGTCTCCTTGCAGAAACTTTCCCCAAAAAGAGAAATGGGTGGACAAAAATACGAAAATCATGTAGGATTTAGTTCCGTTTGTGGAAATCCTACGGGTCTTGCCAATTAGGAATTTACCGTAAATGGGTCAGCATCTTTCCAAGCGGGAAATTTGCTTCGGTATTCTTCCAATGCAGTGTAGTCCAAGTGGATCACTTGAATCTGTTCTCTCTCTTCTAGATTTACTAGGGTTTCGCCCTTGAAATCGTAGGCGGCAGAATGTCCATTGTAGGCAATCTGGTTTCCATCTACACCCACTCGGTTGACCCCGAAAGCGTAGGATAGGTTTTCGATGGCCCGGGCTGGGAGCAAGGCGTCCCAGGCCGAAATGCGGGCTGCAGGCCAGGAGGCTACATAAAACAAAAGGTCGTAGGCCGCATTCCCTGCGGACCAGCGGTTGCGCGACCAAACTGGGAAGCGCAGGTCGTAGCAGATTTGTGGGCAGATTTTCCAACCCTTCAGTTCGAATACGGGAAGGTTTTCGCCTGCGGCAAAACTCGCATCTTCCTGGGCCATGCGAAAGAGGTGGCGCTTGTCGTAGGATTGGGTCGTGCCAGTTGGGTCTACCCAGAGCAGTCTATTGTAATAATTACCTCCCTCGGAAATGATGGCGCTACCTGTGATCACTGCGCCGGTTTGGGCGGCGAGCTGCTTCATCCACTTGTGCACCTGCAGGTTCATCGGCTCAGCCAGCGTGGCGGAGTCCATGGAAAAACCCGTAGGAAACATTTCCGGCAGGACGATCAAGTCGCAGGCATCTTTTAGAGACCAGATTTTCTCCTCCAGCGCGGCTAGGTTGGCTGTTTTATCTTGCCAATGCAAGTCGGTCTGCACCAGGGCGATGCGGAGTGCTGGTCTTTTTTCCATTACCGTAGGGGATAGATCATGCGGTAGTCCGTGGATACCTTGCCTTTGCTCACGTCGATCAATTTGGACTGAATCATTCGCTTCTTGAGGCCTTTCAAGTAGTCTACAAATAGAATTCCTTCCAGATGGTCGTACTCGTGTTGGATGACGCGGGCTGTCATGCCGCTAAACTCTTCCTCCTTCAGGTTCCAGTTTTCGTCATAGTATTCCAGGGTCAATTTTTCTGGTCGGATGATTTCTGCGCGCACGTCCGGAATGCTCAGGCAGCCTTCTTCAAATCCAAAATTGTCTCCATACTCATCCAAGAGGATGGGATTGATGAATACGCGGCGGATGCCTTTTTCCTCCTCATCCTCATCCAGCATCAGGGTGCTGTCGATGACAAATAGGCGAACGCCCTGATTGATCTGGGGAGCAGCAAGACCCACGCCATGGGCATGGTCCATGGTGGCGTACATGTCTTGGATCAATTGGGTAAGGTCGCTTCCTTCTGGAAGTTCTTCTGCCTCCTTTTTTAATACTGGATTGCCGTAAGCGACGATAGGGTAAATCATTGTCTTTCTAAATAGGATTGGAGGATGATGGCCGCAGACACTTTGTCTAGGTTTCCTGCTTTTTCTTTTCGGTCTTTTTTCTTGCTCCCCATGGCGATGAGTGTTTGCATGGCCATTTTGGAGGTGTAGCGCTCATCGATGAGGACTACCTTTTGTGCTGGAAATGCCAACTCGAGTTTGTCCTTCAGAGCAAGCACCAAAGGGGTCATTTCATTGGCCTGCCCATTGAGTCGGGTGGGATGCCCGAGTACCAAGGCCTCTACTTCTTCCTTAGCGCAGTAGGCCTGCAGGTAGGGGATCAGCTTGGCCGTCTCGATGGTCTCGAGGGGATTGCAGGTGATTTTTAGGGGATCGGTCACGGCTAGGCCGGTGCGCTTGGTGCCCAGGTCTATGGCTAGTACTCTAGGCATCAGTTGGTTTGTATTTGTTTGCGAATCTTGCGTAAAGCCTCTTTTTCCAATTCCACTGCTTTGGGGAACAGGAGTTCATCCTCAATGCGGGCATGAATGGAGAGTTCTTTCTCAAAATTTTGTAATTCGTGGTAGAGCACCTTCATGGTCAAAGGGGCATCGTCTGACAAGAAGTAATTCTGAGTCAGCTTTCGAATCCCCTCCATTTCGTCGTCGTGAATCTCGTGGTGCTCGGCGAGGTAGTGAATGGGCTCCTGTTCTAAGATCTTGAGCGCATCTTGGATTCGAAACTCTCCCGCCTCGATATCTTGAAGTAGTGTGATGCGGTTAAATAGTCGACTTTCTTCCTCGTGGATGTGGTGAATAAAATCATCCACAAAGAGGGGGAATAGGATGCGCAAATCTCCAAGGAGCGCTTCGTAACCTGGTTCCGGCACAATGCCAGAGATCATGTTGGACAAGAAGGGGAGTTCTTGGCGGACGAAGTAGTAGTGCTTCTTTTTGAGGTAGGCCACGAGCAGCTCGATGGGATTGAGGTACAGCTCTTCTAGGGTAGGGTCTTTTTGAAGCGCCCAACTCTCGAGTTGCGCGATGAGCTGTCGTGGATTGACCTTGTGTTTTTGACAGACCTTTTCGAGGGAGTCGCTGGGATACTGGTAAAAGCTGATCCCAAAGTAGTGCAGTACGGCAGCGAAAACATAGTTTTCAGAGACTAAATCTCCTACAGCTGTTTTTTCAAGTGCTTTCCGTGATTGCATAACACAAAAATAATTTTTTTTGAACTAATAAAGGGAAATTAATGTCATCTTTATCTACTTTCAGAGCAGGAAATCACGTTAAAATACGCTAAAGTATAACCCTGATTCCCGCTTTTTCAACCTATTTGTAGTTAATTCGAAAAGAAAAAGAATAATCCAGTGAGCCAACAAAAAAATACTACCTCTCAAATCCGTCTTCCCTTGCTTCTTGCGCTTTCCATTGCGGGAGGTATTTGGATCGGAGCCACTTTTGCGGAGCCTAAGGGCAGTCAAAATGACCTGCGCGCGGCGCTATATAAGTTGCAGGAGATCATGACCTACATCAACCGCGACTATGTGGACAGTGTAGACACCAACGAGCTGGTGGAGTTTGGCATCACCAAAATGTTGGAAAAGTTGGATCCACATTCTAGCTACATTCCTGCAAAAGACGCTTCCTTGGTACAGTCCCAGTTGGAAGGTGAGTTTGATGGCATTGGGGTGGAGTTTGGAATCATTCGCGATACCATCTACGTGGTAGCGCCGCTTACGGGAGGACCTTCCGAGGCCTTGGGTATTCAGTCTGGAGACCAGATCATTTCAGTGGATGGCAAAACCGTGGCCGGTATTGGCATCACCAACCGAGATGTATTTGACTACTTGCGTGGTCCAAGTGGATCCAAGGTAGCAGTAGAAATCAAGCGAAAAAACGCGCCCAATTTGATCAAGTATTCAATCACGCGTGCTAAAATCCCACAATACAGCATCAATGCCACTTACATGGTAGACAAGGAAGTTGGCTACATCAAGGTCACCCGCTTTGCAGCAACTACCTACGATGAGTTCCGAAAGTCTGTGGCGGATTTGCAGGCCAAGGGCATGAAGAAATTGATCATCGACTTGCAAGGCAATCCAGGCGGATATATGGGAGCAGCCATCTACATGGCAGATGAATTGTTGGGCGGTCGAGATTTGATTGTTTCTCAAGCAGGAAAAGTGACGCAGTACAGCAACAAGGCCTATGCATCCAAGCCGGGCATGTTTGAAGAGGGATCGGTGATCATTTTGATCAACGAGGGTTCTGCCTCTGCTTCGGAGATTCTAGCTGGAGCCATCCAAGACAACGATCGCGGGCTAATCGTAGGAAGAAGATCATTTGGTAAGGGCTTGGTGCAGATGCCGATAGACCTATCGGATGGAGCAGAATTGCGATTGACCATTGCCCGCTACTTCACCCCATCGGGAAGATCGATCCAGAAGCCTTACGACGAGGGGTACGAAGCCTACGAGCGGGACGAGTTAAACCGCTTTGAGCAAGGGGAGTATTTCTCAGCGGATAGCATCAAGTTTAACGATAGTCTCAAGTACCAAACCAAAAAGGGAAGAACCGTCTATGGGGGTGGAGGCATCATGCCGGACTACTTTGTGCCGCTTGATACCACGATGAATAGCGCCTATGTAAACAAGCTCTTCTCTTCGGACACTTCCCGTGAGTATTTGTTGGATTATGTGAGCAAAAACAAGGGCAACTTCACCAAAATCTCCGTGGAGGACTACTACAAGAATTTCAAGGTTAGCGATGCGATGCTCAATGATTTGGTCGCCTTTGGAAAGAAAAATAAGGTGGAATTTGATGCGAAGGATTTTGCGAGGTCCAAGGAGTATCTCCGAATCCTGATCAAGGCACATTTGGGACGTCAACTCTACGACGATAGCGCTTTCTACAAGGTCATCAACGACATCAACGAGGTGTACCAGCAGGCCATCAAGCTCTTTGGCGAGGCAGATAAGATAGCAACGGCAAAGAGTTTGAAATAAAAAGAAAGGGTCCGCCACAGCGGATTAATGAAAAAGCCCGCTGATTAAATCAGCGGGCTTTTTCTTCTTAAGATCAGCGTGAAAAAAAGGTTCCCGCAATCAAAGGATGGTATTTTTTAATCCTTCGAGGTTTGGAAAAAACCTCAAAGGATGGAAGAGACCTCAAAGGATTTACTTCACCGTAATCAATTCTGAGGTAGGTACTCTAAACCGCTCCCCATAGATGCCTTCGGGAAGTCCTTTGCCGCAGGCGATGATCATCGCGATTTCAGATCCTGCAGGGAGATTGAGTAGTTTTTTGACCCGCTTGGAATCAAAGCCCTCCATGGGGCAGGTATCGTAGCCAGCGGCCTTCATGCCCAGCATAAAGGTCATGCAGGCAAGAGATGCGCTCTTGTGCACCGAGATGCGCACGGCAGTTTCACTCACCTCTCGTACCATCGGCTTGCGGAGACCCTGGGTAATGGCAATTAACTTTTTGACAAAGGACCATCCCGGAAATTTGTTATAAAGCATGGGTACCAATTTGCCGTAATAGCGAAGTGCCAATTTTACTTTTTTATCGCCCTCACCGGAGGCCGAAGCGGAGATAAAGTCAAAATTGGCTTGGGCGTGGGCTTTCCAGCGGTCTCTGCGAGTAAGGACCACTACCAGTTCCCGAGCCGAAGTAGCCGCCTTTTGCCCCATGCAGAGCTGGGCCAGTCGATCTTTTAGGGTAGAATACTCCGGCACACGCACAAACTGATACAGTTGCAGGTTCGAACTGTTGGGCGAAAGAATAGCCGCCTCCAAGCATTTTTGAACGATGGTGCCGTCAAAATTGTCTGTTTGATCGAATACGCGCACAGACCTGCGCTGCTGTACTGCCTCAAAAAAATTCAGTTCCTGGCTCATTTGTTTCTTTTAACTTTTTTTGATTGGTAAAGATGGCCAAAATTTTGAAGTTTACGTTTCAGAATTTAACCTTCTGTCGCCTATGTTTTTTACATTGATTCGCTTGCAATACCTGAAGAGCGTTCGCTCCACAAGTTTTGCAAAAAGCGCCCTCGCCACTGGATTTTTGGTATTTATTGCCCTGCTGCTCTTGAGTTATGTGTTTTTCGCAGGCTTATTTCTGGGGCGAATTATCGACATGCTTGCTGAGGGCAAAGAACCCATCGCCTTTCTCAACTCCCTACTCATTTACTTTTTCTTGGGAGAGTTTATGTACCGCTACTTCGTGCAGAAGTTGCCGGTGGTGGATCTAGAAAGTTTGCTCCACCTCCCTATCGGGAAAAAGAAAATCGTGTCCGTCTTGTTGCTGCGCTCCTTTTTGTCACCGCTCAATGTCATCGCTTTGCTGCTCTTCCTTCCCTTTGGTGTGGAGGCGGTGCAGGATGAATATGGGGTGCTAGGACTGGTATCCTGGTTGGGGACTTTGCTATGCTTGAGCTGGTCCTTGCACTGGTTTATGCTCTGGTTTAAGCAGCGCTTTGAGGACAGCTTGATCGGCTTGGGTGTGGTGTTTCTAGTGGTGCTGCTATCCGGAGGATCTACCTATATGGGTTGGTTCAATGTAGGCGCGCTCCTCTCTCCTTTCTTTACGGCTGCTACACTGAGCATTTTTCCTTTGGTGGGGATGGGCTTGCTGCTTGGATTGGTTTACACGCTGTCGTACCGGTATTACGTAGCACATGCGTACTTAGAGGAGCTTGGGGAGGAGGAGGAGTACCGGGTGGCGGGGCAAAGTTTTGGCCTTTTTTCCCGATTTGGGATGGCAGGGGAACTGGCCAACCTGGAGTGGAAGCTGATTTTGCGTCATAAGAAAAGTCGTAGCTACCTGATGCTATCGGCCTTTTTTCTGTTGTATGGATTGATCTTTTACACCAATCCAGCCTATCAAAGTGAAACAGGAATTTCCCCAATTTACATTTTTGTAGGGGTGTTCATCACGGGGATTTTTATGATTCAGTATGGACAACTGTTTTTGAGTTGGAACTCTGCCAACTTTGATTTCTTCATTCAGCGCAAGGGAGGACTTGAAGCCTTGGTTCGCGCCAAATACCTGCTTTTCCTGAGTATTTCAGGCGTTTGCTTTTTGGCATCCGTGCCCTACGTGTACTTTGGCTGGGAGATTTTACTGGTGCATATGGCCACCTTCCTATTCAACTGTGGTATTTTGATCCATGTGATCATTTATGTGGCCTTGTGGAAGCCCAAGCCCATGGACCTCAACAAAGGGGCCATGTTTAATTACGAGGGGGTAGGCGCCGCCCAATTTTTGATCATTATTCCCTTGATGGCGGGCCCCTACTTGGTGTACCTTCCTTTTTCTTACCTGATCAATGACTATGCAGGCTTGCTTGCCTTGGGATTGACTGGACTGGCAGGAATCCTTGCTTTTCGCCCACTATCCCGCATCATTACCAATCGGCTTTTGGCCAACCGTTACGAAATCTCTTCCTCTTTCCGACAAGAACTATGATACAGGTCGCTCAACTCAAAAAACAATACAAAGAAGCCGTCGTGCTGGACATACCCGAATTGCTGATCTCCAAAGGGGAATGCTTTGGGCTTGTAGGCAACAATGGAGCGGGCAAAACCACCTTGTTCCGTATCCTGTTGGACCTCGTTCGTGCGACGTCCGGGCAGGTGACTTTCCAGGGGGAAGATGTGAGCAAAACCGAAGCTTGGAAATCCCAGGTGGGTGCTTACCTAGATGAGCAGATGCTCTTGGCATTTTTGACGCCAGACGAGTACTTCGAAACCTTGCGCAAGATCTATGGACTTTCTACAGCCGACCTGGAATTGCATTTGAGAAAGTTTGAGGAACTGTTTAATGGAGAGGTGCTGGGAAAGAAAAAGTACATCCGAGACTTGTCCAAAGGGAACCTGAAGAAGGTGGGCATCGCGGCTGCCCTGCTCGGTCATCCACAGGTGGTGCTATTGGATGAGCCTTTTGAAAACTTGGATCCCAGTTCCCAGATCCGCTTGAAGAAGTTGATCTTGTCCGAATTGGAAGCTTCCAAAATCACCTTTTTGATCTCCAGTCACGACCTAAACCATGTCACTGAGATCTGCGACCGCATCGTACTGCTAGAAAAGGGAAAGGTCATCCGCGACTTGCGTGAGAAGGGGGAGATGCTGAAGGAGCTGGAAGCGTATTTTGTGGGTTGAAAGCTAGGTGGTTGAGCAGGAAAGCCAATTGATAATTAATTTTTTAACTGAATCTCATAAAATAAAATTTTGGTTTAGTTTTGGGCATGTGGCCGGCATTGTCAATTCTGTCTTTTTTTGTGGGGGGAGTATTGCTTTTGCTCGTTTCTGTTTCCCTTTTTGATACGAAGAGAGATCTCAAATCGAGTTTCTTTTTTTTAGCGATTCTGTCGATCTCCGGTATTCAACGCGTCATCTTTGGGTTGTCCAGTTTTAAGATTTTGGGCACCTTTGAAAACCCTTTTGAGCAGTCTCTCCTTTTTGCCTTTTTCATTCCGCCGATTTATTACCTGTTTTTTGAAGGGCTATTGCAGCAACAAATTTCAAAAAGACATCTTTTAGCTCATTTTGGGCTTTCCATTCTGATTGTGTCCCTTAGCGTAGGATTGGATTGGAACAAAGCGATCAATCAATCCGTGTTTTTGGTCTACTCCTCAGGATACAGTATTCGCTTGATTTATTTGGTGTGGACCTATTTTTCGAAACGAAAAAGTCAGCGGGAGCAGCTCTATTTTAAGTCCATCCGCGTTTGGGCGTACTTGATGATGGTTGCTTTTTTGTTAATCTATGCCTTCGCAAATTTTATCTACGGAAAAGGGCTAGAGGGTACTCAAGATCAAGTGTTGGCGGAATTCTATGGCATCACCTCCTTTCTTTGGTTGTTTATTTGCTTTTACCTGCTGAGAAACCCGCGCATTTTGTACGGGGAGTTGCGCTTGTTGGAACATATCAATGCGGTGGCTCCCGAAGAGATTGCCATTTGGAGGTCCAAGAAAAAAGGGCAAACCGACCCCCAAGATGTGAACGTGGAAAAGCAGATTGCTCCTCGCGTGGAGACCCTTCTTTTTGCCTTAAAAAAAATGGAACAAACTTGGTCTGAAGAGCTCCTGGAAGTTCCTAGTCTCAAATCCCTCTCCTTCCAGCTGGACTGTCCTCAAAGCCATGTAAAGTACCTGTTCAAGTACTATGGAAATTTCAGTTTTGGGGAATATGTCAATGTGTTGCGAATCAATTACTCCATTACGCTGATTCGCAAAGGGTACTTGTTGACGCATACCATCGATTCTCTGTCCAAGAAGACCTTGTTTGTAAGTGGCAATACCTTTTACCTCAATTTCAAAAAGCTAACAGGCGAATCACCTTCCGAATACCATGCGCACCTGCAATTGGAAAAGCGCAGTCCAGTAGCTTCTTGAGGTGATCCAAGAGATGGAGGCCTATTTTTTAGGATAGGTTGAGTTAGCGTTGTGCGAATTCGATTCGGGATTTTTTGTTTTTTCTAAGAAAAAGGAAAAAATTAGGTTGTCTAATTTAGATTTCCCTATGAAATACATTTTTCTCAGTTTTCTGATCATGCTATCCTGGAAGGGCTTGGCTCAGGTCCAGGTAGGAGTAAGTGATAGCCTGTACTCGCAGGTATTAAAGGAACAGCGCCGCTTATTGATCTACTTGCCTCAGGAGGTTCGAGAAAATAAAGACAGTAACATGCGGTACCCAGTCCTGTATGTGTTGGATGGAAATACACACTTCCTATCCGTGGCAGGCATGGTTGATCAGCTTTCGGAGCAGGGAGGAAATTCGGTTTTGCCCAAGATGATTGTGGTCTGCGTGTTGAATACCAACCGTACTCGAGATTTAACTCCCTATAAAGTCGCTGCAGGAGGATTTTTATCCGAGGCCATGGCCAATGAAACAGGTGGAGGTGAAAATTTCACTCAGTTTTTGAAGGAGGAATTGATCCCCCACATCGCGACTAAGTACCCTGCGAGTGGCTACCGAGCCTTGGTAGGGCATAGTTTGGGTGGAATTTTTGCCTTACATGTGTTGGCCAAGTATCCTGAACTGTTTGATGACTACTTGGCTATTGATCCAAGTACTTGGTACGATCAGCGGAAATTTGCTCAAGGGGTCTTGGATAGCCTAGCCTCTGGAAACTATGAGGGGAAATCGCTTTTCGTGGCGATGGCCAATACCAATAATGAGCCGGATACCACTCGGTTAAAATTGATCAAAACGCCTTTTTCTGAACACCAAAAAAGCATCCTTGATTTTACCTTACGTGCAAGAAAACTGAATACTTCCAAGCTAACGTTCATCGATCGCTACTACCCCAATGATGATCACAATAGCGTTCCCATGATTGCTACCTATGAGGGATTACGAGAAGTATTTTCGACTTACCGATTTTCGTTTGAGGGATTGTATGCTCCTGATTTTAGTCCATTGAGAAGTATTCCCGAACATTATGCTCGATTATCTCAAAAGGTGAAGCACCCCATGAAGCCCGGTCCTGAATTTTTGGAACTCTGTGATTTGTATTATACGGTAACTCCTGACCCCAAAAGAAAGGAAGAAACGCGAACGCTTTACCAACAAATGTATCCGGATCGTGCCAAATCTTATTATTCAAAAAGCAGCCAATGATTCCGGGCTGGATGCGGGTATGGCCAAAACCATCCCAATACCCATCGAATCGGTTTATTGACTTACTTTTTTGCGCCAGCGCCTTTGACAAACTGCCCTGGAAATGCGCCGGTATGCTCCCCATTGAGTAGTACTTGGGTACCGTTGACCCATACCTGATCGATTCCCTCGGCAAATTGCAGGGGATTGTCAAAGGTGGCTTTGTCCTTCAATGCTTTGGGATCGAAGAGCACCAAGTCTGCCCAGTACCCTTCTTTGATCAGTCCGCGGTCCGTTAAGCCCAAGTTTGCAGCAGGTAATCCAGTCAAGCGGTGGATGGCAGACTCCAGGGTGAGCAAGCCTTCCTTGATCGAAAATTCGCTCAGTACGCGGATGAAGCTCCCAAAGGCCCGAGGGTGGGTCCGGAAGTCGGGTTCCCAGCTGGAGTAGCTTCCTGCATCGGAGCAAAAAGACACCCAAGGGATTTGCATGGATTTGCGAAGATTTTCTACGGACATGCTGAAGTAAATGCACTGAATGCGGCTATCGTCTTCCAAAATCAAGTCGATGACCGTTTCTTCTGGGGTCTGTCCTCGCATCACAGCGGCTTCGGCGATGGTTTTTCCCTGGTAAATTTTTGCCAAGGAATCCTTTTTAAAACCCACCATTAGGATGTCTTTAGGAGGCTGTTGACTGAGTTCCTTGCGCAGGTCCTCCAGCAGGCGCTTTCTAGCTGATGGATCACGCATCCGGTTCATCCAGGCCTCGTGTCCTCCCTCCTGCACCCAAGTGGGTACTACTCCTGTCAATCCGGTGGAGGAAGCATTGTAGGTATAGATATCGGCTGTGATGGCCAGACCAGCGGCTCGTGCTGAGTCTACCTTGGTGATCACCTGATCCAGCTTGTAGAAATTGGCCGGTCGGGAGGCTTTCAGGTGGTAGATCTCTGCGGGCACGCCTGCGGTTTTGGCGATGTAGATCAACTCATTGACCGACTCCAGGAGGCGCTGGTCCTCATTGCGAATGTGGGAAATGTAGCGCCCGCCGTAGGGGGCGGATGCCGCACAGAGGGCTACGAGTTCCTCCGTAGGCGCATAATCCGCAGGGGCATAGATCAAGGAAGATCCGATGCCTAAGGCTCCCTCTTCCATGGATTGGATGACCAGCTGCTTCATGGCTTCCAGTTCCTCAGGCGAAGCAGGTCGATTGTCATAGCCTACCGTTTGAATGCGTACCGTGGTGGCGCCCAGATAGGAGGCAATGTTGGGAGTTACTCCTTGGGTGGCGAGCTTGTTCATCGCCTCCCCAAAGGTCTCGTAGTTGGTGCTGTCCTTCTTTCCTGATGGGCCGGGGGAGGTGCCTTCGCCAAAAACCTCCAAGGTCACCCCTTGTTTCAGGTCAGAGAGTGAGCGCCCATCTTTGAGCAAGTTGTCGTAGCCCCAGGAGAGCATGTTGATGAATCCAGGGGTAAGGGCTTTTCCTTCCGCATCCAGGGTCTTGTCAGCAGACAGGGATTTTTCCTCGCCTACATACACAATTTTACCATCCTTGACTCCCACTTGCCCAAGAAAAGGGGCTGCGCCAGTGCCATCGTAGATCAGTGCATTGTGAATGAGTAGGTCTACCTCGTTTTCTTTTGAGCAACTCTGAAAGAGGAGGGCTAGGGCAAGGCAAAAAATCGGGAATAGCGATTTCATCGGTTCGGTTTTGGAGTGAGTGGAAGGGGTTCTTTTCATTATAAAATCCCAGAACTAGGTAGTAAAATAGCGATTCTTAGACCAAATCTCCTAGGTTTTTTGTAAAAGGTAGCTACCGCCTGTATAGGGAAAAAAGTCATTTGGGTTGTAAAAAGTACAATTACGAAGTACGATCTACGAAATACGGACTGAATAGTACAAAGTAGGGATTCTGATTGGAACCTGAATTCTCCTCCCAAAAGATCTTGGTACCTTATACTTGGTATTTGGCCTGCCTGCCGCAGGAAGGATACTTTTTTCAATCACTTCTCCCTAATTTTTCTTCTCTAAAAAAAATAGCTGTGACATTTACGATAAAGGTGTGACAAATACCTCAAAAAACAGTTCGGTAAATTTTCTGCATTGGATTTCAATCGAAAAAATAGACTGCTTCGAAGAAAAAAGAATTCGCATGAAAAGACTGTT
>JBJOOF010000163.1:0-31921 GCA_046051425.1 Bacteroidota bacterium
TTCAGTTGCTCCCACTTTCCAAAAAGTTGGTTGAATTCCTCCACTTCGCTCAGGTATTTCTCCTGCACCTGCTCGTTGTGGATCATTTCAGCATCCGTGGTGTAGGCAATTTCCTTGCGCTTGCAATACTCGCGCAAGCCATCAAAACTCGGCACAATCAATGCCGCTGGATAATTGCGATCTGCGCCCACGACGATCAACTGTTCGATGAGTGGAGATTCCTTAAATTTATTTTCCATCGCCTGAGGAGCAATGTATTTACCTCCAGAGGTTTTGAACATCTCTTTCTTGCGGTCGGTAATTTTCAAATAGCGTCCTTCCAAGATGCCAATATCCCCAGTATGGAACCAACCATTTTTAATCACCTCGGCGGTCATTTCGGGTTCTTTGTAGTAGCCTTGCATCACATTAGGCCCTTTGACTAAAATCTCTCCATCTTCGGCAATTTTAACTTCCACATCCTTCACAATCTTGCCCACATAGCCAATTTTAATTTCTTCACGGGTTCCAATAGAAGCAGTCACTACCGGAGAGGTTTCCGTCAATCCGTACCCTTCACAAACGCGGATCCCAGCGGCCCAAAAAACCCGAGCCAGACGAGGTTGCAATGCGGAAGCACCGGAGTTGATTTGCATGATATTGCCGCCCAGTGCCTCTCTCCATTTGGAGAAAATCAGTTTGTTGGCAATCTTCAATTGGAAGTCATACCATCCTCCCATATCGGCAGCAGGATCGTACTTGAGTCCGAGTTCCAAAGCCCAGAAAAACAATTTTTTCTTGACGCCAGTGAGTTCGTACCCTTTGGCAACAATCTTATCGTAGACTTTTTCCAACAAGCGAGGTACCGTATTGAAAAGATGCGGCTGCACTTCCTTCAAGTTGTCTCCGATGGTCTCCATATTTTCTGCATAGTAAATGGAGTACCCCATGTACATAAAACAGAAGGATGCGGTACGCTCAAAAATGTGGCAAAGTGGTAGAAAACTCAACACCTTGGATGTCCCCAATGGTGGAGACATGATGTGGGAAACAGAAATCAAATTGGAAAGAACGTTGGCGTGCGTCAACATCACCCCCTTCGGTTTGCCTGTAGTGCCTGAGGTATAGATAATTGTAAATAAATCTTCGGGCTTGACATTGGCTTTGTATGTAGCCAATCCTGCATGATCACCCGATTTTCCTTCTGCCTGCAACTCCGTCCAATGGGAAACGCCAGACAAACGGTCAAAGGAATAAATGGTTCGACCTTTTCCGGCTGCTTGAACTGCCTTGTCGTAGATGGTTTGGTCCCCTGCAAAAATGATTTTTACATCCGCATGATCAAAAATATACCCGTAATCAGCTACCGTAATGGTAGGATACATGGGTACAGAAATCACCCCAATTTGCTGCAACGCCAAATCAATGAAGTTCCATTCGGGACGATTTTCTGAAATGATGGCTACTTTTTCTCCAGGTAGAATTCCCTTGGCCAAAAAACCCAAACTCAACTCATCGATAATGCTTTGCGCCTCTTTCGAAGAGTAGGTTTTCCAAACGCCCTCTTCTTTTCGGCTAAAAGCAATATCCTTATTGTATTTTTCAATTTGATAGGGAATAAGGTCAAATAGACGGGTAAGTTCCATGTCTCAGGTCAGTTTGGGTGGATTGATTTTTAATATTAACAAATCATAAGCGATTCCACAAGAATAGGATTTCCACAGCTTTTTATTCACTATATATGTATTAAATTATTTAATTAAAAAAACATACAATTGTTATTAAGGCTGTGGATTCGTGGAAAACATCCAGGCAAACAGTTAGGCACAAATTAATAATGTTTTTCCCTGTATCCTTAACAGGTTATCCACCTGCTATCCACTTGATGGATCTTAATAATCAATGAGTTAGTAAAAAACTACGCTCTTTGTGGATGAAAGTCTAGTTTTTCTTCGTGAAGAACTAACCTGTTGACAACTTGCGTTTGCTTCGTGGATAAGTAAGGGCTTATTCCCAGCCAAATTTCTAGAAGCTGATTTTCATTTTCCCTCGTGGATAAGTCCCTAGTTGTAAAAAGTATTGGGCTAGTTATCCACAGAAAATTTAAGGCTTATCCACTGATTTTTTTTCAAATTTCTGTAATCCAGAAGCAGGATTTGCTTGAATTATCAAGTCTTCAAGAGTCCATCCCCCTCGGATGACCAGGTCCCTAGTTTGCGCTTCTCCTTCGTAATAGAAGACACGTTCCGATGCTATCCGTTGGGTGTAATTTGATGGATCCCAAATTCCATTCCCGTTGCGATCCTCAATGACACGTAGACTGTAGGTACCTGGATCAAGAAGGCTAAATGAAAATTTACCACCTTCTTTTAGGATTTGTTCGTAGGCAACCTCTTTTTTCCCATTGATCAACTGAAGCACTAGAGGGCCAGTTGTTCCTTCTATCGATCCACTGATGCCATCTGCTAGATTTTTACGGAGGAGCTTACGGTAATTTGCTTCCACCTTTTTCTCGTTGAATTCTCCTTCGATGTCCTGAAAGGTAGAGTCTGCTGCAAATAGGGTTACCAAATCGGATTCTAGCGAATCTGGTAGAAAGGCTTGGATCCGTAATACATCGCGCCTGCTGGAATCCGCAAAACTGAGCATTTCCTTTCGAATAGGAATAAACAAGCTGTCTGCTTTGATGCCCAAGGAATCCAATCGAATCTGCGCAATGGGCTTATTGAAAGTCAGCTCCATTTTCAAGTTTTGGTAGAAATTTTTGCCTGAATTTACCTCGAGGCTAAGTTTCTCTGGCTTACGTTCGGATACCGGGAACTTGGCCCAGATCAAGGAATCCTTACTAAACCCAACGGAATCTTGTACGCTGAGTCTTAGAGGGATGCTGTCTTGGATGGGATTCTTTGGGTAAAACCGAAGGCGTTTGTCCCCTTGAACATAGAAGATATCCTTACCCAATCCTTTGATTTCTACTTTGCGATCTAAAGGATTTCGATTGAATATGACATCGAAGTTTTTCCCAAAATTACCTGTTCGGAGTATTTTGATGGGTGTTAAATCTGCCTTGGCTAGGTTAAAATAGGCTGAATCGGTTTTCTCCGGAGTGAGGTAGAGGGTATCGGGTAAAAAGTCGTAGTCTTCGCTTTTGAAATCTGCCTTTAGGTTTCCGTTGTTATCCCTCCAGGCGTAGGCCCGGTAAGCGCCCGCTTTAAGGTTGCTCAGGTTAAACTGTCCCAAGGTATCCACTTGACCCAGGTAATAGGGAGGAGCCGTGAAAACGTCCGTGCTATCGTTCAGGGGATAGATGCCTACCAAGACATTTTTATAGTCTTCTTGGCCTTCGGAAAATGCAAATCGAAGTTTTCCGGACAGATTCAAACTGTCAATTTGATTGCCTGTAGAGAATACCAGTTTGAGTTTTTCTGCAGGGTTTCGCTCAGAAATGTCTACCACGGACTTCTGGAAGTCAAATACGTAGGTGGTGCTATCCTCCAATTCTTGCTTCAGCAGTACAGTGATTGTGTTTTTCAAGGCGATAAACTCCACCAAATCCTTGTTGATTTTGGGAGTGATCACAATTCCTTTTCCTGGATTATCCAAACCGACATATTCGTCAAAGGTTAAGACGATTTCCTCTGGTTGAATGGCGGTGCTTTGATCTGCTGGTAGACTAGAAATTAGCTTTGGCGGATCTTCGTCCGTAGGCCCCCCCATAGGCGAACTCTGCTTGGCGCAAGATAGGCATACCAGGCAGGCGAGGAATAGGAGGAATAGGGAATACAGTCGGGTCACTTCTTTTTAAAGATAAAGATGTTGCTGGAGTAATTACCCGGTACGCCAGCTTTCTTGTTGGAGCTGTAGCCCTGTAGAATGGCTTTAAAGTAACGGGAAATTAGTCCCGCCTTCGGGTTTTTATAGCCTTCAGAAAGTAGGCTCACGTAGTAGGAATCAAAGATCATGGGTTTGACCTGTACGAGTTCCAACCCAAATTCATCCTGGATAACAGACATTGATTTTTTGGAGAAGTGGTACAGGTGTCTGGGTACGTCGTACCCCGCCCAGGTACCGCCATACTTTTTGGCATCTTCTGAGTGCGGATTAGGTACCGCGATTACGATATAACCTTCTGATTTTAAATGTTTTACAATGTTTTTTAGCGTCTTACGTAGGCTATGGATGTGCTCTAAAACGTGAAATAGGGTGACCACATCGAATGATTCCTCTTCAGGGAGCTCGTTCAAGCTAGGAACGATTTGATTTGGAAGTTTACCAAGTGCTTGCCCCCTAGCCTTCTCACTCGGTTCAATGCCGCGCACAGTCCATTTTTGTCTGTTTGCTTCTTGAAGGAATTCTCCAGTGCCGCAGCCGTAATCCAAAAGCGATCCTCCTTTGCTTAGTCCAAAGATTAAGTCCACTTTCTTGCGGATACTGTAGTTCCTGATTTTCTGGTATACCCACTGGGTAAAACTCTGGACCTTATCCTCGTGCGAATAGTATTCTTTAAAATCGTAATAGGGCCCGATCTCTTCTTCTTTGGGACGAGGATTGGTAAACAGCAATTCGCAATCCCCGCATCGGCAAAGGGTAAACTCTTTTTGGCTTACCGCATAATCCTTGACCAGGGAATGGTTGAGGATGTTTCCGCTTTTGCAGAGGGGACATTTGATCAAGCGTTCAGACATTATCTTCCTAGGTAAACGGTCAATATGGAAAGATCGGCAGGTGATACTCCGCTTATGCGCGAGGCCTGGCCTAGGGTTTCAGGACGAATCTTGTGGAGCTTTTGCCTGCCCTCATTCGATAGTGCAGTGATACCCAAGTAATCGAAGGTGGGAGCAATTTTGAAATCCTCCATGTTGGCGAGTTTCTCAACCATGAGTTGTTCCTTCTCCAGGTAACTTTCGTATTTGATCTGAATCTCTGCTTGCTCGATGACCTCAGTAGGATACTTTTCTAGGTAAGCGGCCAATTCCTCCGAAAGGGTTGCCAATTCCTTGATTCCAAGTTGGGGTCGTTTGAGCAGTTTTTCTGCCGAGATTTTTTCAGTTATGGTTGCCGTCTCCAATCTTTCGAGACCGGCATTGATTGCGTCTGGGCTAAATTTCTTTTGCTTCAAGTCATTGACCAGTTTGGCGGTCTCTGATTTCTTATGGTTCATCTTTTCGAAGCGCTCTTCACTAGCCAGACCGAGTGCGTGACCTAGGGCAGTAAGCCGAAGGTCTGCATTGTCTTGTCGTAGGGAAAGACGAAACTCTGCTCGTGAGGTAAACATGCGGTAAGGCTCTTCGGTCCCTTTGGTAATCAAATCATCGATCAGCACGCCGATGTAGGCTTCAGAGCGTTTGAGTATCAACGGCTCTTTTTCTTGTACCCGTAAACTCGCATTAATTCCCGCCATCAATCCTTGACAGGCTGCTTCCTCGTAGCCTGTTGTTCCATTGATTTGACCTGCAAAGTAGAGGTTCGGAATGGCTTGAGTTTCCAGGGTAAGTTTGAGTTGTGTAGGCGGGAAGAAATCGTATTCGATCGCATAACCTGGGCGGAACATCTTGGCTTGTTCAAAGCCGGGGATTTTCCGTAGGGCAGCGTATTGTACATCCTCTGGAAGGGAGGTAGAAAAGCCGTTGACATAGATTTCTACCGTGTTCCAGCCTTCCGGCTCTACGAAGATTTGGTGACGATCTCGCTCTGCAAAACGGTTGATTTTATCTTCAATACTCGGGCAATAACGTGGACCGAGCCCTTGAATTCTGCCATTAAACATGGGAGACCGATCAAAGCCTGTTTCAAGGGTTTGGTGTACCTCCTTGTTGGTGTAGGTGATCCAGCAACTTCGCTGCTTCTGCAAGGGACTGGTGCTATCCAGGTAGGAGAATTTTTCAGGATGTTCATCCCCCAACTGCTCCTCCATTTTGGAGTAGTCCAAACTCCTTCCATCTACCCGAGGAGGAGTTCCGGTCTTCATTCTGCCTGCCTCTAGTCCCAAGGATACAAGTTGCTCCGTAATCCCTTTGGCCGCGCCTTCTCCTGTTCTTCCGCCGCCAAACTGTTTTTCGCCGATGTGGATGATGCCATTCAAAAAGGTCCCGTTGGTGAGCACGACGGTCTTGGATTCGATTTCGATTCCTATGCCTGTTCGTACACCGCAAACAGCCCCGTTCTTGATCAAAAGGCCGGTAATCATTTCCTGCCAAAAATCTACGTTGGGCGTGTATTCCAGGGCAAGGCGCCATTCTTCCGCAAAGCGCATGCGGTCATTTTGAGTTCGTGGAGACCACATGGCCGGCCCTTTGGACCGATTGAGCATGCGGAATTGGATCATGGATTTGTCTGAAATGATTCCTGACAGCCCCCCCAAGGCGTCTATCTCTCGCACGATTTGTCCCTTGGCCACTCCCCCCATGGCGGGATTGCATGACATCTGGGCAATGGTGTTCATGTTCATCGTACAGAGAAGTACGGACGAACCCATTTTGGCTGCCGCATGTGCCGCTTCGCAACCCGCGTGTCCTGCGCCTACTACGATGACATCGTATTTTGGAAACATGTATTTTCAGTTGTGTTTCACGTGGAACAGTGCTACGGAGAATCTAATCTCTTTCGCACATGTTCCACGTGGAACGTCAGTTTATTCGATACAATTCTATGGCTTCCTCTTCCTTTGATCGCATGAGCGAAGCCTCTTCTTTGCTTTTGTCTTTGTAGCCCATCAGGTGAAGCAAGCCGTGTGCCAATACTCGAGTGAGTTCAGTCGCTTCTTCTACTTTCAAGGTTGTGGCATTTTCTCGTACCCGATCCACACTGACAAAGATGTCTCCCTCCAGTTCCCCTGTTTTTTCAGAGTTGTCAAAGGTGATGATGTCTGTATAGGTGTTGTGATTGAGGTAGTCTACATTCATCTGATACAAGTATTCGTCCGAACAAAAGATGTAATTCAATTCCTTGATTCGAAAGCCTGAAGTGGCCGCCAATTCCTTCAACCAACGTTTGCGGCGCAGTTTTTCAGGTAATTCAAAGGGAACATCTTCAGAAAAAAAATGAACAGCCATGTTCTATTCTAGGTAAAAAGAGAGAACGGTTTTCTTTCCTCCTTCTTCAAACTTGACTTCGTCGCTCAGGTGCTTCATCAAGAAAATGCCCCTGCCCCCAACTTTTTCAATGTTTTCCGGATCAGTAGGGTCAGGTAGTTGATTGAAATCAAATCCATTTCCCTCGTCTTCAATGCTGCAGCGGAGTATACCTGGCTCCATTTGAAGTTCGAGGTGTACCAATTTGCTTGACTCGCTTTGGTTGCCATGAACGATGGCGTTGCTGATGCATTCGGTCACCGAAATCATGATGTTTCCATACATGTCGTCGTTGATCTCAAACTCTTCTTTGGCATTGTCGATAAAACTTTCAATGACTTGAATGTTTTCAATTAATGACGGAATAGAAATTTTTATGGATTTCATCAGAATAATACGGCGCTAGGTGTATCTTTTTTACTTTTTCTTAGTGAAGTTCAAGTACCACAGGACAATGGTCTGAATGGACCACATCTGGCAAAATTACGGCACTTTTTAGTTTGTTTTGCAATTCTTTGCTGGCCATGTGGTAATCTATTCGCCAACCTAAGTTTTTTTCTCGAGAATTGGCCCGGTAACTCCACCAAGAATAGTGGCCTGGATCAGGGTTAAAGGCTCGAAAGGTATCGATAAAGCCTAGGTCCACAAACTTATCCATCCAGGCCCGCTCCTCAGGAAGGAAGCCAGAAGTGTTTTTGTTGGAAATGGGATTGTGTATGTCGATGGCCTTGTGGCAAATGTTGTAATCTCCGCTCAAGATCAAGCCGGTATGTTCCTTTTTCAAGTCTTGCATAAAGCCATATACGTCATCTAGGAAGTCGTATTTGAAGTCCTGACGCACATCGCCAGTGGTTCCTGAAGGGAAATAGGACGAGATAAAGGAAAACCCGTCAAAGTCTGCACGAAGCATTCTTCCTTCGTCGTCGTAGGCGGATACTCCCATGCCGTAATGTACCGCCTTAGGGGCTACCTTGCTCAAGATGGCTACTCCGCTGTATCCTTTTTTTACGGCAGGATACCAGTAGACTTGGTAGCCCAGGTCGTGGAAAATTCGGAAATCAACATCCGACTCCAAAGCCTTAATCTCTTGTAAACCAAGCACATCTGGAGATTCCTTGGTTAGCCAGTCCACAAATCCCTTGTTGAGGGCGGCACGAATTCCGTTGACGTTGTAGGAGATTAATTTCATCAAATTTCGAGTTGATATTCTTTTTCAAAATACTCTATAACCTGCAGTTTCAGTAATTTTTCTTGTTCCAAGAGGTCAAAATGCGGCAACTCTTTCACGAGTTTCCAATGCGGCCAACCTTCTTGATCTACGAAATCTAGGGTGTAAAAGCCGGCGTAACTGAGCACCTTGCAAACCGCAATGTGCATCAGGTCTTGTTTTTGTTCTTTGGTAAAGGGGCGAGTGCCTTGGCCCAATTCCTGCACGCCGATCAAAAACAGCACTCCATTTAGGTCGTTCGGCTTTTTGCCTATGGTTTCCTGAAGGCCATCCAATAGGCGGCCCCAGCGCTTTTCTAAGTCTAAATCCCGTTTAAACATGGGTTTCACCCTGTTTTTCGAGTTCCTCCCAGTATTCTACCGCGCGGCGGAGGTGAGGAATGACAATGGATCCCCCAATGATCATGGCGATGGAAAAGACTTCAAAGACTTCTTTTCGCCCAACACCTGTCTCAAATGACTTGCCCAAGTGGTACTTGATGCAGTCGTCACAGCGGAGGACCATGGAACAGGCCAAACCAATCATTTCCTTGGTTTTGACGTCCAATTCTCCCTCTGCGTAGGTATTGGTATCCAAATTGAAAAAGCGCTTGATGACCAAGTTGTCTTCGGCCATAATTCGCTCGTTCATTTTGCTTCGGTAGTCGTTGAATTCTTCAATTAGATTCATTATCTTATTCTTTTTACACGTCCAATGGGTAAATATACGGCATATCCCCCCATTGCAGGTTAACCTCTTCCCTAGCCATGCGGTTATTTTTTTGGAAAGATTTTTTAGATCTCATTTTCCCACGCAATTGCCCGCTTTGCAAGCAGGCCCTTTTTGACTTTGAGCCCTGTCTCTGTACGGTTTGCCAGGGCACGCTTCCCCGCGCCAATTTTCATTTGCGGCCCTTTGACAACGAACTGACCTCCAAATTGCAAGGCCTCATGCGAGTACATCGGGTCATGGCTTTTCTCCGCTTTACCAAGAAGGGGAAAAGTCAAGCGCTACTGCACCTGCTCAAGTACAAAAACAAACCGGAAATTGGAGAGGAACTGGGCCGTTTGTATGGACTGAGCCTGTCTCAACATGGGTTTTCTGGGCTTTGGGACGTGCTGGTCGCCGTACCACTGCACCCCCTCAAAAAAGCCCGCAGAGGATACAATCAGAGCGAATGCTTTGCCAGAGGGCTGTCCAAATCGCTTGGTATTCCTGTGCAAGAACTACTGGAGCGCAGGAAGAATACCGATACCCAAACCAACAAATCCCGGCTCGAGCGCCTCAACAACGTGGAACAGGTGTTTGTGTTGGCAAAGGGATACCATGCATCCGGCCTTCGGGTTTTGTTGGTAGACGATATTTTGACGACTGGAGCCACGCTATGCGCTGCTTCCCAGGCCCTTTTGGAAGGTGGTGCAAAACACGTAGATTTGGCTACCATCGCTGCTGGTGGTCACTAAGCCTTTGCCTATGCAACTCGATTTGGAAACGTTGAAGTACCCAATTGGTAAATTTACCATCCCACAAGTCCTTGAACCTGAGGCGATTCAGCAAGCAATCCAGCACATTGCTGCTCTACCCAAAGAACTTTTTAAAGTGGCCAGCCCTTTGACCTCAGCCCAGTTGGACTGTCCCTACCGACCGGAAGGCTGGACGGTACGGCAACTGCTGCATCACTGTGCGGATAGTCATGGACAAGCCTTATTTCGCTTTAAGCATGCGCTTACTGAAGAAAACCCAAGCATCAAGCCTTATGACGAAGGCTCTTGGGCCAAATTGCCAGATTCAAAGTTGCCGGTAGAGTATGCGCTAGACATGCTGCGTGTAGTGCATGCCAAATGGGTGCATTTGCTTCAAAATATGACGCCAGCAGACTTTGAGCGAACCTATTACCACCCAGAAAAGCAGCGGACCCAAACCCTCGCAGAGGTGACGCTGATGTATGCTTGGCATGGAAAACACCATTTGGCACACATTTCGGGATTGAATCAACGAAATTTTGATCGCTAAGCCATGCAGATATCTCTCGCCAATCAACGAATCCTAGTTACAGGCGCTTCCCGAGGAATAGGGCGCGCCATTGCGCAGCAACTTTCCGCCTCAGGAGCAGAGGTGATTGTGCATTACAATACCAATGAAGAAGCAGCGAGGGCCGTGCTTGCGGATCTCCCTACCAAGGCCCATCTGGAGGCATGCAACCTTGCCAGCCCCACTGAGGTAAGCGGATTTATTCCGCGCCTGGTCCAAAAATATGGTCCGATTAGTGCCTTGGTCAACAATGCGGGCATCTCCCCTGCGGCCCCTGATACGCTGCCTACTGCGGATTGGCTTGCAATTTGGGAGCAGGTGATGGCGGTAAATACTACTGCTGTGGGCATTCTCTGCAAGGAGTTTGTGGACCAGGCTAGGATCCAAGGCAACGGCCGGATCGTGATGATCTCTTCTCGTGCGGCCTTCCGTGGAGACACGCCCGATTACATGGCCTATGCGGCTTCGAAGGGAGCGCTAGTGAGCCTCATGCGTTCCATCGCACGGCATTATGGAAAAGAGGGGATCAAAGCCTTTTTGATCGCTCCGGGATTTACACGTACGGATATGGCGGCTGAGATTTTGGAGCAGTATGGGGAGGATTTCGCGCTCAAGGACATTGCGCTACCCGAATTGACGCGTCCAGAAGACCTGGCCCCCATGGTGACGCTACTTTGTTCCGGCCTTGCCGACCATGCCACAGGTACCTCCATCGACATGAATGCGGGTTCGTACGTGCGCTAGGCAAACAAAGCCGGAGCACAAGTTTGATTTGCAAGTTTAGCCTCTATGTCTTCCAAAGCCCCTGTACTGACCCCCGACTTGATCAAGGTCCTGAAGATTTTCTTGGGCTCTGCTTTGGCATTGGTGCTCATGCTGTCTTTTTTTGATGGCTATCGGGCCAACAATACCGGAAAAGACAGGGCCTTTCAGGTCGCAGATGCAGATCGGCTCTTTTTCGTGAATTTGCGCAGCATTCATTACGATCGGGAAGTCCGTCAGGAAGCGGGGATGGAGTTATTTCGGCACGGGAAGCGGCTGAAGCCCGATTCGATTCCCACCTTTTTCCCAGTCCTATTGCTCCATTCCAAACAAAAAGAAGCCTACTTGTTTTTTGAACTAGAAGGGGCGGATTACCCGATTCAAATACAGGCCAACCTAGGTGATGAAGTCATTCAAACCCCCTTTGATTTGGGCGGAAACACGGCGCACAAGGCTTTAGGCGAGCAATTGTGGACCTTGCTTCAGCAAAACGCCTCCTTTAGCCTGAGTGTTGATGGAAAAGAATACCCGCTTTGGCAGACAGAATCGGATAAAGAAGTTTTAAAAACCGTCTTGACCGACTATTTTCGGATCCTCAACCAAGCCCAACCCTAGTGGAAAATTCACCTAGTACCTTCGATTATTTTCGTTCCCAGGTCGGCAAGACCCTGGATCGCACTCCTTCTGCTGCAGGCAACTGGCTAGCGGGCACCCTTTTGGGGGTCGAGGAACATGAAATTCGAGTGGCCTATGTGGTACGTCCCGACATGTGCAATCCTGGTCGCATTTTGCATGGAGGCATTGCCTCATTGATGCTGGATGATGTGATTGGGATGGGCAATTTTGTGGCAGGATCTGAGTTTCTGATGACCAGCATCAACTTATCTGTGGATTTTTTGTCTGCAGCACAGGTAGGCGAGCGACTGGAAGTGTGTGCACGGCTGGTGCGTTCTGGTTCCAATTTGAACCATTGGGAAGCAACTATCCGCAAGGAATCCGGTAAAATCGTGGCCAAGGCGAGTTCGAACTTGATTAAGACGCATGTTAGGATAGCAGATTTGAAATAGGGACCTGTTTGTAGAAGGCAGAAATACTGTGGAAATACAATAGAAATAAACCGAGCAAGCTCGGTGAAATAATAAATCCCGCTACTATTTCAATTTATTTCACCTGCCTGCGGCAGGCAGGCGGAGCGAAGCGGAGTTTATTTCCATCGTATTTCCATTATATTTCATGTACTTATGAACAACACTTTTCGATCCATCGTATTTCTTGCACTAGTTCTATTTTCCTGTTCCCCTGAAAAAAAGGAGTTTGGGATGGATATTTCCACGGAGGCGAGTCAGATTACGAAAGGCAAGCAACTTTTTGAGCAGCACTGTTCTTCCTGTCATCGCTTTGATCAAGACGCCATTGGGCCCAACCTCAGCGGGCTTACGCGACAAGTGGAGTCGAGTTGGATCCGTGCTTTTATCAAAAATCCAGGGGCTGTAATCGCCAATAAAGACCCACGTGCACTGGCTCTTTTGGAAAAATACCAGACCGAAATGCCGAGTTATCCACAATTACTAGAAGGAGATCTCGATGCCTTGTTGAGCTATTTGCATACCTTTTCCACAGCGCCAATCCCGATTTCAGGAGATACCACGGCCAATTTGATTCCCGAGAAAGTACAAGATTCAGGAATTCGGCTTGACTTGGAGTTTTTTGCGCAGCTGCCTGCATCTGATTCGGTTGCTCCGCTGGCCAAGATGACCAAGATGGAGCCGATTCCGGGTACGGATCGCTTGATGATCAACGATCAGCGGGTTGGATTGTATGAATTAGTGAACCAAAAGCCGCAATTGTACCTTTCCCTGCTCAAATTGCGCCCCAAGATGGTCAGCAAACCGGGTTGGGCCACTGGCCTGGGAAGTTTTGCTTTTCACCCTGAATTTGCAAAAAATGGGCTTTTCTATACCTCACACACCGAGCCGGGCGGTACGGCTAAGGCAGATGTGGGCTATACGGATAGTCTAAAGGTATTTATGCAGTGGGTGCTGACCGAATGGAAGGCCACTGATCCGCAGGCAAGCGTATTTCAGGGAACAATCCGTGAGATTTTACGCGTAAACAACTCCTCGCAAGCCCACGGGATGCAGGAGTTGACCTTCAATCCTCAGGCTAAAAAAGGTGTTTCTGCAGATTATGGGCTTCTCTATGTGGGTTATGGGGATGGGGGCACGGCCGAAAATGGATTTCCAGAAATCTCCAATCATGGAGGAAAAGGAATGTACAGCAGCATTTGGCGCATAGATCCTCTTGGGACAACAGGCAGAAATGGGCAGTATGGAATACCAACCTCGAATCCGTTTTTTGGCAAGAAAGAATTTGCAGGAGAGGTCTATGCTTACGGATTTCGAAACCCGAATCGGATTTTTTGGGACCAGCAGGGGCAACTGCATGCCACGGATATCGGACAGCACAGCATCGAGGAGATCAATCGAATTGAGGAGGGGAAGTTTTACGGTTGGCCGATTCGGGAGGGAACCTTTGTCATCAACCCTTATGGGAGTTTCCGCAGTCTCTACCCCTTGCCAGAGGACGATACTAAATTTGGGGTAAGCTATCCAAAAGTTCAATTGGAACACGACGAGACGGTGGCCATTATCGGGGGGTATACGGTAGCTGGGGGACCACTGAAGGGGAAATTTGTCTTTGGGGATGTGCCTAGTGGGAGGCTATTTTTCACTGACCTGACTGTGGATAACTCTCTAGTACAAACCTGGGGGATTCGATACCAAGGCAAGGAAATGTCCTTACAGGAGCTTGTGGGCCAGGATCGGGTAGATCTAAAATTTGGGAGAGACGCTGCCAATACCCTATATATTATGAGTAAGACGAATGGGGGGGTATATAAGGTAGCAGAAAAGTAAGAAATAAGGTGGAAATAAAGTAGAAATAGACTTCGCTGCGCTCCGTGAAATAGGTAGGAATACGTAGTTGAAATTAGTTCATCGAACTTCTTACCTAGTAAAATTGGGGTTCTTTCCATTATATAAAAAACCACAAAGACACATAGGATCTTTTCTATGTGTCTTTGTGGTTTAAACTAAGTGCCTGGACTTAGTTTCTAATGTCGAACGCTGAACGCTGAGTGGAGAATTTTGAAGTAATGTACATTGTATTAAGTACTCTAGATACAAGATGCAAGAAACAAGAGATTAGACACAGTTCTGTTGATATAAAAATTCTGCCTATGGAGCAGGATTCAATTCATCTTGCCTGCCTGCCTTCCGTAGGCAGGCTTCTTGTATCTCAGCTCTTTCTTCTCCCTAATGTCGAATGCTGAACGCTGATTGAAGAATGTTGAAGTAATGTACAATGTGCGAAGTACCAAGTACTAAGTAGGGATTCAAATTAGGACCAGAATTCTGCCTACCTATCGCAGACTAGCTCATAATGGTTCTTGATACTTGATACTAACTACTTGATACTCCTCACCTACTTCTCTACTATTGCTTTTAGATCCGCAGGCGAATACCCCACAGACTTCAAGGTCTTGTGATCGCCCTCGCGGAAGACCAAGTACAAATCCCCTTCTTTTTCATAAAAACAAGGCGTGCCCTTGGCCTCGTAATGGGCCACGGTAGCCTTGGCTTCCTCCTCTGAGGTACAAGCCTTGCTCATGTTGGAGCGCTGCACTTCGTCAAAAAGTGCCTTGAACTTTTCCCCCAAGCCAAACTCCAAGATGGCACCGGATAGCACGTACTGCAAATCACACAGCGCATCGGCAATCTCAACCAAGTCTTTGTTTTCAATGGCCTCCTCCAGTTCCTTCAACTCCTCTGCGAGCAAGGATACGCGCAAGGCACAGCGGGTTTCGGAAGGGATGGTGGGCTGAGGTAAAATAGGGTGCTTGAAGGTCTCGTGAAATAAGGCAACGGAACTGAGGGACTTGGGATCTTGCATGGAAAATATGATTAACTAAAAGGAAATAGAAGTAAGAAAATTCAACAAATTAGGTGGTGGCTGCCGCAAAGCGCGCCGCTACCGCGTTCCAATTGACCAGCTTCCAAAAGGCAGCCACGTAATCGGGGCGGCGATTTTGGTAGTGCAAGTAGTAGGCATGCTCCCACACATCCAAACCTAAAATAGGGGTACCCTTCACCTCGGCGAGGTCCATCAAGGGATTGTCCTGGTTGGGAGTCGAGCTCACGACAAGTTTGCCGCTGGCATCGACAAGCAGCCAAGCCCAGCCCGAACCAAATCGGGTTTTGGCAGCAGTTTCAAACTGGCTCACAAAAGCTTCGGAGCTTCCAAATGACGCTTGTATGGCGGATAATAAGGGTCCTACAGGCCCAGAGCCTCCCATAGGTTGAAGTGTACTCCAGAAAAGTTCGTGGTTGTAATGCCCGCCACCATTGTTACGCATCTTGGTGGAGTACTTGGAAATGGAAGCGAGTACCTGCTCCAAAGGCTGTGTAGTATCTACCCCTTCTTCCTTGGCTGCATCCCGAAGGTTGCTCGCATAAGAGGCTGCATGCTTCGTGTAGTGAATCTCCATGGTCCGCGCATCGATGTGCGGCTCCAGGGCAGCGTATCCGTAGGGCAAGGGCTGCTGGGTAAATCCCGTAGCGAATGCCGGAAGGCTTTCCTGTCCGAAAAGATCGGATATTCCGGTTCCTAAGATGCCTACGGTCAGTCCTGCTTTGGCTGAATTGGCGAGAAAAGTTCTTCGGCTTGGGTTGCTTGGATTCGTCTTCATGGCGTTTGGTTTAGATATACGAAGCTACACTATTTTGAGAATTTTTGGTTTCAAAAGCACATTTTCCCAGTCCTGAGCGTAGGGATTTTCCTTTCAAGACAAATGCGTAAGTTTGCAATTCATTCGGGAAAAATTTCTTCCAAACCCCTCAAACTGATGGCCCTACCCCAGGACATGCGCTTTTACAAGTACCAAGGCACCGGCAATGACTTCGTGATGCTCGATGATCGGGCTGCCCACTGGGACTTGACCAATATCAAATTGGTGCAGGCCCTCTGTCACCGCAAGTTTGGGATTGGTGCTGATGGGCTAATCCTGATCCGCTCCCATGCAGACTACGACTTTGAAGTGGTCTATTTCAATGCGGACGGCAGCCAAAGTTTCTGTGGAAATGGGGCTCGCTGCGCAGTAGCCTTCGCGTATTTTCTCGGAATCATCTCCCAGCATACCCGATTTCTAGCCATCGATGGCCCCCATGAGGCCAGTATCAGCGACGGATTAGTGTCTTTAAAAATGGGCGATGTATCCGAGATTTCAGAAAGTCTAGGCGATGCATTCGTACACACAGGCTCCCCGCATCACGTGCGCTGGGTGGAGCAGCTGGAAGATTATCCTGTCTTTGAACAAGGCCAACTTCTCCGCCACGACCCTTGCTATGCCCCTGCAGGCAGCAATGTCAACTTCATGCAGCAACTAGGCGATGCCGAAATTTTCGTCCGCACCTTTGAGCGTGGGGTAGAAAACGAAACGCTTTCTTGTGGCACGGGAGTCACGGCCGCAGCCCTAGTTTGTGGGGCCCTTACCCAACAAAAAGACATTCAAATCCGTACCCTTGGGGGAAATTTGCGGGTGACTTTTGAAGGGAATGCCCACACAGGATTTACAAACATTTGGTTAATTGGACCAGCACAGCAAGTTTTCTCCGGACAATTCCACTCGGAAGACTTTCGCTAAGCCCAGTGAATTACCCAACTCAAAGGAGTACCAATTCTAAAAAAAGGACGTATTTTTAAGTCCCCAAATAGGGACAGACCAGACCATGCTAGATTTTATTGCCAAAGGATTAGCCAAGATTTTTGGAACCAAATCCGACCGAGATATCAAAGAATTGCTGCCCAAAGTGGCAGAAATCAACCAGATTTTTTCAGGCTTTGCGGCACTTTCCGATGATCAACTTCGGGAGAAGACCCAGTCGCTTCGTGTTCGAATTCAAGAGCACTTGAAAGCAATCGACGATAAAATTGCCGTCACCAAAGCGAAAATTGAGGAACTCCCCGCCGAGGCGGTTCACGAGAAGGACCAACTTTTCAACCAGGTCGATGCCCTAGAAAAGGAGCGAGATACGGAGTTGGAAAAAGTATTGGAAGAGGCGATGCCTACGGCTTTTGCGATTGTGAAGGAGACGGCCCGCAGATTCAAAGAAGTGGGCAAGTTGGAAGTGAAAGCAAGCGCTCGTGACCGAGAAATTGCGGCTACAAAGGCTAACGTACAGATTCAAGGAGAGGTGGCCATCTGGCACAACAAGTGGCTGGCAGCGGGAACTGAAGTGGTCTGGGACATGGTCCACTACGACGTACAGTTGATCGGTGGCATGGTCCTTCACAAAGGAAAAATCTCCGAAATGGCTACGGGGGAAGGAAAAACCCTCGTTTCTACCCTGCCTGCATTTTTGAATGCCTTGTCGGGTCGTGGCGTACACTTGGTGACGGTCAACGACTACCTCGCCAAGCGAGATTCGGAGTGGAATGCGCCTTTGTTTGAATTTCACGGACTGACAGTAGACTGTATCGACAAGTACCAGCCGAACTCCCCAGGCCGAAAGCGTGCCTACGGATGCGACATTGTGTACGGTACCAACAACGAGTTTGGCTTTGATTACCTCCGGGACAACATGGCCCGTGAGGCAGATGACCTGGTACAAGGAAAGCATCACTTTGCGATGGTGGATGAGGTCGACTCCGTCTTGATTGACGATGCGCGTACCCCATTGATCATCTCAGGTCCTGTTCCTCGCGGAGATGTGCACGAGTTTGATCAAATGAAGCCCCGCGTAGCCACCTTGGTAGAAGAACAGCGCAAGTTGGTGCAGGGATTTTTGACCACAGCGAAAAAAGCGATCGCCGACGGCAACGAAAAAGAAGGAGGGCTAGCGCTCTTCAGAGCCTACCGAGGCATACCCAAGTACAAGCCTGTGATCAAGTACCTTTCTGAACCAGGAATCCGTGTGATTCTTCAGAAGACGGAGAACTTTTACCTTCAAGACAACAAGCGCAACATGCCTGAGGCAGACGAGCCGCTTTTGTTTACCATCGACGAAAAGACCAATGTGATCGATTTGACAGATCGCGGGATTGAAGCGATGACCTCCAAAAACGAGGACCCTACCTTCTTTATCCTTCCAGATATCGGGATTTCTCTAGACGCCTTGGAAAAAGACAGTTCCTTGGACGACACCGAAAAACTCGTGCGCAAGGAAGAAGTAATCAAGGATTACAGCATCAAAGCGCAACGCATTCATACCGTCAACCAGTTGCTCAAGGCCTATTGCATGTTTGAGCGTGACACAGAGTACATCCTTGTAGATGGAAAGGTGAAGATCGTGGACGAGCAAACAGGCCGTGTCATGGAAGGCAGGCGCTATTCTGACGGACTACACCAAGCCATTGAAGCCAAGGAAAATGTGAAGGTGGAGGATGCTACCCAGACCTACGCCACCATCACCCTTCAAAACTATTTCCGCATGTACCACAAGTTGGCGGGCATGACGGGAACAGCCGAAACTGAGGCAGGAGAATTTTGGGAGATTTACAAGTTGGACGTGGTGGTGATCCCGACCAACAGAGGGATCATCCGTCAAGACCGAGAAGACAAGGTATACAAAACCGTACGCGAGAAGTTTAATGCTGTGACGGACGAGATCAACGAACTCGTAGCCCAGGGCAGACCCGTACTCGTGGGTACTACTTCGGTAGAAATCTCCGAGGTACTCAGCCGCATGCTGACCTTAAAGAAAATCCAACATCAGGTATTGAACGCGAAGCAGCATGCTCGTGAAGCTGAAATTGTAGCCGAGGCAGGTAAGCCAGGCACCGTGACTATCGCCACCAACATGGCAGGTAGAGGTACGGATATCAAGTTGACTCCAGAATCCCGAAAGGCAGGAGGTTTGGCCATCATCGGTACGGAGCGTCATGAATCTCGTCGCGTTGACCGTCAGTTGCGTGGACGTTCTGGTCGTCAAGGGGACGTGGGTTCTTCCCAGTTTTTTGTTTCCCTAGAAGACAGTTTGATGCGCCTTTTTGGATCAGACCGCATCGCAAAACTCATGGACCGCATGGGCTTGGAAGAAGGGGAAGTGATTCAGCACAGCATGATTTCCAAGTCCATCGAACGGGCGCAGAAAAAGGTGGAGGAAAACAACTTCGGTACCCGTAAGCGCTTGCTCGAGTACGATGACGTGATGAACTCCCAGCGTGAGGTAGTCTACAAGCGTAGAAGAAATGCACTCAAGGGGGATCGCTTGGAACTCGATATTCTCAACATCCTATTCGATGTCTGCGAAAATCTAATCGAAATGGGCAAGTCCACTGCAGATGCAGAAAACTTGCGTATGACTGTCTTCACTACCCTAGGCGTAGACTTTTCGGTGACGAATGACGACTTGAAATCTAAGGATTCCAATAAATTGACTCAAGAGTTGTATGCCTTGGCTTTTGATTTTTACCAAAAGAAAAACGCGCAAATCGCGCTTACAGCCCTCCCGGTATTCAAAAATGTACAGGAAGAACGGGGAGCTACGGTAAAGGATATCCTAGTTCCGATTACGGACGGCATCAAACAAATTGGTGTGGTCTGCAACTTGGAAAAGACTTTGCAAAATAACGGCCAGGAGCTAGTTCGTGCCATTGAAAAGAACGTGTCCTTGGCAATCATTGACCAGAATTGGAAGGAGCACTTGCGAGATATGGACGACTTGAAGCAGTCGGTACAGAATGCGGTGTACGAACAAAAAGACCCACTGTTGATCTACAAGTTTGAGGCTTTTGAGCTCTTTAAGCGCTTTATTGGCAAGTTGAACGAGGACATGACCTCCTTCCTTACCCGTGCAGATCTTCCCAAGCAGGATCCTGCGCAGGTACAGCAAGCACAGCCAAGACGTACTGCCGAACCTAAGTTGCAGACATCTAAGGAAGAGGTAGGAAATACGCTGAATCCAGGTGCCAATCGTGCTTCTGCAGCAGCGGCTAATGCGGGCAGACCTGCTCCACAGCCTGTGGCCCCTCGAAAGGCGGATAAGGTGTACGGAAGAAATGACAAGGTGTCCGTACAGTACCGAGATGGAAGTACCAAACTGGACGTCAAGTACAAGAGTGTGGAACAAGACATCGAACAAGGAAATTGTGTGGTGATAGAAAATTGATGCCCATGAAGAATTTTTGGATCTTAGGAATCGTACTCGTGGTGTGGGGCTGTAAAACCAGCGCTGTACTTCCACAGCTTGAAGCTGTTGACTATTCCCAATACCAAGAAGACTTGCGCACACAGCTTCCAGATTTTCCGGATTACACGCAAGCATTACAAGAAGTGACTCCAGCCTTGCCGGCTTCTTCGCAAGAAGTAGATGCTCAGTTGGGGCAACGACTCCGAAGAAATTACGAAAAAGCAAAGTCTGAACCCTATGTCAATGGGTTTACGATTTTGGTCTATTCAGGGGTTGATCGGAATGAAGCATTCAAGACCAAGGATGGTCTTTCGCTTCTGGATCCAGAGCTTAATCCAGAAATGCAATACCAGCAGCCTCGCTATTTGGTGAAAGTGGGAAGCTATGGGTATAAAATTGAAGCGCAGCCGATTTATTATAAGGTAAAAGCCCAATTCCCCGCAGCCAGAATTATTCAAGATAGATTTTTAAGAGAAGAATACACGATTTCCACTGGTACCAACTCCAATGCTAAAGGAAAGAATTAAATCCCTGGCTCAGGCCTACAAGCAGGAGGTAATCGCAGTTCGCCGTCACCTGCATGCTCATCCTGAGCTTTCGTTTAAGGAATACGAAACGGCTGCTTTTGTAGCGGAGAAATTGAAAGAAATCGGCATTACCGAGATCGAATCCAAAGCGACTACCGGTTGGTCTGCGCTGATCCGGGGAAAAAATCCCGAGAAAAAGGTGGTAGCCCTTCGTGCAGACATGGATGCCTTGCCGATTATTGAGGCGAATGAGGTACCCTACAAGTCACAAAACCCTGGCGTCATGCATGCCTGTGGTCACGATGCACATACCGCATCTCTTTTGGGAGCCGCAAAAATATTGAATGAAGTCAGAGATCAGTTTGAGGGAACCATCAAATTGATTTTTCAGCCTGGTGAAGAAATCATTCCTGGGGGAGCATCGCTCATGATCAAGGACAAGGTCCTCGAAAATCCTATACCCAACTCCATCCTTGGCCAACACGTGATGCCGATGATTCCTGCCGGCAAGGTGGGTTTCCGCTCCGGTCTCTACATGGCCAGCACGGATGAATTGTACCTCACCATCAAAGGAAAAGGTGGGCATGGAGCCATGCCAGAAACCTTCATCGACCCCGTCTTGATCTCTGCGCATCTACTGGTGGCCTTGCAGCAAATCGTCAGCCGCGTAGCCAATCCCAAGATTCCATCGGTACTTTCTTTTGGACGGGTGGAGGCACTTGGAGCTACGAATATCATTCCAAATGAGGTCAAGATTCAGGGGACTTTCCGTACGCTAGACGAAGTCTGGAGAGCCAAGGCACACGAGAAGATGCGTCAAATCGCCGAAGGAATCGTGGAGGGAATGGGAGGACAACTGGACTTTGAAATCCGGAAGGGCTATCCTTTTCTAAAAAATGAACCTGCTTTGACGGCTCGCTCCGTGGAGGCTGCCCGTGCTTACTTGGGAGCTGAAAATGTCCTTGACCTGGACATCTGGATGGCCGCAGAGGATTTTGCCTTCTTCTCGCAAGAGGTGGATGGCTGCTTTTACCGGTTGGGTACGCGCAACGAAGCCCGAGGCATCACCTCAGGCGTGCACACCTCCACTTTTGATATTGAAGAAGAAGCCTTGGAAATCGGCGCTGGCCTAATGGCCTGGTTGGCGGTGTCCGAACTGGCCTCCACCTAAAGAACCTCCTGCTATGAAAAGAATCTATTCTCTCGTCCTTACCCTTGCATTCACCTTGCTAGTTTCTCAAGCTTTTGCTTGGGGTCAATTGGGACATTACCTGATTGGTTACCTTGCAGAAAAGCAACTCAAAAAGTCTACGCTGAAGAAGGTAGAGGGATTGATTTACCCCACTTCACTCAGTAAAAGTGGGACCTGGATGGATGACATCCGTTCGGACAAAAGCTACGATTACGCGACCACCTGGCATTACTTGAACAGCAAAAATGGGGAATACGATCCGAGTACCCAGGAAAAAACAGGCGATGCCTATGAGGCGATTCAGCGCATCAAAGCAGAGTTGAAAAAAGGAGGCTTGGATCCGAAAACGGAGGCTGAAAAGTTGAAAATGCTCATTCACATGATCGAGGATATTCACCAGCCACTGCATGTGGGTACTGGAACCGACAAGGGGGGCAACGATGTGAAAATTGAATTTTTTGGGCAGCCTACCAACTTACATGCCCTTTGGGATAGCGGGATGATCGATCGCCAAGGGATGAGTTACACCGAATTGGCGGAAGAATTGTACCGTCGCATGACTCCTGAAATGCGGGCTTCTTACCGTGCTGGCACCATGCAAGACTGGTTGAAAGAGGCGGTGAAGTACCGACCGCAGGTGTACAACCTACCGGAGAACAAGCGAATCAGCTACCCCTACCTCTACGAGAATTTCAGCATCGCTGAGGAGCGCTTGATCGCTGCCAGCGTGCGTTTGGCCCAGGTTTTGGAGGAGATTTATCCGTAATAAAAGGGGATAAACTTTTACTTTTGAGAAATTTGTCTTAAATTAATAGACAAATTTCCTGCTATGTATCCCATCGTCCCTTCCTCAAATCTCATTTCGGTTGTAAATGAAATGGAGTCCTATGCGACCAGCCTACCTCGCTATGGGCGTCAGGCCAGTAGATCCACGCTCGGCGAAGGCCTTCGTTCTGCCCAGTTTTTTTCGGACCGGATGTTGTTGGTGGAGTTGATTCGGAAGGGGATTCCTACTACCCTGTTTTTGACAATCAAAGATTTGGCTCCTTTTTCAGACGAGGAGTGGTCGGATTTTTTGGACATTTCGCTGAAGTCTTTGCAGCGCTACAAAAAAGAGCCGGACTACCTTTTCAAATCCATCCATTCCGAAAAAATCATCGAGCTGGCAGAAGTGACGGTGATGGGCTTGGAAGTATTTGATACCGCCGCCGACTTTGGAGCCTGGCTCAATGCTGCCAGTCCTGCGCTTGGTGGCAAGATGCCACTGGAGCTGTTGAAGGATTCCTACGGCCAAGAATTGGTCATTCAGGAGCTGCATCGCATCGACCAAGGCATATTTGTCTGATGCGTGTCTATCGCTTGGTGCGGAAAAAGTATGCCAATCCCTTATCGGGGGAAGGGGCTGCTCAATCGGGCAACCGATGGAATTCCAAGGGCACGGCCCTCATTTATTGTGCGGCGAGTCGGGCCTTGGCCATGGCTGAGGTAGCAGTGCACCTTTCCTTAGGGCTCTTGCCCAAGGATTACGAAATGGTCGAACTGGAAATTCCGAGCAAGGTGAGCATCAAGACCCTTGCCTTGGAAGACTTACCAGGTGGCTGGAATAGTTTTCCCCACCTGCTTCAAACCCAGCGGCTCGGGGATGAGTTTGTAGGAGCAGAGAAAAGTTGCGTGCTGCAAGTACCTTCGGCGGTAGTACCTGGGGATTTCAATTTTTTGCTGAATCCCCTGCATCCGGAGTTTGCGCAGATTCAAGTCAAGAGCAGGGTAGATTTTCCCTTCGATCCGCGGTTTTTTGGGGTCTGATTACTTTTGTGTGGCTTGAAACTTGGCTTTCGCCCCATCCAAAAATTCCACAAATGCAGCAATGTCCGTGTTGTAACTTCTAGGAGTAGCTAGGAGCTTTTCCTGGTGGTCCAAGATGACATAGTAAGGCTGTGCATTGTTGTTGAATCGGGTGATCTGGAAGTCGGCATTTTGCTTGCCCAAGGTTTTTTTCTCCTTGCCGTCGTAGCTGGAGGTGTACCACTTGCTCTCGGGGAGTTCCAGTCGCTCGTCGATGTACAAGGCCACCATCACGTAGTCCTCCTTCAGGCGTTTGAGTACCTGAGGATCCACCCACACATTTTCTTCCATCTTGCGGCAGTTGACACAACCATGTCCTGTGAAGTCAATCAAAAGCGGCTTTCCTTCGCGCTTGGCAGCAGCAAGGGCCTGTTCGTAGTCAAAATAGCCCGGTATGCCGTGAGGAATCTTGAGTAAGTCTCCGTAGAGGATCACTTCTGAGGAGGGGTTTGTAGTTTCGCTGTTCCCGGATCCATTCAAGCTAAACTGCTGGGTAGTCAAGGGAGGCAAGTACCCGCTCAATGCCTTGAGCGGCGCTCCCCAAAGCCCAGGAATCATGTAGACCACAAAGGCAAAGGTGATTAATGCCAGCAGCAAGCGAGGCACTCCCAAATGCTCCATCTTGGAGTCGTGCGGAAGTCTGATTTTCCCCAAGAGGTACAGACCCAAAGCGGAGAAGATCACGATCCAAATGGCTAGGAACACATCTCGATCCAAGATTCCCCAGTGGTAGACTAGGTCGGCGATGGAGAGGAATTTGAAGGCCAAGGCCAATTCCAGAAAGCCCAAGACCACCTTCACGGTATTCAGCCAGCCCCCAGATTTGGGAAGGCGCTGCATCCATTCGGGGAAAATGGCAAAGAGTGTAAAGGGAATAGCAAAGGCCAGGCCGAAGGAAAACATGCCCAATACTGGCTTCACTAATTCTCCCCCTGCGGAGGAAATCAATATTGAGCCGACGATCGGACCGGTACAGGAAAAAGAAACCAAGACCAAGGTAAAGGCCATGAAGAATACGCCTCCAAGCCCTCCTTTTTCTGCTTTTGCATCTATTTTATTCACAAAGCTAGAAGGCAGGGTGAGTTCAAACATCCCCAAAAAGGCCAGCGCAAACACCACAAAAATCCCAAAGAAAAAGACATTGGGTGCCCAGTGGGTAGCCAGCCAATTTGCAAACTCCGGTCCTTGTATGGCCGCCACGGCAGTGCCGGCGATGGTGTAAATGCCGATAATGGAAATGCCGTAGATAAAGGCCTGGCGGATGCCTTCGGATCGTTTTTTGGATCTGCCGGTAAAGAAGCTTACCGTCATCGGGATCATTGGAAACACACAGGGGGTCAGCAAGGCGGCTAGGCCAGCCAAGAAGGCGAGCACCATAAAGCCCCAAAGGGAAGCCGTTTCTTCTTCTCCTGCAAACTCATCCGTCGTGGAGGCTGCTGCAGAAGTTGAGTCGGTAGTTACGGTAGCTGTAGAATCAGTTCCCGCTGTGGTAGGGGAACTTAGATTCTCTTCCTCAAGAGGAGCCTCCTCTAGGGCGGCAGGTTCTTTTTGGAGGTCTTCGGTAGCAGCAGGATTTTCTGCTGCGGTATATGGCAGCTCGATGTCCAACTCGTAGTTGATGCACTGCCCGGTGAGGTCCGTACACATTTGGTACTCCAAGGAGCCGGTGACTTTTCCGGAGGTTTTGAGCAGCTTGATGGGCTGTTCAAAGCGCCCTTTGCCCATAAAGTAGGTAATGTCCCCTTCCCAAACTTCGTCGTACTTCTTTTTGGCTTGGATACCCTGAAGCTTTCCAGCCACTGCATAATCCGTTGAGCTGCCAGGAACAAATTCGGTCAACAAGGGCCCTAGGCTTTTGTCGAAATCATTGGAATACACATACCAGCCCATGGGAATTTGTGCCTCCATGACCACGGTGGCCGGCTTTCCTACGGTGAGGTCCTTGCCTTCCAGGCGTACATTCCAGACTGGCGGCTTGACCAACTGAGCCTCTGCCCAAGGGCTGATCAGCAGCACTAGCGCAAGAAGGAGAAGGTATTTTTTTTGGAAGCGAGTCATGAAATGCAGGGTTTACCTAGAGAAACACGAACTGAAGGGCTAAAGTTTTTGGAGGTTTGGCTTGAGTCAAGGGATGCGCCAAACTTATTTTCCGTTCAGGGTGCTAAAGTGTCTGAAAAAGGATGCAATGGTTTCGATGCCAATCAAGTAGTTTTTCACCCCATAATGCTCGTTGGGCGAGTGCAAGGCATCCGTGTCTAGCCCAAAACCAAATAGGATGGGATCGGAGCCCAGTTCTTTTTGAAAAAGGGCCACGATAGGAATGGATCCTCCTTCTCGCGTAGGAATGGGTCTTTTGCCGAAGGTCTCCTCCATGGCTGCTTCTGCTGCTTGGTAGCCTAGGGAAGAGTCAGAGACCACCGCAGGAGCACCACCGTGGTGTGCTTTTACCTTGACGGTTACCGATGCTGGGGCAATTGCCTTGAAATGAGTTTCAAATAGGGTGGCGATCTCGTGCCAGTCCTGATCAGGGACCAAGCGCATGGAAATCTTGGCAAAAGCCTTGGAGGGAAGCACGGTCTTGGCTCCCTCGCCGGTGTAGCCTCCCCAAATCCCGTTTACGTCTAGCGTGGGACGGATGCCAATGCGCTCGATGGTGCTGTAGCCTTTTTCCCCATGCACTTCCTGAATGTCCAACTTGCCTTTGTATTCGGAAAGATCAAAAGGGGCTTCGTTGAGGCGCTGACGCTGTGCCGCGCTGAGTTCCTGCACTTTTTCGTAAAAGCCAGGAATGGTGATGTGTTCGTTCTCGTCCTTGAGGGACGCGATCATCTTGCAAAGGATGTTGATTGGGTTGGCTACTGCTCCTCCATAGGTGCCGGAGTGTAGGTCCCGGTTGGATCCGGTGACTTCTACCTCCATATATGCCATGCCGCGAAGGCCCACCGTGATGGAAGGATCTTTCATGCCGATCATGTGCGTGTCGGAGATCAAAATGACATCTGCCTTAAGGCGTTCCTTGTTGGCGAGGACAAATTGGTCCAAGTTGTCCGAGCCGATTTCCTCTTCCCCTTCGATCATAAACTTGACGTTGCAAGGGAGATCGCTTGTGGCCATCATCGCTTCAAAGGCCTTGATGTGCATGTAGAATTGCCCCTTGTCGTCTGCTGCGCCTCGGGCAAAAATAGCTCCCTCGGGGTGGATAGCCGTTTTCTTCAATACCGGCTCAAAAGGTGGGGAATCCCAGAGTTCGTAGGGATCTGCAGGCTGCACGTCGTAGTGGCCGTACACCAATACGGTGGGGAGTTTGGGGTCGATTATTTTTTCTCCGTAGACGATCGGAAAGCCTGGAGTTTCACAGATTTCTACCCGGTCTGCACCTGCTTTTTCCAAGGAGTTTTTGACAAAATTGGCTGCCGCGACCACGTCTCCCTTGAATTTTGGGTCCGCACTCACCGAAGGGATGCGGAGGAGGTCAAAGAGTTCTTGAAGAAAGCGGTCTTTATTTTTTTCGAGGTAGGATGCTAGGGCCATGGATAGGGAATTCGACTAATGAGGATTGAACTCAAAATTATTCCTTTCGACAGGATTTTCCTCCTTTTTTTCTTCTTTTGTGTTTACACGCCTTCGGCAAAAATCAAGCTCCATGAAAGCAGTTCTCTGTACCCAATTTGGACTTCCCGACACCTTGCAGGTGCAGGAGGTTGCCAACCCTGTAGCGGGCCCCAAGCAGGTGGTCATCACCGTAGCGGCCTGTGGGGTAAATTTTCCGGATGTGCTGATCATTCAGAACAAGTACCAGTTTAAGCCGGAGCTTCCTTTTTCACCTGGAGGAGAGGTGGCGGGGACCTTGTCCGAACTGGGGGATGAAGTCCAGGGCTTGGAATTGGGACAGCCTGTTCTCGCCCTTTGTGGCTGGGGAGGCTTTGCCGAGAAGGTGGCGGTAGATGCGGATCGGGTATTTCCCTTGCCAGAAGGAATTTCGCCCGAGGTAGCGGCGACCACCTTGTATACCTACGGCACTTCCTACCATGCACTGAAAGATCGTGCCCAGCTGCAGGAAGGCGAAACGCTCCTAGTTTTGGGGGCTGCAGGCGGAGTGGGATTGGCAGCTGTGGAACTGGGTACCTTGATGGGGGCTCGGGTGATTGCGGCAGCGTCTACGGAAGAAAAACTAGCACTTTGCCGAGAGAAGGGGGCGGTGGAAACGATCAATTACGAAAAGGAGGACCTAAAAACGCGAATCAAAGAGTTGACCGGAGGACGGGGTGTGGATGTAGTTTACGATCCGGTGGGGGGAAAATTTTCCGAAGGGGCATTGCGTGGGATGGCCTGGAAAGGGCGCTATTTGGTGGTAGGCTTTGCCAATGGGGAAATACCCCAGCTCCCGATGAACCTCCCCCTTTTGAAGGGCTGTTCGGTGGTTGGCGTGTTTTGGGGGCAGTTTGCCAAGCTAGAGCCCAAGGCCAGTCTTCAAAATACCCGGCAGCTGCTTGCTTGGATTCAGGAGGGCAAGATTCGGCAGCATGTGGGAAAACGCTACGCGCTCGCCGAGGCTCCCCAGGCCTTGCAGGATCTGATGGATCGGAAAATGTTGGGGAAGGGAGTGGTTTTAATTTAGTATCAAGTCGTTAGTATCCTGTCTGCCGACAGGCAGGCAAGTAGCAAGATTGTACGAAGTACCCTGCCTGCGGAAGGCAGGCGAATTACGAGATTCAAACTAATATCGAACACTGAACGCTGAGTGAAGAATTGGGGAAGGGAATTTGGATCAGCATTCTGCAATTAAGAATTCGTAATTCAATCCTATTTCACGAAGCCCACCGCGGCGGGCAGGCGCAGCGGAGTGTATTTCAACCTATTTCCACTGTATTTCCCATTATTATTTTAGGGTGCCTGCCCGCCGCGGCGGGTATTTCCCCGTCCTTTTTCAAAAAATAAAATCATTAATCTTTTTTATCAACAAAAATTTAAATTACATTTATTAAATGTTTTTTAATCTTTAAATTTTTATATTATGAATATTAAAGTTTTTTCTTTTCGTCCTCTTTTAGTTTTCATTTTCCTATTTGGGGCTTGTACTCTTCCATTTGAATTGGAGCCTCCAAACCAGGTCTTTTTTGTTCAAAAAACCGGAAATCAGCAGGAGCAACTTAGCCTGGACAGGTTTCAATTTACCGCATTCGCTTACCAAAGCAGTAAAAATCAAAATCCGCCCAAAGGGCATGGACAGTAGATTTCATCCGTTATTTCATCCATCGCCAGGCGGTGAGGAGATGAGTTTTGGGATGAATTAATGGATAACTAAGTACCGCGCTTTTTTAAGAATTGAAACTACAAAGGGAAGACTTTCGCGGCTTTACTAAGTAGTGAATAAGGAAATGGGTCTTCTGTGCTGAATTGGAAACCTATCCCTACGATAAAGGGGGTTGAGAGCAGATTAAAGGAAGAAGTTAGATCGTATGTAAGGGAGGCAGATTGGGGTAGATAAAATCACAGTTGGGACTCCCAGTAGTCAAGATAGTTTGGGTCACTGAATTCATGAAGTCCTTGTTTCTTTACATTTTAACCCTGGTTTTTGTGCCATTTTCTTGGGCACAAGAGGCTAGGAGTCCCTATTTGCTCCGATCCACTTTGGGAGAAGCGGGCTTTTCTGTGACCACATCCATTGAGGGGAGAAGCTATGCTGTTGAAGCAAGTGTGGGACAAGCAAGCGCAATTGGAACGTTCTATGGGATCAAATACAGCGCTATTCAAGGCTTTATCCAGCCTTATTCCTTCGCAACAGGGAAGGAGCCGCTCCCCTTTTCAAATTTGCTAGCAACCGTTTTTCCCAATCCGTTTTCAGAAGAGTTGAACATTTCCTTTTCCAAACAAATCAAAGGAACTGTGGAGGTAGAAGTATACGACATGATGGGTAGAACCGTGTTTTCAAAAACCTATCCTGCTGAACAAGCAATAGCTGTAAGATTTAATCCAGGCTTTATTGCCAACTATCTTTTAAAAATAACCTATAAAAACCAAGCCTACCTTAAAAAAATTACCAGAAAATGAATTTTTAGGATCCTTAATCTCGCTTGTCATGAAACTATTTTTCTTCGTACTGCTGCTCTTTTTTGTGATTTTTAAAGGATTTTCTCAAACCTTAGGGATCAGTTACCAGGCCGTAATTATCGACCCAGAAAAACCTCAACTCACAGCGGATAACTTGCAAGGTGGGGTTTTGGTGAACCAGGTGGTCACCATTCAATTCACTGTTTTCAACGAGAAAGAGGAAGAAGAATACCAAGAATACCATACTACCCGCACAGATGGCTATGGCATGATCAACTTGGTCATAGGGCAAGGGACTAGTACAAGGCAACAAGCTTTTAAAGACATCATTTGGTCTGGACGGCTAAAGAAATTGCGGGTGGAGATCAATTTTTCGGTACGCCCTGAGTTTACGATACTAAGTGAGCAACTGCTCACCTACATGCCTCACCCCATCAATGAGGAGGAGCTCCGTACTCTTACGGAGTTGCTCGCGGAGCAAGCCCTTATTCAAGCGGATGTTTCAGCCCTTGAATTGGCGATAATTCCCAAGAGGGACACTCTGGATTTTTTAAAGGTGCGGAGTGACATTCTTCCTGAAACGGACAATCGCTATACCCTGGGCTCTTTTGACAAGCGCTGGGCAGGAATTCATGTGGGGCCGGGTACCCTGTACATTACCGACATTACGCTGGGTACTGACGCAGAACTTACCGTAAACAATGGGGTGCTTAAGATCAATGGGGCCAATCAACTCCAAGTAGGTCGACTTAAGTTTGTGGATAACACCATAGAATCCACCGAGTTCGGTACGGACATTCAAATCGGAGACTTGAATGCAACTGCTAACCTGGTCCTAAACCGAAATATTGTAGTGGGGGCTAAGAAAAATCTCATTTTTCAAGATGGGTCGAGACAATTTACAGCCCCTATAAATGCTGACTGGAATGCCACGGGAGGCCTTGCACAAATCCTCAATAAGCCAGCCCTACTCCAAGGTGTGCAGGGTCCTGCTGGTCCCAAGGGAGATGCAGGGGCCATAGGCGCGACTGGACCGAAGGGAGACGCAGGGGCAGTAGGGCCTAAAGGGGACACCGGAGCAACGGGTGCCACGGGATTAACTGGTCCCAAGGGAGATATAGGTGCCACGGGACCAATAGGTCCTCAAGGGGAAAGGGGATTAACTGGCCCAGCAGGTCCAGTAGGCGCGGATGGGGATCCCCTAGACTATTTAAAGGTACCTAGCAATATTCTTCCAGACACAGATAATCGTTATACCCTGGGCTCTTTTGACAAGCGCTGGGCAGGAATTCATGTGGGCCCGGGGACGCTGTACATTACCGACATTACGCTGGGTACCGATGCAGAGCTTACAGTAAACAACGGGGTACTCAAGATCAATGGGGCCAATCAACTCCAAGTCGGGCAATTAAAATTTGTGGATAATACCATCGAATCCACCGAGCTGTCCACGGATATTCAAATTGGAAACTTAGCCGCTACCGCTAACCTAGTCTTAAATCGAAATATTGTAGTGGGGGAAAATAAAAGCCTCGTTTTTCAAGATGGAACGAGACAGTTCTCGGCCCCAGTAAATGCAGACTGGAATGCGGTGGGGGGACTTGCCGAGATCCTCAACAAGCCAACCCTTCTCCAAGGAGCGCAGGGCCCCGCTGGTCCCAAGGGAGATACGGGAGCAACTGGTGCTATGGGTTTAACGGGTCCCAAGGGAGATACTGGCGACATCGGTCCAACAGGATTGAAAGGAGACAAGGGCGCAACTGGTCCTACTGGTCCCAAAGGGGATACCGGATTAACTGGCCCCAAGGGAGACACAGGTGATGTGGGACTAACTGGACCGAAAGGGGATAAAGGAGATACTGGGCTAACTGGCTTGAAGGGAGACACAGGAGATATAGGACTGACTGGCCCCAAGGGCGATACAGGAACCACAGGTTTAACTGGCCCAAAGGGTGATACCGGAGATATAGGACCGACAGGTCTAAAAGGAGATACCGGAGCCACAGGTTTAACTGGTCCCAAAGGTGATACTGGAGATGTCGGTCTGACTGGGCCAAAAGGGGATAAAG
>JBJOOF010000164.1:0-21358 GCA_046051425.1 Bacteroidota bacterium
CATCACGAAGGAAGAAGCCGTGGCTGGAAATGGAGAAAAGGCACCAGGAAATCTACCCTTTGATACACGCAACGATACCGAAGGTGCAAAAGAAGTAGGCGGAAGCATTTACCTGGCCGAACTCGACTTAACCCATCCGATTGCCTATGGATACAGCCGCAAGACCTTGCCCGTGTACCGCAATACAGACCTCTTCATCAAACCCTCTGCTGATAAGTACCTCACCCCAATTCGCTACACAGCAAATCCACATCTGGGAGGGTACATTTCCAAGGCCAACCTGGAAAGTCTGAAGCAAAGCGCCAGTGTGGTCATTTCTCCTTCTGGTCAGGGGCGTGTGATTCACTTCTTCGATAGCCCTAACTTTAGAGGAGCTTGGTACGGAACCAACAAACTCTTCTTCAATGCACTCTTCCACGGCAATGCCATGGATTAAGAGCAACAGCTAAAAATCAAAAAAAAGGCCTCAAAATCAATGATTTTGAGGCCTTTTTTATGTAGGTGAAAAACTTAAAATTTGAACTGAACCGGTAAAGTCATCTTGCTGGCTACGGTCTTTCCTTCCTTTTTTGCTGGTGTCCAAGTACCCGATTGCGAAATTACCCGCACAGCCTCTTCATCACAGCCTGAACCTATTCCACGAAGCACTTCTACATTCTCAACCTTTCCTTCTGCAGTAACAATAAAAGATATCACTACCATGCCTTGCACCTTGGCTTCTTTGGCGGCAGAAGGATACTTTAAGTTTTGAATCATGTGGTTGGTAAGCCCAGTGATTCCCCCTGGAGGAACGGGCATTTCATCTACAGTAGAATTCACAGTTTCCTGGGCCTGAGCAGTAGCGTTAAAGGATAGGGCTATTCCTAGCACAAGCGAGAAAAAGGCAACACGAAGAAGGGTTTTCATAAATAATAAGTTTTAATACATCCAAAGAATAAAAATTACCTCCTCATTTCAAAATGAAAAGTCTTAAGCGGAAGGTTTGCCTACTTTTTCAAAAAGGTAAAACAATTCTGCGCCAATTTGATGCGAGCGCTCGGTGTACATCTTTTCCTCTAGGGGACTATCGTCAAAGGATTTAGGATCCTCAAAACGAAGGGGAAAACGCATTTCCGCACCCGGGATGAAAGGACAGTTCTCATCGGCATGATCGCAGGTCATCACCGCGGCAAATTCTTTAGTCGCATTGACGGAATCATCAAAAACCTTTGAAAAGGTCACAATGGGCTCTCCCTCATCACTGTAAAAAACAAAATATACAGGATTTTCACCTTCCTTTTTCTCCAGCTTAAACCCATCCCGCTGTATTGCAGCCACGGCTCGGGGATTGAAGGCAGTCACTTCTACTCCTCCTGAATAGCAATAGGCGGCTATTCCATAATAGGCTGCAGCAGTTTGCGCCCAGATATGAGAAAATTGACTTCTGCGGCTGTTGTGCGTGCAGATAAAGTTGAGCCGAATCTCCTTTCGATTGGAAATCTTCTCTTGAAGGTAGGCTGCCATTTCATCCAAGAGCACCTTCCGATCCGCAGAAATGTCGGATATTGGCAATGCCGCGATGGTCTCAAGCAAGGGACTAAAAAATGGTGCTTTCATCTGATTAACAGCATCCTGAATTAGGTGTACAAACAGGGCCCTGAGCAATGCTGGAGAGCCTAATTTTTGGTTTTTCCATAGGAATGCCGCACTTATCTTTGGCCAAGCAGTCAGTCTGACGGGCAGTCAACAGAAAATTGCTTCCTACAAAATCAAGTCCGTATCTACCAATGGTATCCCCTTGGTATTCTACCTCCACTTCTAGGTCCGGCAACTCTAATACCCGCTCTGCCAATTGAATGATGTCCAATAATTTGGCAGCCCCTAGGCGGTGATCGTAATCCTCCGCTTCCCACAATTGGAAACTGATCATGGTCTCATTGCGAAGGGTACCTCCACAATCGATGTATTTTTTGGTTACTTGGCCTACTTCAGTTACATGAAAATGCGCAGGAACAGTGGTTCCAGAGGGCAATAGAAAGTTGACTTCGGTCATACTATCCAATTGAGATTTGATTTGTGAGAGTTTCATGGTAGAGATGAGGTTAAGATGTAGCAGATTGAGGAGATATTAATCACAACATAAGTTAGCGGTCTTTGATTCAGCTAGTTGCTCAAAAAAGCCTTGAAAAAGGTCTTGAACAGCCTGCCAGCGCTCGGTATCCAAGCAGTAATTCACTGCAGCACCTTCAATGCTCCCGCGAATGAGACCCAATTCCTTGAGTTCCCGGAGGTGCTGAGAAATGGTTGCCTGCGCCAAGCCTAACTCCTGAACCAAGGTCCCATTGATGCAGGACTGGGTATTGGCCAAGTATTGAAGAATGGCTACGCGTGCAGGATGCGCAAGTGCTTTGGCCAAGGCTGCCAATTCGTTCTGCGCAGGAGTAAATAAGGTGGTTTTGGATCGTCCCATAGTCAATCGCAATATTACGATATACTTGAGAAAAAGTTGTCACCTATTCAAAAATTTACTCAACTTATTTATTGGGAAGCGTAACGGTACGAGTCAGCACCGGAGAAACGACAAAATAGCCCAGGACTTGAGAATCCCCTTTGACTACCCGAATATTGGACTCTGGATTTTGAGGTGGAGGGCTAAACAATCCCCCATCATTAAACAATAGGCTGACGAGTTGGCTGAGGTAATCAAAGGCATCTTTATTCAATCGGTAGAGTTCCATCCTCACCCGATCGTTTTTCTGAAAAGCATACCCAAGTTCCAAGCCTTCTTCGAATACTTGCAATCCAAAAGCATCGTCAAACAATAGGTAATCCTCTCGTTGATTTTTGAGCGTATCGTTTTCAATTACCCGGATGCGGTAGTAGTTATTGTCTGGAAAAGGAATCTTTCCAAATACCTTAAGAAAATAGCCTTCGTCCCGAAATAGCCGCTTTTCCTTGTACTCCCAAGTGACCGAATCTACGGTAGGAGCCTCTAACATAAGTCCTTCAGATTGAAATACTTGCCCTTTCCAACCTACATTCAATTGGTAAGTTTCTCCAACCTTAGCACGCTCAAAGGGATTAGGCCTATACGAACGGGTAGCATTCAGGTAACTGAAGGTGATTCTCCTTCCGGTCGACAGTTCCTTTACAAAGACTTCTGCGTCCCGAACAAGTTCCTGCTCTAGGGAATCGTAATAGTTTTTGGACAAGGAAATCTTCACTTCATTGTAGATCCCTTGATCCGTCCAATGCCCTTCAATCACCGGAATACGCGCATCTTTCTGATCCAAATCGAGAAACACTTCCTCTTGACAAGAAGCACATAAGAAAGCTACCAATACTACTATCCAGCTAGTTTTCATCAGAACTCAAAGTTGTAGGTGATGGAAGGCAAAAAGGTAAACAGGTACGTCATCACAACACCAGGACGGGCAGATACTACTTTTCCATCCGAAGGGCTGTAGTTGATATCATTGTTGTACAAAATTCGGAAGTCATAAGAGAATGGGTTTTTCCGACCATAGAGATTATACACTCCAAAATTCCAGCTGCCTTTCCACTTTCTTCCTTGATCTGGATTTTTCCAAGTGACGGAAGCATCTAGTCGGTGGTAGTCTGGAAACCGATTTTCATTTCGAAAATCCGAATAAAGTGGCAAGGATTGATTGTCCGCGACGTAGGAACCTACAGGAAAAGATACTGCCTGTCCCGTGGAATACACGAAGGTGAAGCTCGTAGTCCATGCAGGAGAAAATTGGTGGTTGAGCACCAACGAGAGGTCATGTGGCCGGTCAAATCGGGGATTATAGGGGCGATCTCTGCTGATGCCATCGATCTGTCTCCAAGCTCGAGACCAGGTATATCCCAGCCAGCCGGTGGTCTTTCCCTTATTTTTGCGAAGCAAGAACTCTGCGCCATAAGCCCAACCCCGCCCACTCAGCAGCTCTGTTTCCACCTGATCCGAAAGCAGTATTCGCGCTCCATTGCGTAGGTCGATTACCTGATCTAGATCCTTGTAATATCCCTCAACTGATAGTTCCCAGCGGTTTTGATCAAAGTTCCGAAATACTCCAAGCGAGATTTGATCCGAACGGATGGGTCGAATGTACTGTCCTGCCAAAACCCAGCGATCGATGGGGAGGCCTGCCGAACTGTTGGAAGCGATCTGTACGTATTGAAAATTACGGTTGTAAGCCAACTTCAGGGAGAATTCAGGTTGGAGCAAGTAGCGAAATGCAATTCGTGGTTCCAATCCTTGGTAGCGCTGCATGAGTTTCCCTTTCCCATAAAAGACAGAATCCGAAGGATCCACATCTGGATTCGGCGCATTATTTGGGTATTGGTACACCTTACCTTCTCCAACTTGGGTATAAACACCCTGCCGAAGGCCTAGTTCAGCAGTCAACTTATCCGAAAACTCCTGAGTGATCCCGATAAAAGCATTGCCCAAAAGCCCTTGAACTCCTTGGGTTTGGCGGCGGTCAATGGGGTTTTTGGGTGCAGGCTTCAGGTCAGATGGGGCAAAATGATAAACTTGCCCATGCGCTCCCCAGAATAGCGTGCTCTTGGAAGCAAGCACGCGCGTCCAAGTAGCTTTGATTCCAGTTTCGGAGAGGGAATTGGTCCAGTCGAAGCCATTTTCTTCATTGTCAAACTTCACTTGATAATTATACCTCGAATGATAGCCTTGCAAGTCAAAGTAGGAACTATCTGAATTCACTCGGTTCCAGTTGATTGCCGAAACCCAGTTTTTCCAGCCCAAGGCAAACTGACCGTCCAAGCCCAGCAAATCACTGCCTTGGTAGCTACTAATTGAGAGTTTGTCCTTGTCACTCAAGGTAAAGGCAGCTTTTCCGTTTAAATCGTAAAAGTTAAGCTGGTTGTTTTTGATGTCTGGGTTGGAGGAAAGTTTCAAAAACAGATCTGCATAGGTACGCCTTCCGCTAATCAGAAAACTTGATTTCTCTCCCAATAGTGGGCCTTGCAGCATGAGTCTTGAGGAGATGGTTCCGATACCTCCTTCCCCACGAATTCGATCGCGCTCCCCTTCCCGGAAAGCCACATCGATCAGGGCGGAGGCCCTACCGCCAAAACTGGACGGCATGTTGCCCTTGTAGAGGTCTACCTTTTTGAGGCCATCTGGATTGAATACTGAAAATATTCCAAAAAAGTGAGATGCATTGTACACAGGAGCCCCATCCACTTGCACTAAATTTTGATCGGCAGATCCCCCTCTCACAAAAAGTCCTGCGGTACCTTCTCCGGCTGACTTAACACCTGGAAGCAACTGAAGGCTGCGAAGAAGGTCAACTTCTCCAAATAAGGCCGGCAAGGATTGGAGGGTTTCCATAGATAAGGTGGATTTGCCCAGCTCCATGTTTTTTACCTGCTCATCCCCTCTCCGTTCTTGTATCAAGATTTCTTCCAAGGAAAAGTCTTCTGCCTTTAGGTAAAATTTTTGCACTTTTTCCAAGTCACGCACCTGAATTGTACGAATGGATTTCTCATAACCTAGGTAGGAAAGGATGATTCTTGAGGGAAGCTCGGTTGCAGGAAGAGAAAAATTACCTTCCAAATCCGTGGTGGTACCTTGTTGAGGCTGGTCTTCCCAATACACAGAGGCACCAATAAGTGGTTGCTGATTGGATGCATCAAAAACCTGACCTTGTACCCGCTTTTTTTCCTGTGAAAAAACAGTGGTCCCAATGAAAAATAAGCAAATAAAAAGCAGGGACCTGTAAAAAGACATCAGGGTATTGGTTCTTAGATTACCCCTACCGAACGAGGAGGAGAAATTAATGTTTGTTAATTCTTGGAATTCTTTTTGAAAAGCTAAGCCACCTTTGCCAAAATTCGCTTTCAAAGTTAGCTTTATTTCCTAATTTCAGGCCATGATTTGGGCATACCCTGACATCAAACTCACGCTTCTCCTCGCCGGGATTTTCATCCTCTTGTATTTCCTATACTTGAGTCGATTTTGGGCCATCAACCGAAAGTTGAAGGTGGAAAAGCAGCGACTTTTTACCAAACTCATCATCCGGACCGCCTATTTCATCCTCCTGCTCATTGCCTTTGCGGGTCCTTCCATCGGAGATTCCTTCAAGGAAGTCAAGGAAGAGGGAAAAGACATTTTCATAGCAGTCGACCTATCCCAGTCAATGGTGGCCACCGACATTGCTCCCAATCGACTACGCAGAATTCAATTTGAACTGAAGGAATTGCTGAATTCCTTTCCTTCCGACCGGGTAGGATTGATTATTTTTTCTACCGAAGCCTTCCTTCAACTCCCCTTAACCTACGATCAGGCAGTAGCTAATCTCTACATCGATGGGCTTTCCATCGGCTTGGTGCCCAATCTGGGTACGGACCTCAGTACCCCTCTCCGGATGGCATTGGAACGGTTTCAAAATGATAAGAGCCAAGAAAAGAAATCCAGATCTGTAGTATTGATTTCAGATGGGGAGCATTTTGGGGATGACTTGGATGGAATTGCGGAAGAGTTGGTGGACGAAGGAATTAAAGTGTTTTCGATCGGCATCGGGACAGATCGAGGTGGAGAAATGCCACGCGGCAATGGCCTAGTAATGGATCCCGACACTGGGAAACCTGCCCTCACCAAACTCAACCGGGAACCTATGCAGTTTATTGCAGCAGAAACGGGAGGACAATACTTTGAGATCTCTGATCAAACCCAGGAAATGGGTGGATTGATCTCTGCCATTGAAAGTTTGGAAGGTGGAATTGCCACCACTCGTAAAGTAGAAGCAAGCTCCAACAAGTATTTTTACTTCCTACTTGCCGCCTTGGCATTGGCTTTGGTCGACATGATTTTACCCATCAAAACAATCAAACTCTGATGAGCTGGAGCAAAGGAATCTTCTTGGTTTTATTGTTTCTGCCCGCCTCCTGGACGCGGGTCAGCAGATTAAATGCTGCCATTGATAAAGCAGCAGCAAGCTATGCCGCTACAGAATACGCACAGTCGATCAAAGACCACCGCGTGTTGGTCGATGAATTTCAACTTGCTTCTGCATCCTTGGATTTTAACTTGGGACTGAGTTACCACTACGCTTCTCAGCCCGAGGAAGCTGCAGCTAGCTTTGACAAGGCAAGTCAAAGTACAGATAAGCGGTTAGCCTCCTTTGCCTACAATCAGGGTGGAATCGTGTTGGGTAACAAACAGGACTATCAGGCCGCATTGAGCAAATTTCAATCCGCTTTGATTAAAGACCCCTTGAATGAGGAGGCGCGATACAACTATGAGTTGCTAGCCCGATGGCTGAAGCGGGACGAGGAACGCAAGAAGAAAGACGAAAATACCCCCGAACCTTCAGAATTTGCGAAGCGTAAAAAAGCAGAAGCCGATCGACTCGTGGAACAATTTAAGTTCAAGGAAGCGTTAACCCTATTGGAAGCAGCCTTAGCGCAAGATGAAACAGTAGCTGCTTACCAAGAATTTATGACAAGTTTGAAAGATGTGGTGGAAATCAATGAAAAATAAAATCCTATTCAGTGCATTGCTGCTTGGCTTTTGCCTAATTGGTGAAGCTGCCATCGCCCAAACTGCAGGTGATTTCTTTAATCGTGCAGCTCGCTCCTATGTCAAAACTGCCAAGGACCAAGCACTCCGGGAGGTCAACGATGGCCTGGCCAAGTATCCGAATGATGCCAAACTGAAGGCACTCAAGGAAAAATTGGAGCAAGAACAGCAGCAGGAAGAGCAGGAGCAGCAACAAGACCAACAGCAGCAGAACCAACAAAATCAAGAGCAAAAGGATCCTTCTCAAAAAGAAGATTCTAAGTCCGATCAGAAAGACGGTGAGAAAACCAACGAGGACAAAGCCAAGGAAGGACAAAAAGGTGAAAATCCATCTCAGCAAAGTGAGGAGGCTGGACAAAATGGAAACGATCAAATGGATGCCAACCTGGCCGATCGCCAGAAAAAAATGGAAGCCATGCGTGAAAAGCTGAAGGGAATGAATTTATCCCCAGAGCAGGCCTCTCAGATTCTAGAATCCCTCAATGCAGCGGAATTACGCTACATTCAAGACAACAAAAAGAAAGCAACACAGCAGCCAAAAAGAGGATTACCAGATTGGTAAGTATTCCACTTTGGTTAATTTTATAAACCTCAATCCAGATGAATCAAGAAGTCTACATCCTTGCAGCTGTTCGTACTCCCATCGGGAGTTTTGGAGGCAAGTTGAGTGGCTTAACTGCCACCGAATTGGGAAGCATCGCCATCAAAGGCGCCTTGGCCAAGTCAGGGGTAACTGTAGAAGCCGTCAATGAAGTATTTATGGGCAACGTGCTCTCTGCCAATTTGGGTCAGGCACCTGCTCGTCAAGCGTCCATCGGCGCGGGTATTGGTTACCAAGTGCCTTGCACCACCATCAATAAAGTTTGTGCATCCGGCATGAAAGCCGTCATGCTTGGCGCTCAGTCCATCCAATTGGGCATCAATGAAGTGGTAATCGCAGGCGGTATGGAAAGCATGTCCAATGTCCCCTACTACGTTCCTAAGGCACGCTTTGGCTACAAGTATGGGAATGCAGAGCTGAGCGATGGATTGGTACGTGATGGACTTTTTGAGGTGTATTACAAGTTTCCCATGGGCAACTGTGCTGATAATACCGCTAAGGAAATGAAAATCAGCCGAGAGGAGCAGGATGCCTATGCCATTCAATCTTACCATCGCTCCGCAGCAGCCTGGGAAGCCGGAGCATTTGCCGATGAAATCGTGTCTGTAGAACTGCAGGGCAGAAAAGGTGAATCGATTTTGATTGCCGAAGACGAAGAATACAAGAATGTGGTTTTTGATAAAATCCCATCCCTCAAGCCCGTATTTGATCCGAATGGTACTGTAACTGCAGCCAATGCATCCACCATGAATGATGGGGCTTCTGCTTTGGTTTTGGTAAGCAAAGAAGTCGTAGACAAGTACGGATTAAAGCCAATTGCCAAAATCAGAGGCTATGCCGATGCGGCTACAGATCCATTATGGTTTACCACAGCACCTGCCTTGGCAATCCCTAAAGCGTTGAAACATGCAGGGGTAACTCCTGAGGAAGTTTCTTACTACGAAATCAACGAAGCCTTTGCGGCCGTAGCACTCGCAAACCAGCAGGAGTTACACTTGGACAACGACCGATTAAATGTCTTTGGTGGTGCTGTATCCCTAGGACATCCCCTAGGAGCTTCTGGAGCTCGAATCATCAGTACACTTTGTACCGTTCTTCATAAAAAAGGGGGAAGCATCGGAGTAGCCGGCATCTGTAACGGCGGTGGTGGAGCTTCTGCGATTGTGATTGAGAAGGTGTAGGTTTTTTCACGCACTTAAAACAGATTACCACTGTAAGAATTTTATCCATGCAGTGGAATTTTTTTTGTGTTTTTTGGGTATTTTGGCTCAATACGCAGTCTAGAGTGGTATGTTCCAAAATGGAACTAACCACTTTTTCGTCTAATTCTTACTAATAAAAAATAGAACTTAGGTGTTTGGTGATGCCGCCCCCTTTCGGCTTTGCAAGAGATTAAAAAAGATTGCTATAGAAGACGCAAAGAGGTAACCTAGTTACAGCACTGACGAAAGGGATGCCAATAAGTTAGGTACGGAACGTTGATCTAGTTTGGAAAAGGCAAACCATTTTTTACCCAAATCTTTGAGTGATGCACCCAAGTGGTAGATTTCTGTTTGATCGAGGATCAAAAAACGGTCGTGGCTTTGGGTAAACAGCTTTACTTGTATTGGAGGGTACTGTGCATTGGCTTTTTGAACGTCGAGTTGAAGTTGTTTACTAAGCGTTTTGGTAAGAAGCGTAACGGCTACCTTATCCTTTCTTTTGCTCAAATGCACTAGCACGCTTTCGTCCACATAATTGTCAATCAAGACGATGGATTTTTTGGCACTGCAAATGATTCTTGAAATCAGCACATAGGCATCAAACACTTCGCCTTCAAAAAAAACACCCTGGGTAGGAATTAAATGGGTGTTGAGTTGCAGTTCCAACTGGTTTACTTGTGCACCAATGGCCTCCATTCGATCTTCCAATCGGTTCATTCGATTGTTGATCACGTAGCCTTTTAGTAAGTAATCTTTTAAAACCCGTGTTGCCCAGATTCGAAACTGCGTGGCACGGCCAGAATTCACCCGATATCCCACTGCTAGAACTGCATCCAAGGAATAATACTTTATCCTAGTTTTTTGGGTTTTTTGCCTCAATGCGCCGTGTAGAGTGGTATGTTCCAAAATGGAACATACCACTTCTTCATCCAATTCACCTGAATAGAAAATGGTACTTAGGTGTTTGGTGATGGCCGGTCTCTTCGTCCCGAATAGATCCGCTATTTGCTGCTGCGTGAGCCAAATGGTTTCTCTTTTTTCATCAATTCTGACCTCAACATGCTCAGCAAGTTCATCCAATCGGTATAAAACTAGTTCGTCTTTCATATCCCTGTAAAAAATTTAGTTAAAAAATCAGCTAGAACGAGATCATCCTACAGCTTAAAAAATTACCAACCACAAAAATTCAGGACTCGATCAGAATTCATTAGACATCCTTGTACCAATTCCAAGTCCATGGAGAAGTAAATTACTACATTTTTTGATTTTTTAGGCCAATACGCGATTTAAAGTGGTATGTTCCAAAATGGAACATACCACTTTACCCGATTTCTCTTTAGAAAAAAATCTAGCTCTTGAGGATTTGAAATTGGCTGGAAGTCTCTTCTTGAAGGAGACAAACTTTTTTTGATGTAAAACCGCGAAAGAATTACTTAACTTCTGAATTCAGCGCTTTTGGAAAGCCCGAAGAGAATTCCATAAGTAAACGGTCTTTTTCAGCCAATACAAACATGGCCTCTACACCCGGGAGGCTTTCGGCCAGTGCCTTGGCCTGAACAGGTCCCATGGCCATAAAGGCTGTAGCCAAAGCATCGGCTTGAGTGGCAGAAGTAGCCAAGACCGATACGGACACCATGGAATGGCTCACAGGAAAGCCTGTTTTCGGGTCAATTAAATGGGATCGGCGATTGCCCTGCTCATCGATGTAAAACTTACGGTAATTACCCGAACTACTCAAAGCCAATCCATTCAGCGTCACCTTGGTGAGCATGGTGTTGGTCACTCCCAATTCGGCTTGTGCAGGATCTTCGATGCCAATGGTCCATGCTTCTCCAGTTGGATTCTGTCCTTTTCCCTTCATCTCCCCTCCGATCTCCACCAAATAGTTGGCCACACCTGCCTGATCCAAAACCTCTGCTAGCTTGTCGATGGCATAGCCCTCTCCTAGCCCAGTGATGTCTAGCATGACCCCTGATTGAGCAGCTACATAACTGGTATCTGTCACCTGCAATTGGGATTCAAAGCCCATCAAGGACTTCAACCCAGCAACTTTGCTGGAATCCATCTGCTCCCGCTCCTCAAAAGAAAATCCCCAAGCTTTAATGAGAGGATAAAGGGTGGGCTCGAAATAGCCTTGGCTTTGGACATGGTACTTCTTACAGGAATCCAGCATATCCCGAAAAGTAAAGGAGGGATTTACCAAAATTCCGGTCGCATTGAAATCCGAAACTTCAGATTCCTGGATGTAGGAGTTAGAAGCGGCGTTTATCAAGGCAAATACCGAATCAAACTTGGCTTGGAAATCCTGTGATGTGTCACCTACCTGAACACGGTAATAGGTGCCAAAAATCTCTCCCTCGTAATTTTTAAAAGTAACTTCCGGTTTGGATGCACAGGAAGCAAGAACGAGGACTGTAAACAAAGCAAGAAAACGAGCGTAGAGCATAGGGAATGTGAGTTTCAAGGTTCAAAGTTAGCCTATCCCAACTAAATACGGCAAGGGATGTGGAGTTGAATTTGCTTCTTTGTAATTTCCCGTCACAGAAGCCTTAAGCTAGCTAAAACCCTAGTTTTTGGATTCAACCACTTGATATTCCCCATGTTCAAATCTATTGTCCTTACCTTAATCTTTGGTTCTATATCATTTTTGACCTTTGGTCAAGATACGCTTCGTACTTACCATCCTGAGGATACGCTGAAGGTCAAAGAAGTGGTAATCCTTATCAATGGCAAAGCAAATGGAACTGTCAAGCGATACGATTTGGAGGGCAGATTGGTAGTGGTCGGCAGCCTCAAAAATGACCAGCGCCATGGGATATTCTATGATTTGGATCCGGAAACAGGAGATACACTTCGGCAAGTAACTTTTCAAAACAACCAGCGACAAGGGGAAGCCTTGAGCTTCTATCCCAGTGGAACCCTTCGAGAACGCTCTAACTTTGTAGCCAACCAACTAGAAGGTGAACTACTTTCCTATTTTGAAGACGGTACCCTATCCGAAAAGACCCCATTCAAAGCCAACAAGCCCGAAGGAATCTCCCTTCGCTACTATCCCAACGGTTCCATCGAATCCAAAACAGGCTATTTGGCAGGCAAGTTTCACGGTATCCGAGAAGATTATGACGAGTCAGGTACCCTGCAGTACCTAGGCAACTACGAGCAAGGTGAACTTCATGGCAAGGAAGAAACTTTCTTCCCTGATGGAACCTTGCGCTCTAGGTTATTTTTTAGCAACGGAGTCCTAGATGGACCCTATCTACTCCACCATTCGAATGGACAGCCTGATCGAATAGGTACCTACAAAAAAGGGGCTCCAGAAGGAGAGCTCCTGAGCTACTATCCGGGAGGTGCTCTGAAACAAAAAACCACCTTTTCCAAAGGAATTCCAATTACCCCAACCCTCAGCTACTACGAGTCAGGAAGCCTAATGAAACAGGAGTTTTATTCCAAAAAAGGATCCAAACTCAAGGAGGAAAATTACTATCCTTCTGGGCAACTCTCTTCTAGCATCCCTTTCCTCAATGACATGGAAGAAGGTGAAGTGATACTTTATTACGAAACAGGTAAAATTCAAGAAATCAGACGATATAATAAAAGTAGATTAAATGGAGTTCGCGAATTCTACGATGCAAATGGCATCCTAGAACGAACGGAAACCTACGAGCTTGGAAATAAAATCAATAAATAACGAGCAAGTTCACCGCTAGCCAAATCGATTTTTCTATTTTTGCCCAAACGAATTCTTCATGAGCAAAGCGATCAAAGAAACTCATTTTTCCTTTCCTGGACAGAAAGGCTTTTACAAAGGAAAAGTACGGGACGTATACATGTTTGAAAAGGAACTTGTGGTCGTGGCTTCCGATCGAATCTCTGCCTTCGACGTGGTACTTCCTCGGGCCATCCCCTACAAAGGACAAGTACTAAATCAAATCGCTGCAGGCTTCCTAAAAGCCACCGCAGATTTGGTGCCCAACTGGGTGACTGCAACTCCAGACCCTAGCGTAACCATTGGAAAGCGCTGTGAGCCCTTCAAGGTGGAAATGGTGATCCGTGGATACCTCGCTGGACATGCGGCTCGGGAATATGCCCTAGGCAAGCGAATCCTCTGTGGCGTAACCATGCCGGAGGGATTGAAGGAAAACGATTCCTTCCCTACCCCAATCATCACCCCTACCACCAAAGCCTCCGAAGGACATGACGAGGATATCTCAAGGGAAGCCATCTTGGCCAAAGGGATCGTCTCTGAAGAGGATTATCTGGTTCTAGAAAAATACACCCGGGCGCTCTTCCAACGTGGTCAAGAGATGGCGAAGGAAAAGGGTTTGATTCTCGTGGATACCAAGTATGAATTTGGAAAAGCCGATGGGAAGATCTACCTCATTGACGAGATCCATACCCCAGATTCTTCTCGCTACTTCTATGCAGAAGGCTACGAAGAAAACCAAAAGCAAGGATTGCCTCAAAAACAATTGTCCAAAGAATTTGTCCGTCAATGGCTGATTGCCAATGGCTTCCAGGGAAAAGAAGGGCAAGTAGTGCCAGAAATGAGCGATGAACTTGTAGAAAGCATTTCCGATCGCTACATTGAGTTGTTTGAAAAAATTACCGGAACGTCCTTTGTTCGTGCAGAAACCGGAGACATTGCATCACGAATTGAAAAAAGTATTTTAGATTACCTCGCCAACTAAGCACACCCATGAAATATACCATCGATAAAAAAGAGCAGTACGTAGTTTTTTCCCCACTAGAGGAAAAGATCGACTCCCTATTGGCTCCCAAACTAAAGTCTGAACTCCTGACCATCCATGCAGAGGGCTACAGCAATCTCGTGCTAGACATGAGTCAAGTGAACTATGTGGATTCCAGTGGACTAAGTGCTCTACTTGTAGGTGACCGGGAATTTGGCCGTAATGGAGGCATCTTTGTGATCTCGGGCGTTCGCGACCACGTGATGAAGTTGCTCAAGATCTCCATGCTAGACAAGAAGCTACGCCTCGTAGCCAACTTGGAAGAAGCAGGGGAAGCAGTATTTATGCATGAAATTGACGGGGGAGAAGACGAGGAGGGCGCTTGAGTCCAGAATTTGAGGTTACCATCCTAGGAAACACTTCTTCCATCCCCATGCATGGAAGAAATCACACTGCCCAAGTCGTTCGATTTGGGCAGGAGTTTTTATTGCTAGATTGTGGGGAAGGCACGCAGCTCCAATTGCGTAAGTACAAGGCAAAGCCCTCCAAAATCTCCAGCATTTTTATCTCCCACCTCCATGGCGACCACTACCTTGGATTGATCGGCCTACTATCCAGTTACCACCTCTCCAAGCGCACCGAACCGCTCCAACTCTTTGGACCACGTGGCCTGGACGAGATCCTTACCACCCATTTCCGCTGGAGCAATACCCGTTTGAGTTATGCTTTGAAGTTTACCGAAACCAGTACTTCTGGCAAGGTCCTGCTGCTCGAGCATACTCTATTTCAAGTTTCCAGCTTTCCCCTTCATCACCGTATCCCTACGACGGGCTTTTTGATTGAGGAAAAAGAAGGCCCACGCTCCCTAATCAAGGAAAAACTTCAAGAAAATTCCCTCCCATTAGCCGCGATCCAGTCCCTTCGAGAAGGAAAAGATTATCGAGACAGTGACGGCACCTCCTTCAAAGTGATCAACTACTGCCATCCGCATCCTCCCTTGCGGAGCTATGCTTTTTGTTCGGATACCGCATTCAATCCTGAATTAAGCAGCTACCTTGCTGGAGTGGACCTGCTGTACCACGAGGCCACCTTTATGGAAGCGGATCAGCAACGCGCAGCGGAAACCTACCATTGTACTGCCAAGCAAGCCGCTCAAATCGCAGCAGTCAGTGGAGCCAAAAAATTGCTTTTGGGTCATTTCTCTACCCGATACCCCGATTTAAGTGATTTGTTGGAGGAAGCGCAAACCATTTTCCCAAATTCCTGCTTAAGTGAAGAAGGCATCACCTACCCCATCCCTACAGCCCATGCATGAATCTGCACCAAGTCGCAAGACCAACCTCTTTGTTATTCTAGGAGCTATTTTCCTAACCAATGCCATCCTGGCTGAAATCATTGGAGTGAAGATCTTTTCTGGAGAGCGCAGCCTCGGATTTGAACCGGTGCAGTGGACTTTCTTTGGGGAGTTTGTGCTGGACTTCAACCTCACTGCAGGGGCCGTGATCTGGCCGGTAGTCTTCATCACTACGGACTTGATCAACGAGTATTTTGGAAAAAAGGGGGTACGGAAAATCAGTTTCCTCACCGCAGGATTGATCACCTATGTCTTTCTGATCATCAGCTTGGTAACCGCCTTGGCACCGGCAGACTTCTGGATGCAGGTCAATGCCAACATGCCTGACGGAAGCGCCTTTGACATCAACTATGCATTCAATACCATATTTAGACAGGGCCTGGGTATCATTGTGGGTTCGCTCACCGCCTTTTTACTTGGACAGTTAATTGATGTCTTTGTCTTTCAAAAGCTGCGGGCAGTCACAGGCCCAAAGATGATCTGGCTACGCGCTACTGGGTCTACCCTTGTGTCTCAGTTTATCGACTCTTTTGTGGTGCTAGGGATCGCATTCTATGTCTTTGGCAACTGGTCCCTACCGCAGATCGCTGCTGTGGGTTTGATCAACTACGTGTACAAGTTTACCGTGGCCCTAGCGCTTACTCCCGTCCTTTATGCCGCCCATGGCCTGATTGACCGCTACTTGGGCAAGAATCTTGCTGAAAAAATGACCGAAGAAGCAACGGAGGATCGGGCGTTTTTATAGTACAAAGTACAAGGTACAAAGTACAAAGTACGAAGTACGATCTACGAAGTACGATACACAAATTCAGCATTCTACAATCGACGTTCGGCATTCGATATTTATTCATCTCATATTTCGTCACTCGTACTTCGTACTTTTTACAACCCTTCCCACCAAATATATTTCGGAGCAAGCCCCTGATTTTTACAGATTATTCTAAAAACTTCGTATCAACCCTTGGTTTACAAAATAATTCTACCTACTTTTGCAGCGTCAATTTTGACATAGCTATTTTTCATGCCGTGAGTCCTTGCTGTTGCTTGTCTGGGATTTAGGATACCATGGCAAGAAAAAGTAAGGACAACATAATGGAAAACACAATCAAATTCTCAGACCTGGGGATTTCGGAAGAAATCTTGCGGGCAGTGGAAGAGATGGGCTATACCCAACCTTCCCCAATTCAAGAACAAGCCATTCCCTTTGTACTGCAAGGACGCGATCTAATCGGTCAAGCACAAACGGGTACTGGCAAGACGGCAGCATTCGCAATTCCTATCATTGACTTGGTAGATGCCGACTTCCTCAAGCCACAAGCAATTATCCTCTGCCCTACCCGTGAACTAGCGGTTCAGGTAGAAGGAGAAATTCAAAAGCTGGCTAAATACCACAGAAAAATATCATCAGTAGCCATCTACGGAGGCGAATCTATCGACAAGCAGATTCGTGTCCTCAAGAAAGGTGTACAGATTGTAGTAGGTACTCCAGGTCGTGTACAAGATCACATCAACCGTGGAACTTTAAAATTGCAAGACGCAGGCATCATCGTTCTCGATGAGGCAGATGAAATGCTTGACATGGGCTTCAGAGACGATATCGAAGCCATCTTGCAGGAGATGCCAGAGGAGAGACAAACTGTCTTTTTCTCCGCTACCATGGCCAAGCCTATCCTAGACTTGACTCGCAAGTACCAAAACGAACCCGAAATCATCAAAGTTGCGAAGAACGAATTGACGGTTGCCAAGATCGATCAGGTGTTTTACGAAGTAAAGCAATCCTTGAAGATGGAATTGATGGCTCGTTTGATGAACCTCAACAACTATGCCTTGAGTGTGGTTTTTTGCAACACCAAGCGCATGACAGACGAGGTAACCGAGTCACTCGGTGCTCGTGGCATTCTTGCAGAAGCACTTCACGGTGACCTTTCTCAAGCACAGCGCGACAAGGTCATGGGCAAGTTCAGAAAAGGACTTTGCACCGTATTGGTGGCCACAGACGTCGCTGCAAGAGGGATTGACGTAGACAACGTAGAAGCGGTGTTTAACTTTGACATCCCACTAGACGAAGAATATTACGTACACCGAATTGGTAGAACAGGACGTGCCGGCAAATCCGGAACAGCCATTACCTTCATCACCGGACGTAGAGAAATGATGAAGTTGCGTGACTTGGAGCGTTTCACCAAGGCAAGCATCAACAAAATGACTCCTCCATCGGTATCGGAATTGGTAGAATTGAAGAAAACCCAGCTCATCAAGGACGTATACCGTGTATTGAGCAAGGAAGAAGATACCCAATTGTTTGAAGCTACCATCGGACAGATGCTTGCAGAAGGTTTGACGCAAGAGCAAATTTCCCTAGGCCTACTCAAAATGGTCATGGGCGATACTGTCAAAGAGATGAAAGATCAAGACTTCGGAATCGAGGCTCCTGCTTATGGAGACCGTAGAAGAGAAGGTGGACGCGAAGGCGGACGTGAATCTAGATTTGGTGACCGAAGAGAAGGTGGACGAGGCGAACGCTTTGGAGACCGAAGAGAAGGTGGCCGTTCTGGTGAGCGCTTTGACCGTGGTAGTAGATTTGGTGACCGCAAAGAAGGTGGAAGCCGATTTGGAGATAGTGGAAGCCGATTTGGTGACCGCAAAGAAGGTGGACGTGACTTTGCTCCAAGAGTAGAGCGTACACGTGATGTAAACATGACCCGTTTGTTTTTGAACCTAGGCAAGAAAGATTTTATCCGTCCCAATGACATCGTAGGTGCCATTGCAGGGGAAGCAGGTCTTTCTGGTAAGAGCATCGGTGGAATTGATATTTTTGACAACTTCTCCTTCGTAGATGTGCCGCACAAGGACGCGGAACATGTGGTGCGTGTGATGAAAAACAACACCATCAAAGGCAGAACAGTTAATATGGAGATCTCCAAGGGCTAATTCCCAAAGATTAAATCAACTTAAAAAGCACATTTCGAAAGGAATGTGCTTTTTTTGTGTCTTCGTAGATCACATCGCTTATGCAGCTTTTTTTCCAAGAATCGATTACCTCCCCCATCACCCACCTCAATGAGGAGGAATCGAAGCATTTGGTGCGGGTGCTTCGGAAAAAGAAGGGGGATCAAATCCTCGTTACGGATGGGAAAGGAATGCTCTACACCTGCGTACTGGACCAAGCAGATCCCAAAAAGGCGAGTTTGACCGTGTTGTCTTCCAAGGAAGCAGAAATAGACCCCTTCTACATCCACCTGGCAATCGCTCCCACCAAAAGTCCTGACCGCATGGAATGGATGGTGGAGAAAATCACGGAGATTGGATTTCATGAACTGACCCTATTGGATACAATGCATGGGGAACGGAGTTTTTTGAAGATTGATCGGCTCCAGAAGAAAATCATTTCTGCCTGCAAGCAAAGTATCAAGTGGAGAACTCCAGTTGTGAATGGGACGACCAAATTAAGCGAGTTAGTAAAGTCTGCTGACTTTGCCGATTTCCAGAAGTTCATCGCCTACGTGGATGAGAATCATACCCACCACCTACTGGACTTGGCCAAACCAGGCAAAAAATACCTAATCCTCATTGGGCCTGAAGGTGACTTTGATACCAAAGAGATTCAACTGGCATTCGAAAATGGATTCAAGGCAGTGTCATTAGGGAAGAGCCGTTTGCGAACAGAGACTGCAGGCTTAGCAGCAGTTCAAATGCTGCAAGTGCTCAATCGATAAAGGAATTCAAGGTGACTAACTGTCAGAAAATCAGCCTCTTTTTAGGCTTCTTGCATTCCATTTAAAAAAATCGGGGGTAGGACTACCAAAAGTCCCATACATTTTTCTATTTTGGGATATCTTTTTTCATTCTCCCCTGCGGAGCCTTGTCTGAAGACTGAACTACTTAACTCATCCAAACAGTGCCTTACAAAGAGCGAGAAATAGAGAAAAAATACTTTTCCATCGGAGAAGTTGCCGACATATTTAAAGTAGCGGCTTCTCTCATTCGCTACTGGGAAGGGGAATTTGACATCATCCGACCCAAAAAAGACAAAAAAGGCAACCGACGGTACACCAAGGACGACATCCAAAAGATTCGTTACGTGTACCACCTGGTCAAAGAAAAGGGCTACACCCTCCAAGGTGCGCAAGAAGTCATCGCAGCAGGGAAGAAACAAGGATTTGATAAAGTAGCAGCAGTTCAAAAACTTCAGGAACTCAAGGATTTTTTAATCAACCTGAAGCATGAACTCCATACCCGATCCAACACCTGAGGACAGAAGTCATTTTATTGCCCTTGCATTAGCTCCAAAAGTAGGCCCTGTCCTATTCAAAGCCATTGTGGCCTACGCTGGATCCGCGCGCGCTTTCTTCGGTTTTAGGACCGCTCAAGTTGCCAAAATACCACGAATTGGGCGCAGGTTACTTGAAATACGGCAGCAACGCGAATCCTTACTTTTTAAAGCGGAATCTCTCCTAGCCAATCAAACCAAAGAAGGATATCGAGTCCTCACTGCTCTTGATGAAGATTTTCCCAAACGCCTAAAAGCCAATTCCGACGCTCCAGTATTGCTATTTACCAAGGGAAATGCCAACTTAAATGTGCCCCGAACTGTAGGTATTGTCGGCACTCGAAACGCCACACCCTACGGTAAGGCTATCACCAAGAAAATTTGTGAAGACCTTCTACCCTACCAGCCGACCATCGTGTCGGGTCTTGCCTATGGAATCGATATTGAAGCGCACCGGGCGGCATTGGCTTTAGGACTACCCACCATCGCAGTGCTAGGCTCCCCCATCCACCTGATCTATCCCGCCGCACACCAGAGCACTGCCGAGCAACTGGCACAAGAACATGGAGCGCTAGTCAGTGAATATGCCCCAGGAAGTAGCCTCCTACCCGGTAATTTTCCCGCTAGAAATCGGATCATTGCACTCCTATCCGATGCGTTACTGGTAGTGGAAGCTGCAGAAAAAGGAGGCGCATTGATTACGGCTGAACTTGCATTTGGCTACCAGAAAGAGGTGTTTGCTGTTCCAGGTAATCTCCAGGCCACCTTCTCAGAGGGTTGCAATCAACTCATCCGAAAAATGAAAGCGGCCATCTATACAGGTCCAGAAGACCTGGCGGAGGCCCTGCACTGGTCCAAACCCGGGGAACAACGAATGCCCAAGCCACTACCCGATTTTTCAAGCCGGGAAGAAGAGGAATATAAAATCTTAACCCACCTACAAACGAAAGGAGATACTGAATTGGATCAACTGGCCCATGTGCTTCAAATCCCATTGGGAATGCTATCCTCTAAATTACTATCGCTGGAGTTTGAAGGAATCATCCAATCCTTGCCTGGAAAAAAATACAAACTCTTGGGCTAATTCATTCAAACTCGCTATTCCTTCATTTTTCGAAGCAACTTCGGGTAGTACCAGAGGTAAAAGCCACTACAGGCGAGCAAAATCAATCCGATGGACACCAAAGTGGAATAGGTGAGTTTGGCCCCTTCATCTCCTGTGGTGTAAAAATCGACAATGCTTCCATCGTGCACTTTCTCGATCCAATCCGAATGACGCGTGGCAATAGATAATACCTCTCCAGAATACCCATCTACCTGCACCTCCGTAAAATGCTTCTTGAAGGTCACTTTAGCTGTACCCTTGTCCGGGCGTATGTCTATTCGGTCTACCTCCGAGTCTTCTCCTAATTTGACCATCTCCTGTTCCCCAATGGCAACTAGTTCGGAAGGCCGAAGCCAAGTCCCATTTTCCACCTTAGTTTCTAAGGTTGGAGGCAGCAATTCCACCTTCTTTTTCCAGGCCAGTAAAATCGAAGTCACCCCGATCACCAGAAAAAAAAGAATCAAGGGAATCCCCATCCAACGGTGGAACTTTCGCAGAAATCGGAGACGCTTTACTTTAGAATTGGTTGGGGATTCAATCATCGATACAACTAGAACTACGGATAAAACAATTCAAATCCGGAAGGCTGGCAAGTTACTGAAAAATCAAAAGGAAT
>JBJOOF010000165.1:0-2680 GCA_046051425.1 Bacteroidota bacterium
CCTGTTTATCACGCGGATAATCGTTAACCGACCACAGTCAACGGTCCACAGCTCACCTAATTGAACTTCAAACTTCGTTTTCTTTGGTTACTTGTGATAAAGCGGGTAAACAGAATAAATACTATATTTCCTTTCTATGGTGGTGATCAATGATTTGGAATGAAAGTCATGAGTCAAAAGTCGACAATTGAAACCAACCCTTATTTTCATCGCTCCTCCTAAAAGAAAACAGGCAGTTTTTTCAAAATACTGTTAGAAAAATACTATTTAATTTATAAATAATCTAGTACCAATGAAAAAAAATAATTGAGGTCGGTTTCACCAACTTTGATCCGTGGGCTGAAGATTTTTTTTTGTCAACGGTCCATGGTCGTTTTTTTTTTTACGCAGATCCACACAGAAAAATCACGCAGATTTAATTCGTCTTAACTACCTGCATTATTCACTACTTCTGAAAAATAAAAATGGGGATTGAAGTTCGCTTCAATGGGCTGTAGCACGTCGACTATGTTAGGTATCTAGGCTCTTGATGCTTCCTAAAAACGAACGATGAATGAAGAAGTGGATATTCGTAGAATGTATTAAAAACGATCTAGTCTAATCTCTTGGCTCTTGTTTCTTGCCTCTACTGAATTGACTGTGGACTTTAATTTACTGTAACCTCCTAAGAAGCGATTCCCCCATTCCTTCAAATCGTAATTTGACTTCTTCCAAAAACTCCCCTTCCAAAAAGCCTTCCAACTCGGCCTCTTCCAAGATATCCGTCTCGCTCACCTTGAAGGTCTGCTCCATAGGCCCCAACTCGTATTTGAAGATGTACTTGGAGTTCCAGGAAAAGATACTTACCCGTATGTCTCCCCGAGTTACTTCTTTCACCACTCTCATGGGGTGCGGCGAACTTCAGAAGTGAAATTGATTTTGGAAGACAAAGAGGAAGCTACCGAACAGTATTTCTCCACGGACAAGGCCACCACTTTTTCAAATTCCTCCGCAGTTGCATCCGAAGACACCAACACAAAATGTAGGGCAATCTCCGTGTAATATCCCGGCACCCCATCGTTTCGAATGCCTTCTACCTCCACAAAAAAATCAAGCAACTCTCTTCGCTTCTTTTTCATCATCAACACTGCATCCACCGACGCACAGCCTCCAAGTGCTGAAAGCAACAATTCCATCGGGGATTGGGCTTGCTTCTGCTCGGGATCGTTCATGTCGATGTCCACCCGATTTCCCTGAGGATTGGTGGATGCGTAAGTCAAGTCGGTCTTCATGCGTACGGTGACGCTGCGTGTATTCGCCATAGGTTCTCTTATTTTCTTGGTGCCTCCAAAGCACCAATTTACTTACATATTTCGTCTATACTGCCCGCCCACCTCATACAAGGCTCGGGTCAATTGACCCAAAGAACAGGATTTTGCGGCTTCCATCAAGCATTCAAAAACGTTTTCATTGGAAACCGCCGCCTTTTTCAAGGTTTTGAGTTGGGCATCGAGCACTTCCTGATGCGCCTGATGCAGGGAGTTCAAGGTCTGGATTTGTCCCTCCTTTTCCTCCAACGTCGCACGAATCACCTCACCGGGAATCACCGTAGGAGATCCAGTACTGGAAAGGAAGGTGTTGACCCCGATGATGGGGTACTCTCCGGTATGCTTGAGCATTTCGTAATGCAAACTCTCCTCCTGAATCTTGCCTCGCTGGTACATGGTTTCCATGGCACCAAGGACCCCTCCACGCTCGGTGATGCGGTCAAATTCTACGTATACCGCCTCTTCCACCAAGTCAGTCAACTCCTCAATGATGAAGGATCCTTGCAGTGGATTTTCGTTTTTGGCCAGACCCAGTTCCTTGTTGATAATCAACTGGATGGCCATCGCGCGTCGCACAGACCCTTCGGTAGGCGTGGTAATCGCCTCGTCATAGGCATTGGTATGCAGGGAGTTGCAGTTGTCGTAAATCGCATACAAGGCCTGCAGCGTAGTTCGAATATCGTTGAAATCAATCTCCTGCGCATGCAAAGAACGACCGGAGGTTTGGATGTGGTACTTGAGCATTTGTGCACGCTCATTGGCCCCATACTTCAACTTGAGCGCCTTGGCCCAGATTCTTCGTGCCACCCGACCGATTACTGCATACTCCGGATCGATGCCGTTGGAGAAAAAGAAGGAAAGGTTAGGCGCAAAATCATTGATATCCATCCCGCGAGAAAGGTAGTACTCCAGGTAGGTAAATCCATTCGAAAGCGTCAAGGCCAATTGCGTGATCGGGTTGGCCCCCGCTTCGGCAATGTGGTATCCTGAGATGGATACGGAATAGAAATTACGCACCCGCTGCTCAATGAAGTACTGCTGCACATCCCCCATCAGTCGGAGGGAAAACTCGGTGGAAAAGATGCAGGTATTTTGTGCCTGGTCCTCTTTCAAAATATCTGCTTGTACAGTACCGCGCACCTTCGAGAGGGTATCTGCCTTGATTTGGGCATAGACCTCGGCTGGAAGGACTTGATTTCCCGTCACCCCAAGCAAAAGCAGGCCTAGGCCGTTATTTCCTTCGGGAAGTGCGCCTCGGTAGGTAGGTCTTGGAAGTCCTTTTTTGGCATACATCGCATCCATCTGTGCATTGACCTGTTTCTCTAGGCCCTTCTCCTTAATATATACCTCACACTGCTGGTCGATAGCTGCAT
>JBJOOF010000166.1:0-2835 GCA_046051425.1 Bacteroidota bacterium
AATAAACGTAGTTTCTTAACAACATTAGGCCTATTAACGGCCACAGGCCCCTTCTTGGGTATTGATTTTGCAAAATTAGAAGATAAGACAACAACACCGTTATTACCAAATGCTTTGCTTCGCGGTCAAACTGTGGGTATTATCAGTCCATCAGCAGCTATAACAGGTACTATGGAGATTACAGCCAAAGAAGGTATGAAAGCTCTTGGATTGAAAGTCAAGATGGGCAAATATTACAAAAATCGATATGGGCATTTGGCTGGAACAGACGAGGAACGTGCAGCGGATTTCAATGATATGTTTGCCGATCCTGAAGTAAAAGCGATCATCTGCCTTCGTGGAGGATCTGGGGCAGCACGTATCCTACCGCTTATTGATTATGATTTAGTAAAAGCCAATCCAAAACCATTATTGGGACATTCAGATGTCACAGCACTTCAGTGCGCTCTTTTTTGCCAAGCAGGTTTAATTTCCTTCCATGGCCCCAATGGATCTAGTAGTTGGAATGATTTTCATATTAACCAATTCCAACAGCTTTTCTTTGAACAGAATTTACTCACATTTAAAAATGAGAAAGAAACTGCAGCCAGCTTAGACACCGATACAATCCAAATAAAAACCCTTCACCCTGGAATTGTTGATGGGAAAATATTAGGAGGCAACCTTTCTGTTTTATCTGATTTATCTGGAACTCCTTATTATCCTGATTTTCAAGATGCTATATTATTCATAGAAGATGTAGGAGAACTACCTTACCGCATAGATCGAATGATGAGCACACTTAAGCTTAATGGAACCTTAGGGAAAATCAAAGGATTTGTGTTTGGACAATGCTCAGATTGCAAGCCTACCAATGGATCATTTTCTGTTGATCAAATCATAGAACATTACATCCTCCCCTTGGGGATTCCAGCTTTCATCGGTGCCATGATTGGACACATTCCTAAACAATTTATCCTTCCTGTAGGTGCAAATGTTCAATTAAATGCCAATTTAGGAACTATCACTATGTTGGAGAATGTCTTCAAAAAAAGCTAAGCGGATGTCTTCGATTTCTCCCTTTTCCCTCATACTCTTCCTTTTTTTTGCAATGACCTTTTCCACACCGAATCAAGCACAGACAACCTCTTTAAGTTACCTTGCTCTTGGTGACAGTTACACCATTGGGGAAGGAGTAGGCTTGGAGGATCGCTACCCCATGCAACTCGTCCGTGAATGGAATAAGAATGCAAAGGTTCCTTTTACCGCACCCTTAATCATTGCAAAGACGGGATGGACTGTGGACGAACTGGAAGCAGGCATCCAAGCCAATCCCCCAGCAGCTACGGGATATGACCTGGTAACCTTGTTGATCGGAGTTAACAACCAGTACCGAGGTCGCTCCGTAGAATCCTTTGCGGTCGATTTTGAAAAGATGCTGCAGCGAGCGATTGTTTTTGCAAAAGGAAATAAATCACGAGTAATCGTTCTCTCGATTCCAGATTGGGGAGTCACCCCTTTTGCTAGCCAAAAAGGGGTAGATCCGGATCAAGTGGCAAAAGCAATTAATACTTACAATCGGACCAAAAAAGAAATTTGCGAGAAGCAGGGTATTAAATTTATCGATATTACTGACGATTACCGAATGGATGGTGGATTACCTGAAGGTGTGGTCGAAGACCAGCTTCACCCCTCCAAACTCATCTATGGGCAATGGACGGACAAATTACTCTTAGAGCTCAAAAAAATCAATTTTTAATCCCAGACAGAACTTAATTTCAGATCCAATGAAGATCATTTGCATTGGCCGCAATTATGCAGCTCATATTGAAGAATTAAAAAATGAAAAACCAGGTCAGCCTGTCGTTTTTCTTAAGCCAGATACAGCCCTTTTGAAGGGAGCAGCGCCCTTCTTTTATCCTGACTTTTCAACCAACATCCACCATGAAATCGAATTGGTGCTCAAAATTTCTAAAGAAGGAAAATACATTCAACCTCAGTTTGCACACCGCTACTTTGAGGAAATCGGTTTGGGCATCGACTTCACAGCCAGAGACCTTCAAGACCAGTGCAAGGCCAAAGGATTGCCCTGGGAAATTGCCAAGGCATTCAATGGATCCGCTCCTATCGGTGAATTCAAATCGGTTGCTGAATTGGGGGACTTGAAAAATATTGACTTTCATCTCGAAATCAACGGAGAACTCAAACAAAAGGGGAACACGAGCTTGATGCTTTTTGATTTTGCTACCATCGTCTCCTATGTGTCCCAATTTTTCACGCTCAAAAAAGGGGACCTCATCTACACCGGCACTCCTGCTGGAGTAGGTCCAGTTCAAAAGGGAGACCAGTTGGTGGGATTTATAGGAAAAGAAAAAATGCTCCATGTTGAAGTTAAGTAAGCTTACTCTTTTACTATTCTCAATTATCCTAGGATTAAATAGTCCTGGGTTTGCCCAACTAATTCAAAAAGGGTACTTCCAGTCCCCGGTAAAACCCGGTGGTCGAAATTACCTTGCAGGCAACTTTTCCGAACTTCGTCCCAACCACTTTCACACAGGATTGGATTACAAGTTTGGGGGTGCTGAAGGCGAACCAATCTATGCTGCAGCTACAGGATGGATACATCGAATCAAAATATCCTCTTTCGGATATGGCAATGTGATTTATCTCAAACACCCGAGTGGAAACATAACGGTATATGGCCACCTAAGGAACTTTAATCCCGCTCTGGAAGCCTGGATGAAAAAAAAGATGTACGAGGCCAAGCAAAATGAATTGGAGTTAACCTTGAAAATAGGCGAAATACCCATCAAAAAAGGAGAGCTCATTGCCTTTGGTGGGAATACGGGAAGCTCG
>JBJOOF010000167.1:0-6339 GCA_046051425.1 Bacteroidota bacterium
CGTGCACGGCCAAAAAGGATATTTACTTAGAAAAACCACTCACCTTCACGATAAAAGAAGGTCAACTCCTCGTGCAGGCGGTGCGTGAAAACGGCGTGGTCCTAGCCGTGGGCTCCATGCAGCGCGCCGCAGTGAACTTCCAAACAGCTGCGATGCACGTGCAGCGTGGTCAACTGGGTAAAATCTCCCAGGTGCTCGTGCACGTAGGAGATAATCCCCATCCCAAGCCTTACGACTTGGCTGCCCAGCCCATTCCTGCAGGCCTCAACTGGGAAAAATGGCTTGGCCCTATACCAAGCCTAGCCTTCAATGACCTGCTCAATCCAGGCATTAGCTTGAATCCTGATAAGAACGAAACTGCCTGGGGAGCTTGGCGCTGGTACAAGGAAACCGGTGGTGGCTTGATGACCGACTGGGGCGCACACATGATCGACATAGCCCAGTGGGGCCTAAGCAAGGATAGAAATGGTCCAACCACCATCATCCCTGGATCCGCTACCCAGCCCTTAAGCTATCGCTACGCGGATGGGGTAGAAATGCAAATCACCAAATTTGACGAAGGCCGACAAGGGGTGAAGTTTATCGGAGAAAAAGGCTGGATCAAAGTTTCTCGAGGCAATTACGACAGCTCCATCCCAGAGCTACAGCTCGGCAAAGAACCCGAAAACTTTAGCTTCGGCGCACACCACATCGACTTTATCGACTGCATCCGCAAGCGCAAGGATCCGATCGTCCCGGTAGAAATCGGCCACAGCACCTGCACTGCCTGTACGCTAGGAAATATTGCCCACGAGTTAGGCCGTACCATCACTTGGAATCCCCAAACGCAACTGTCCACAGACGCTGCGGTGAATGCGAAACTTCACTATGCCTATGAAAGAGGCTATAAACTGACCTAAATCACTCGGCTGTGAAGAAATTTTCTTCCTCCAAAAACCTTGAAGTCCATTCTTAAGTTTGAAGAGTAGTTCCTATTTTTGGGGCCCAGCCCCAACAATGACTCTAAAAAATCAAACTGTAAATCATACGAAATCATGGAAAAACTAATTGTAGACTACACCGCCGTAGCGGTAAACACCGGAGGTAGAAAAGGCCACGTACGCACCGAAGATGGCATGCTTGACTTTGACGTCGCGATGCCAAAAGAAATCGGTGGCGAAGGAGGAAAAACCAATCCAGAGCAACTATTCGCAGCCGGCTATGCAGCTTGCTTTGGAGGTGCTTTGGCAGCGGTGGCAGGTACCACCAGCTTGAAAGACTCTGAAATCAAAGTAAAAGCGCACTTGGGTCACTACGGCCCTGGAAGCTTTGGCCTTGGCGTGGACATTGAAGTAAAAATCCCAATGGCAGCCTCTCTAGAAGAAGCGCAGAAATTGGTAGACGCAGCCCACCAGGTATGCCCTTACTCCAAAGCTACCCGAGGCAATATTGAGGTAACTGCCACTGCAGTCGCCTAATTATTTTCTTAATATACTCCCAAGGCAGGCCCAAAAAGGTCTGCCTTTTTTTGTGGCTTTCCTTTACTAGGAATTAAAAACGACTCCTTTCCACTCGTCACTTTTCCCGCATCATGTGGCAGTACAATGGACAAAAGCGGTTAACTTTCTCGTCGAAACCCATTTTCCAAATGAAAAAATTATTCTTTTCGCTCGCATTAGCCCTGCTTTCCATCGGAAGCGTATTGGCCCAACTTAAGACGCCTGAGCAGTTTCTTGGTTATAAGCCAGGAGACCGCTTCACTCCTCACCACCGCATGGTGGACTATTTTGAGTACGTAGCTGCTCAAAATCCCAACATCAAGCTCATCCAGTATGGGGAAACCAACGAGAAAAGACCCCTCATTCTCGCCATCCTAGCGAGTCCAGAAAACATGGCTCGACTCGAGCAGATCCGCACGGACAACTTGAAGCGAACAGGCATTCTTTCAGGAACACCAAGCACCCAGATTCCCATCAACTGGATGTCCTTCAACGTCCACGGCAACGAATCCGTAGGCATGGAAGCTGCCATTTCCACCTTCCACACGCTGGCCGACCCCAACAATGCCAAGGTGCAAGCCTGGTTGAAAAATCAAGTAATCATCCTCGATCCCGCCATCAACCCAGACGGAAGAGACCGCTACTCCAACTGGTACAACCAGAAAATGCACACCCAGCTGCAGCCAGACCTCCAGTCCATGGAACATAACGAGCCTTGGCCAGGCGGGCGTGCCAACCACTACCTATTTGACCTCAACCGGGACTGGGCTTGGCAAGTACAAGTTGAATCTCAGCAGCGCCTCAAAATGTACCAGCAGTGGATGCCACAGCTCCACCTCGACTTTCACGAGCAGGGCATCGACAATCCATTTTACATGGCTCCTGCTGCCGAACCCCTTCACGAGCAGTTGACCCCATTTCAGCACGAGTTTCAAGACATTTTTGGAAAAAATACCGCGAAGTACTTCGACCAAATGGGCCGATTCTACTTTACCAAAGAGCGCTTTGACCTCTTGTATCCTTCCTATGGCGACACCTACCCTATGTACAATGGCGCCATTGGCATGACCATCGAGCAAGGTGGAGGAGGACGTGCAGGCATCGGTGGCTACAATGCCATCGGCGATACGGTCACCTTGAGTAGCCGAATTGCCGGTCATTACACAGCTGCACTTTCTGCGGTAGAGATGACCAGCCAGCATTCGGCTCGCCTGGTAAGCGAGTTTGAACGCTATTTCAAAACCAACGCCACAGCTCCCAAAGGCACCTACAAAAGCTTTGTGATCAAGGGAGAAAGCAACCCGGCCCAGGTAGCCAAATTGCTAGAACTACTTGACAAAAACGGAATCCAGTACGGGAAAGGGACTGCCAAAACAGGCTTGAAAGGCTTCGAGTACCAAAGTGGAAAGACAGGAGTTCTTTTTGCAGCAAGCGACAAAGACATCGTCATCTCAGCCTACCAGCCGAAATCTGTCCTGACCCAGGTGCTATTTGAACCCAACCCTGCACTACACGATTCGATAACTTACGACATCACGAGCTGGGCCATGCCTTATGCGTATGGGTTAAAGGCCTTTGCCCTAGATACCCGATTGGATCCAAGCGGAACCTACGAGAAGCCTGCGGTTGCTTCAACAAAAGTAGCTGGTACACCAGTAGCCTACCTGGCCCCTTGGCAGGGTACGCGAGACGCAGCATTTCTTGCGGCACTTCTCAACAAAAAAATCCGCGTTCGCTACGCCGAATACCCATTCACTGTGGAAGGAAAATCCTATCCAGCCGGAACGATGATGATCACCAAAGGGGGCAATGAATGGATAGCTAATTTTGATCAGATAGTACAGGAAACTGCCACAGCTCATGGCATTGCCTTGAACACTACCCAAACGGGTTATGTAGAGCAGGGCAAGGATTTTGGCTCGCCAACTGTACGCGTCATCCAAGCCCCTAAGGTGGCCCTTGTAGGCGGAACAGGCACCTCCTCTCTCAATTTTGGAGAGGTATGGCACTTCTTCGAAAAAGACTTGAAGTATCCGCTCTCTAGCCTAGATGCAGCTTCGATGGGCAATGCTGATTTGAGCAAATACGATGTGATCATTCTTCCATCTGTATTTGGTTCTGCCTTGTCTGCTTCCGCTCAAACCAAGTTGAACGACTGGGTAAAGGCCGGAGGAAAGGCGATTGCGATCGATGGCTCGGTCAACCTATTTGCCAACAAGGAAGGCTTCAAGTTGAAAACCTTTGACACAGAGGATGAAAAAAAGGCAGCTGAGAAAGCCAGCCAGGAACTCGCCAAGAAAGAGCGCTTGGAGCCCTACACCGAGGGCGAGCGCTTGGAAATTGCAGGTGGCACAGCCGGAGCCATCTATGAGATCAAGATGGACGAAAGCCATCCGCTAGGCTACGGAACAGGAGGCAAATTCTATACCCTTAAGAATAATTCCAGCCGATTTGCCTTCCTCAACGGAGGTGCTAACGCGGGAATTATTGCTTCCAATGATGCCTACCGGACAGGATACATCGGGTACAAAATCAAATCCCAAATGGGTCAGTCCCTCGTGATCGGGGCGGAGTCTCAGGGAAGAGGACAAGTAGTCTACTTTGTGGATAACCCCATCTTCAGAGGCTTCTGGGAAAGTGGAAAACTCGTCTTGAGTAATGCCATCTTTTTGGTAGGGCAATAAGTGCTCTACTGGTTAGCAAAAGGCCCCTGAACATTGCATGTTCAGGGGCCTTTTGCTTTAAAAATAAAGGGTAACCCCTTTTTGGGGTGACCAATTACATGATGCAGGTTACCGTTCAGGTCGGGATGAAAATCCTTCCAAAAAGGAAACCTCAAGTGTTTAATTTCGAATACAGCGAACTGAATTCCCATAGGCTCTCACCTGACTTCCAGTAACCGCTTGGGAAGAATTAATTACGACTACCCGAGATTTTGTACCATCTACCGTACTCGTCCAATAATAACCAGCAAACCCTTCCAATCCCACCGTTGCAGGGTTGAACCCCCGATTACCTGCCTTGGGTAATTTCAAGGAAGAGGCATAGGCTCCAATGTCATCTTTACTAGTCCAACTATCAATTTCTGAGCTCCATTCTGCAATTGTGGGCAGACGGAACCCGTCAGGACAAGGATTATTTATACCTGTTACCCCTTGCCATAAATTTGCATTTTGAGGATTACGCCAGTCTTCAAAACCTGAAACTACGGTAATAAAATTGCCGGTAGTCGGCTTATCCGTACTACTCAAAGTAGCCGTAGTAGCAGAAGTTCTTTTTTGATGTCCATCTTCTTCTCTACCCCATTGGTAAAGGTCCCCATAACCTGCCGCATCCGTACTAGAAATCGCCACTCGGGTGGCCCCTAAGTTACGATCCATCCAAATTTTTGAATTTGCACCCACTACTGAATTCGCGGGAAGGGTGGTAAATAACCTCGACGGGCCGTAAGCTGTACCATCACTATTCGTCGCGTAGGCTTTTACATAGTATTTTGTATTTGGAGCCAGGCCCGTCATGACTCCTACAAAAGACCCCAATCCAGCCCCATTCGTTGTTTTTGTGGATAAACTAACCGAGATATTATTTAAATCTGTACTCCAAACAATTCCTCTCGCCGTAACGGGAGAGCCTCCATCAGAGATAACCGCCCCTCCGGACCTAGCGCCAGTAGCGGAAATTTCAATGACTGGATCATTAGTCTGGACTACTGGAAGGGAATCTGTTTTAAAGGTAATCTCAGCACCATAACCTGTTCCAATGATTCCTGTGGTACTGGTAGCATAGGCTCTCAGGTAATATCTAGTTTTTGGGGTGAGTCCAGTTAGTGTACTTTGGAATAACCCTACCCCAGCACCATCAGTTGTTTTGGTGGATAAAGCAACTGTAGGGTTCGTTGAAGTGCTCCAAACTACCCCCCTTACATTAACTGCCACTCCTGCTGGTTGACCCGTTGATACAAGACCTCCAGATTTAGCAGCATAGGCAGTGATTTCTCCTATACCTGAGGTCGAAACCACAGGAACAATAGCCTGTGCTGTTGTAGTAAACGAAAATTCATTGCCATAACCTGTTCCTGTACTGTTCGTCGCATAAGCCCGTACATAGTATTTGGTATTTGCGGCTAGCCCAGTGATTGCACTTTGAAATGCTCCAGAACCCGAACCATTACTCGTTTTGGTAGCTAGTGCAATGGTAGGCCCCGTTGTCGTTGCCCATACTACACCTCTAGCAGTGATGGGTGAATTGCCATCGGCAGTGATGCTGCCTCCTGATTTGGCACCGCTTGCGGTAATTTCAGTAACCGTTACTGTGGTAATACTCGGTAAAGTTGCGTCCACAGTGGTTGTAAACGAAAATTCATTCCCATAGCCAGTTCCTGTAGTATTCGTCGCATAGGCCCGGACATAGTATTTGGTATTTGCGGCAAGCCCAGTGATTGCACTTTGAAAGGCTCCAGAACCCGTCCCGTTGCTGGTTTTGGTACTCAAGGATATCGTAGGATTCGTAGCAGTGCCCCATACCACCCCTCTGGCAGTGATGGGAGAATTACCATCGGCAGTGATACTTCCTCCTGATTTGGCAGCGGTTGCCGTAATTTCAGTAACCGTTACCGTGGTAATGCTTGGTAAGGTAGCCGCAGCAGTGGTCGTAAACGAAAGCTCCTCCCCATAACTTGTACCTGCGCTATTCGTCGCATAGGCTCTTAGGTAATATTTCGTGTTTGCATTTAGGGCACTAAGGGTACTTTGGAATACCCCTGTGCCTGTTCCGTCGCTTGTTTTGGTAGCCAAAGAGATGGTAGGCGCGGTTTCTGTACTCCAAACTACTCCCCTGGCAGTAACGGGAGTTCCACCATCCG
>JBJOOF010000168.1:0-5154 GCA_046051425.1 Bacteroidota bacterium
TCGGTGCACAAGCTGTAGCGCATGGCTCTACCGGTGCTGGCAATGATCAGGTACGATTTGATATGATTTTTCAAATTCTAATCCCAGAAGTTGAAATCATCACGCCTATTCGCGATCTAAAATTGAGCCGGCAGGAAGAAATTGAGTACCTCAAAAAACATGGAGTTTCCATGAACTTTGAAAAAGCAGCCTATTCGGTAAACAAAGGAATTTGGGGAACTTCAGTAGGAGGAAAAGAAACGCTTACCTCTTCGGATTACCTTCCGGAATCAGCCTGGCCTACTCCTGTGACGGAACATGAGCCGAAAGAAGTAAAATTGACTTTCGTTCAAGGTGAGATAAAAGCAATAGATGGAGTATCCTATTCCAGTTCAGTCGATGCTATTTTGAAACTTCAATCTCTTGCCGCACCATTCGGTATCGGTAGAGATATTCATGTGGGCGATACCATCATCGGAATCAAAGGTCGCGTAGGCTTTGAAGCCGCTGCACCAGTAATTTTGATCAAAGCGCATCAATTGATTGAAAAGCATACCTTGACCAAATGGCAAATGTATTGGAAGAAGCAGGTTGCTGAGTTTTATGGCAACCATCTCCACGAAGGCCATTTCTTGGATCCCGTGATGCGAAATTTTGAGACTTTTCTTGAAAGTACGCAAGAACAGGTTTCGGGAGAAGTTCGTGTACTGCTGCAGCCTTACCGCTTTACTTTATTAGGCATCACTTCCGAACATGACCTCATGTCAGCCAAATTCGGTTCCTATGGAGAAATGAACAAGGGCTACACGGGAGAGGATGTAAAAGGATTCACTCGTATTTTGGGTAACCAAACCGCTATCTTCCACAAGGTGAAAAACTCAAATGACTAAGTTAAAAACAGCCGTCATCGGTGCAGCAGGCTACACTGGAGCCGAACTTGTTCGACTCCTAGTTCATCATCCTGCCTGCGAACTAGTTTGCCTCCATTCTGCGAGCCAAAAAGGCAAACGAGTGGATGAAGTGCATGGGGATTTATTAGGGGATTGTGACCTTCGATTTACAGATGTGGTACCAACTTCTGGTTTGGATGCAGTTTTTTTATGTCTTCCTCATGGAGAGGCAGCAACTTTCCTCGAAAGTCATTCCTTTCCAGAATCCACGCTTTTGATCGATTTATCTACTGATTTTAGAGATGAGTCAGCAGGATTTGTGTACGGTCTTCCAGAAGTCAACACTAAAAGAATAAGCAAAGCCAAGCGAATTGCTAACCCAGGTTGCTTCGCCACCGGCATCCAATTGGCATTAGCCCCAGCAATTAAGCAAGGTTGGGTTCAAGGCCAAGTACATGTTACTGGCATTACGGGTTCCACAGGAGCTGGAAAAAGCCTGTCGGCTACCTCTCATTTTAGCTATAGAACTGGAAATGTTTCGGTGTACAAGTTGTTTACGCACCAACACCTCACAGAAATCAAACAGACATTCCAGCAGTTAAACCCGGAAGTAAATCCAGAGGTGCTTTTTGTTCCCTACCGTGGTAATTTCACAAGAGGGATCTGGATTACAGCCTATTTCCCCTTCACTGGAACACAGGAAGAAGCACTGGAAGCCTATAGCCAGTTTTATGCTGGATCGGCATTTACGCACATTTCTAGTCAGGAACTCGATTTAAAGCAGGTTGTCAACACCAACAAGTGTATCCTCCATCTACAAGTTGAAAAAGGACAGTTGGTTGTGTATGCAGCCCTAGACAACCTACTGAAAGGTGCTTCTGGACAGGCTGTTCAAAACTTTAATCTTGCATTTGGTTTGGATGAGAAAATGGGTTTGAACCTAAAATCAATCGCATTCTAAACTAATCCAGTTCCAAAAATCACTCATTTAGATCCTAGCTGATGAATTTATTCGACGTCTATCCCCTAATTCCAGTTACCCTAGTGAAAGCCGATGGATGCCGCTTGTGGGACGAGCAGGGTCAGGAATATTTGGATTTGTATGGAGGACATGCCGTGATCTCTATTGGACATAGTCACCCACATTATGTGGAGCGCATCAGCGAGCAGGTGAAGCAGTTGGGATTTTACTCCAACTCCATACAGATTCCCTTGCAACAGGCTTTGGCAGATAAATTAGCCGAACTATCCTGTTTGCACAGTTACCAGCTTTTCCTGGTGAATTCTGGCGCCGAAGCAAATGAGAATGCCTTGAAAATGGCCTCATTTGTGACCAAAAAACCAGGGTTTATCGCATTTTCTGGTTCCTTTCATGGCCGTACCTCTGCTGCAGTAGCCCTGACAGACAATCCCAAATTAGTGGCTCCCTGCAATGCGCGAGAAGATTTTCATATTCTTCCTTTTGGAGATTTGGAATCTGTGGAAAAGGTACTCTCCACTCAAGCCATTGCGGGAATCATTGTGGAAGGAATCCAGGGTGTCGGAGGTATTCAAGTGCCTAGTCCTGAGTTTTTACTTGGTCTTTCACGACTTGCAAAAAAATACGAGGCCAAACTTATCCTTGATGAGGTACAATCTGGCTATGGCAGAACAGGTCGCTTTTTTGCGCACCAGTGGGTAGATGGGCTTTATCCAGATCTGATTACCATCGCCAAAGGCATGGGCAATGGATTTCCAATCGGTGGACTTTTGCTTTCAGAAGAGTTTAAAGCAAGCTATGGGCTGCTAGGAACCACCTTTGGAGGCAATCACCTGGCTTGTGCCGCTGGCCTAGCCGTATTGGAGGTGTTGGAAGAAGAACGATTGCAGCAAAAAGCATTGGAACTAGGAGAGCGGCTGATGTCCGAACTCCGAACCATTCCTGGCGTGGTGGCAGTCCGAGGCAAAGGCTTGATGATCGGTTTAGACTTAAATCAGGACGCTGGACCCATCCGTTCCCTATTGGTATCCAAATACAAGATGTTTACCGGTTCGGCTGCAGGCAAGGAAACGATCCGTTTGCTCCCTCCTTTGACCATAGAATGGAATCAACTAAATTCGTTTGTAGTCGCTTTAAAGGAACTATTGAGTAGCGAAACCCATTAACTTCTCCTATCTATGAATCATTTTACCCAATTTGAATCCAAAGAACTCGGTCAAGAATTACTGGATCTTGCTGCTGCTTACAAAGCAAACCCAAGCCTACATGCCCGAAAAGGTGAAGGAAAAAGAGTTGGTTGTATTTTTTTGAATCCCTCCCTCCGTACCCGCGTATCTACGCAGATTGCTGCTCAGCAGCTGGGTATGGAAGCCATCGTACTCAATATGGATAAGGAAGGATGGGCACTTGAAATGCAAGAAGGCGCTATCATGAATAAAGGTACCGTAGAGCACATCAAAGATGCTGCAGGGGTGTTGGGTTCTTATTTTGATATTCTGGCCCTTCGTGCCTTCCCTTCGTTGACGCAAAAGGAAGAGGATGTCACTGACTTCGTTCTCCATCAATTTATCAAATACAGCGGTATCCCGGTAGTCAGTTTGGAATCCGCCATCCGTCACCCACTTCAAAGTTTGGCCGACCAGCTCACCATTCAGGAATTATCCAAAGGCAATAAAAAGCCCAAAGTAGTTCTCACCTGGGCTCCACATATCAAAGCCATCCCCCATGCTGTGGCCAATAGCTTTGCTGAATGGACCTTAGGAATGGGACAAGATTTGACCATTTGCCATCCAGAAGGATACGAATTGGATTCAGAATTTACGCAAGGTGCTAGAATAACCAATGATCAAAGTGAAGCCTTGCAAAATGCTGACTTTGTGTATGTTAAAAATTGGTCATCTTTCAATGAGTATGGAAAAATTCTATCCACAGATGAGCGCTGGATGCTCACTGAAGCCCACTTGAAGAATGCCCCAGAAGCCAAGGTCATGCACTGCTTACCAGTCCGTAGAAATGTAGAGCTATCTGATGAGATTTTGGATGGTCCTCGCTCCTTGGTACAGCAGCAGGCATACAATCGAATCTTTGCTGCGCAAGCTGTGCTTAGTAAACTTCTCGGTTAATTTTTTTTACTTTGAGAAACCTATGAAAATCTCTATCATCAAAATCGGCGGAAATGTAATTGACTATCCAGAGAAACTGGATGAGTTTTTGAGCATTTTCTCCAAAGTTCCAGGACCCAAAATCTTGGTACATGGTGGTGGTGTAATGGCTTCTCGATTTGGTGAAAGCATGGGCATCATGCCCGAAATGGTGGATGGACGTCGAATTACGGACAAGGACACCTTGGATATCGTGACCATGGTCTATGCCGGCTTGATCAACAAGACCGTGGTAGCAAAGCTTCAAGCCCTCAAAGTAAATGCATTGGGATTGACTGGAGCAGATGGAAACCTCATTCGATCCATCAAGAGACCTGTCAAAGGCATTGATTACGGTTTTGTAGGGGATATCCAAGAAATCAATACTGAGCTTCTCCAACAATTGCTACAGTTGGGACTTCTTCCTGTGATCAATGCGATCACCCATGACCAAAAAGGTCAGCTACTCAATACGAATGCTGATTCCATAGCCTCTGCCCTAGCCACTGGCTTGTCTCTTGAGCACCATGTGGATTTGTATTTCTGCTTCAACAAACCCGGGGTTTTGGTGGATGAAAAAAATGAGCAATCCATCATTCCCTTGATCAACGAAGACATTTACAAAGAACTCCGCAAGGAAAATGTGATTCATTCAGGCATGATTCCCAAGTTGGACAATGCCTTTGAAGCCTTGAAACAAGGGGTTCAACGCGTTTGGATTGGTAAAGCTGAAAACTTGCTGATGGCCGTAAAAGGCAAAAAAGCGGGAACTATTATCGAACGACAACGATACGATTTGTATTGATGGAGGCGCTCAAAAATGAAGCCGTAGCGCTTCTCAAGCAGTTGATCGCTATTCCATCCTTTTCCAAGGAGGAAGAAGGAACTGCTGAAGCAATCGAACAATTTTTGTCCTCTAAAGGAGCATCTCCGCATCGTCATGGAAACAATGTATGGGCGTTTGCTACAACCTATCAAGCTAATCTTCCCACTATTTGGCTCAATTCCCATCACGATACGGTGAAGCCAAATACAGGCTATACCCAAGATCCCTTTTCACCCATCGAAAGAGATGGAAAATTATTCGGGTTGGGTTCCAATGATGCGGGAGGTCCCTTGGTAGCCATGATCGCTACATTTTGCTACTTTTTGGGAAAAGAATTAC
>JBJOOF010000169.1:0-4047 GCA_046051425.1 Bacteroidota bacterium
CGTTGGCAAATCCATCTTGGCTAGGCACCAAAGGCTTCCAAATGCAAACGGCACCTGCCAGCTCCTGAACTTGAGGGGTAAAGCTTTCGATGGAAACACAACCTTGGTAGTTGATTGCTTCCAATCCTCGTTTCCAAGCAGCCCAGTTGGTCTGTCCTGTACCCGGTGTGCCGCGGTAATTTTCTGATACTTGCACGTGAATCAATTTGTCTCCCACTCGGCGAATGGCATCTTCAAGACTAGGTTCTTCAATATTCAAGTGAAACCCATCCAAGGTCGCCTTGGCTTGAGGCTCGTTGATGTCACGGATCAAGCGCATCAGATCTTCACTGGTATTAATCAAGTCAGTTTCAAAACGATTGAGTGTTTCAATTCCCAGGTCCAAGCCAAATTCTCCAGCCCGTTTGCAAACTTTCTGCAAGTTGCGTACGGCCCGGTCCCATTCGATTTGCCGCTGTTCGGGGGAAACTAGCCGAGCTTTACCAACCGCAGCATACATCGGTCCTGCTACAAATGAGGAACCAAGTTCCGCTGCAATCTCAAAACAGGAATCCAAATAGTCAAAGCAAGTTTGATGGTACTTGGAATCATCATTCGTAAGGTCGCGTGTTGGGCCAAAGGCACCGCAGATGATAGGTTTTAACCCATGTTCTTGCAGTGCCTTTTTGACTAGTTTTAAATCAACCAAGGCAGGGTCTTCCACAGGTATTTCTACCGCATCGAAACCGAAGTTCTTAATTTTTGAAAATAAGGCTACTGTATCCCGGTTGAAAGGGGAGGTCCAAAGCCAAGTACTGACACCAAAGGTTACTGAAAGTGCCATCTTTTATTTCCGTACGACCATGATCCCGTTCATAATTCTCCAGTGGCCCGGTACGGTACACACAAAAGGATATTCTCCAGGCTCTGTTGGCGCAGTAAATACCAATGTTTCCTTGCCTTCAGGGCTAACTAGCACAGTAGCAATAATCACTTCAGGGATTTCAGGCACATAATTCAGTTCTGCTCCAGCTGGATTTCTTGCCAATTCATCGGCTGCTTTTCCAATCGTTTCCATGCTTCCTTTTTTGCCAATCACCAAGTTGTGCTGCATGAAGTCCAGGTTTTCAAAATCGATGGTTACCTGAGTTCCTGCTTGTACGGTGAAGGAAGGCTTGTCAAACTTCATTTCATGTGGAATCACACCCAATTTGATAACGGTTCCCCCTTGGGCAGTTGCTGCTGCCGGTAGACTAGCTACCAAGGCAATGTCACTACCTGGTTGCTTCAAGGAAAGGGTAGAGGCATTACTCAATCGACCTCCAAACCACCAAGTACCCTCGTATTTGCCAACAACATTTCTGCCATCGTTGGAGCCTACACGCACTCGATTAGGATTCAATGCTTGAGTAAATAGTCCTTTGGTTTTTCCTTTAGCTACTTCTTCACCATTGATTTGTAGGGAAAGACTTCCATCAGCAAGGAGTGTCGCATCCACGGTGAATTGCACGGATGGCAATGCCTTTTTGGAGGTAAGTAGGGTTAATTTACCTTCCTGTGCCACAGCAAAGTGTAAGGCATCCTGGTAGATGTACAAACTATATCCATTGGTATTGTTTCCTTGAGCCATCAGGACTCCTTCCAATGGATTATCTCCTTTGGATAGGATGATGCGGACACCAATTTCCTTGCCTGTTACATCCGGAGGGAATAAGATGCTGTTTCGCTGATCCAATGGGTATTGCTCGGCCACCAAACTTCTACTAATTCGATCTGAGAGCGGAAGTTTCGTTTCCCCAGAGGCTTGGAGTGCAGCTTTGGCATCTCGCTTCGCAAATTCAGCTGGATGGGTAAGTACCGCTGCAAATATGGCCTGAGGTAAGAAAGGATCTGTTCCATTTTCTGCTACCTGAGCTAGCGCAACCAATTTTTTGGCAGCTTCTGCTGAAGTAGGCATTTCAGAAAGCGCTAGGAAGGCATCTTTACGCGTATGCAAATCAGCATCTTCCAATACGCCTGCATCAAGGATAGCCTTCAAGGAAGCTTCATTGCGTGGAAGCACACGAAGTGCATTCTTACGAACTGCTGCTGAAGGATGCTTAAGGGCATTGACCACCACGGCATTGGCTTCTGCATTCTTACCGCTAAGTTCACCCAAGCCATGCAATGCCCAAAGCGCATTGATAGCAGGTCCATTTAGACCCAATTTATCTTGAGATGTGTTTTCAATAATACCATATAGGTCCTCAATAAGCGATTTTTCTTTACGCTCCACAATCAAGCGCTGTGCCGTCATTCTCCAGAATAGGTTGTCACTTTTTAGTGCCTCGATGAGTTGAGCTGGTTTGGCATCCTTTAGGTCAAAAGTTTTAGAGTTTTCACCTCCCTTGTAGCTGATTCGATAGATACGACCATGCTTGCTATCACGTAGAGGATTGATGTAAGCATTTCCAGCTCCATTTTCAAAGCCACGTGGAGTAGGGTTGTGCTGAATGATAAAATCGTACCAATCTGCTACCCATAGTGCTCCGTCTGGTCCCACTTCTGCATGGACCGGAGAAAACCATTCGTCTGAACTCGCAAGAATGTTGAATCCATTTTTCTCTTTGTAGCTTGATCCATCAGGGTTGATCATGGCTTTGTGGAGCACACGACCTGTTGGCTCTGCTACAAAGGCTACTCGGTTCCAGTAGGATTCTGGGAAGCTTCGAGCCGTGTAAAAGTTGTGACCTGCAGCAGCGGTGTAGCCTCCAAACCAATCCACTTGACGTAGGAAAGGAGTAAGGTGTGGCATGTCGTAGTGGCTATCGATTCCATGCACCGTGTTGGCGGATCCTTGGAAGATTGGTCGCTTCAGGTAATTGTTGGCCATGGAAAAGTACACGCTATGCTGTCCATTGGCTGTGGAAAGGAAAGTCTCAAAATCTTCTGTAAAGCCCAATCCCCAGGTATTGTTGGAGGAGCTGCCCAAGTATTCCAGGCTACTTGCATCGGGTGCAAAACGGTACAAACCTTGGCCAAAGGCATGAGATTTTCCGCCTACTTGACCATTAAATCCTGCATAACCCAATACGCCCCAGATTTTGTTGTCAAAGCCATACTTCAGGTTGGAAGGACCCGCATGGGTATCACTTTTTCCCCAACCCGTAATAACCACCTTACGCTCGTCGGCTACATCATCTCCATTGGTATCTTTTAGGAATACAAAGTCTGGAGCCATAGAGATCAAAATACCCCCGTTGACTGCCATGATGGAAGTAGGAATGTTCAAGTTATCTGCAAAAACAGTGACTTTGTCTGCTTTGCCATCTCCATCTGTGTCTTCCAGGATTTTGATTTTGTCATTGCCTCCTTCAGTACGCACTTCATTTGGGTAATCTACCGTTTCAATCACATACAACCTGCCTCGCTCATCCCAAGCCATGGCCATAGGATTGATGATCATGGGTTCGCTGGCAAAGAGTTCCATTTTAAACTCTACAGGAAGCTGAACCAACTTCATGCTCTCTTCAGGAGAAAGGGGCAGTTGAAGGCGCGGTGCAGGATCACGTTTTTCATAATTTGGAATTTCTGCGTCCTGGAACTGAGGTGTTGGAATTTTATAATCGGCTAGAAGTTTGGTTACTTTATCGCCTACCGCCCAGAGAATACCATTGGCTAGCAATTCATGAAATTCAGGTTGCTTCCAGCTTTCCTCATTGTGTCCATAAGCCGTGTAAAATACACGTCCTTCCCCTTCGTTTCTCACCCAGGTATACGGTTCCTTTTTATCGCCCTCTTGACGCTCCATCAACACTTGAATGTCTGGATTGACTTTCGTATGCACATAGGTTTCGTCCCAGGTTTCAAATTCGCTAACCCCCTGAAGGATCGGGTGGGTAGGGGCTACCAATTGAGTAGTAAAACGTCCCGTACCGTGGGTGCTAAATTGACCACCTACCGCCTGCACATACCAATCCGAATTTCGGAAGCAGAAAGAGGCACTATGGAGTGGAATCAGGGCCTTCCCACCTTGAACGAAGGATTTGAGTGCCTGCTCTTGGGAAGGTGAGATGGAATCGTGATTGG
>JBJOOF010000170.1:0-39476 GCA_046051425.1 Bacteroidota bacterium
AAACTGGATAAGAATAAGCCAGTGCTCATTTACTGCACCGTGGGCGCTCGATCCGAAGAAATAGGTAAAACGCTCCAAAAAGAAGGATTTACCCGTGTATACAACCTCTATGGTGGCATCGTGCACTGGGTCAATGAGGGTCGCCCTGTTTTCGCAAAAGGGAAACCAACTCAAAAAGTGCACACCTACTCCAAACCCTGGAGTGTATGGCTCACTAAAGGAGAAAAAGTGTACTAACTTCGTTTAGTTCTATAGCCCTACAATTCAAAATCCCATTTATTTCCACCACATGACTTTAGCTTCTCGATTTTCGTTCTTGCTGTTGCTTCTTATTCTTGTTTCCTGCCATAGTCCCGTAGTGGGAAAAGCGGGTAGCACACCACCTAGCCATCAGCTTTGGAATGAGTTGCTCAAAGCTCATGTCAAACCCAACGGGCTAGTGGATTACAAAGGCTTTATTCGAGAAAAGCCAAAGTTGGAAAGCTACCTCAAACTACTTTCTGAAAATGCTCCGGACCGAAGTAAGTGGTCTAAAAATGAGCAGCTTGCTTATTGGATCAATGTATACAATGCCTATACGGTGAAGTTGATTGTCGATTATTATCCTACCAAAAGTATTCGAGATTTAGGCCCAAGGATTAAAATTCCACTCATCAAGGACGTGTGGCATTACAAGTTTTTCAAAATCGCCGGCGTAGACATGAGTTTGGATGAGGTAGAACACAGCATCTTGAGGAAAGAATTTGAGGAGCCACGAATTCATTTCGCGATCAACTGTGCTTCGGTATCTTGTCCACCTTTATTGAATGAGGCATTTGTGGCTGCCAATCTTGAAAATCAATTGACACGCGTGGCGACAACTTTTATCAATGACACAAGTAGAAATAAAATTTCAAATCAATCTGCCCAACTATCCTCCATTTTTTCTTGGTTTAAAGGGGATTTTACCAAAAAAGGGACCCTTATCGAATTTTTGAATCGCTACTCCAAGGTTAAGATTTCACCGAATGCTCGCATCTCTTTTCTAGATTACAATTGGAATTTAAACGAGTAAGCTGAATTTTTGGGTAAGTTTAGGTTCAACTTTGCCGTATGAGTTCTCGTCACTTTGTGATTATTGGAAATGGTATTTCGGGCATCACCTTCGCTAGACATTTGCGAAAAGGGGATGATCAAGCCCGTATTACCGTGATTTCAGGAGAATCTCCCTATTTTTTTTCGCGCACAGCTTTGATGTACGTGTACATGGGGCAGATGAAGTGGGAACATACGCAGCCGTATGAACCCCATTTTTGGAAAAAAAACCGAATAGATCTCAAGCAAGCCTGGGTCAAAACCATCACTTTTGAAACCAAGACTTTATTTTTTGATTCTGGAGAGACATTGAACTACGATGTTCTTGTTTTGGCCACTGGATCCAAGCCTGCCTTCTTCGGATGGCCTGGACAGCAGTTAAAGGGGGTACAAGGACTTTACTCCAAGCAAGACTTGGAGTCGATGGAAGCCATCACCAGTCAGCCGATGGAACGTGCAGTGATTGTGGGAGGGGGATTGATTGGAATTGAATTAGCTGAAATGCTGACCTACAAGAAAATTCCGGTCACCTTCTTGGTTCGGGAAAATCGATTTTGGGAGCAAGTTCTCCCTGAATCGGAAGCAGACTTGGTGCAAAAACACATTCGAGAACATGCAATCGACCTTCGTCTTGGAACGGAGTTGAAAGAAATTTTATCCGATGCGGGGGGGGACGTTCGAGCTGTGATTACTTCTACTGGGGAAGAAATTCCGTGCGGCTTTGTAGGCATAGCTACCGGAGTAACTCCTAATGTGAATTTTCTAAAAAACACGGCATTGGCGATTGGTAAAGGGGTGAAGATCAATTCCTATTTTGAAAGTTCGGTACCAGATGTGTATGCCATCGGAGATTGTGCGGAATTTGAAAAGCCTCCTGGGCCAGGTAGAAAGAACTTGGAGCAAGTTTGGTACACCGGCAGAATGCACGGGGAGACCTTGGCCTATAATTTTTGCCATAAGCCAGTGACCTACCAACCCGGAGTATGGTTTAATTCTGCGAAGTTCTTTGCCATTGAATACCAAACTTATGGATGGGTGTCACCGGAACCAGTGGATGGAGTACAAGATTTCTTCTGGGAACATCGAGATGGCAAAGTCTCTTTTCGCATGAGTCTAGACCAAGAAGGAAAAATTGTAGGCGTAGTTAATCTGGGCTTTCGTTTGCGTCATGAATTCTTTGATCGCGCGATTCGCGAAAAGTGGTCTGGATCAAAAGTCATGCAAGAGCTAGGTAAGGGAGTATTCGATCCAGAATTTTATGCCCCTTACCACCTCGATATTCAAGCCGCATATCAACGTCAATTTGGAGGGGCAATCGTCTCCTCAAAAAAATCCTTTTTCCAAAAATTATTCGGAGCAAGTCAATGAGAGGAATTCAAGTAATCGGTCTTGTTCTGTTTTTAGTAGGCATGTTGGTCTTCACGGCACTGCCGTTTTTGAGCAGCTATCGCTTGTCAGAAGCAATGGTGCAGGATCAAGTCAAAGAGATCCACCGGGAAAAGTTAGCCGAACTCCTGCAGCCCATGTATGGGCAAGTTTATCCTTCCACTCATGCCTTTTTAAGGGCTTATTCCTCCAATTTTGATCCATTTAACGAGGAACTGAAAGCAAAGCAAGCTTGGGATCAAGTGATCTGGGACGATTATGGATTTGCCTTGGCCAAAGCGGCTGGCGAAGGGCCTGCTCGATCGAATCCTTGGACCAGTTTAGCTTTGTCGATAGGTCTTGTGGTCTTGGGAGGAGTACTTTTTCAATTTGCTGGATCTGGCTCAGCGCATACAAGTTTGGTACATACCGGTGTATTTCATTCCTCGCTCAAGAATCGAGGTGTATTGGGCATGCTTACGGGCACCTACCTGATCGGATTTTATGTGATTTTGTATTGGTTTCCAGCTTACCTCAGTCCATTGGTCTGGATGGTGGAACCCATTGCTCAATTCTTGTCAGGGGGGGCTGCCAGTCAATGGTTTTTGTATGGCTTGGTGTACACCTTGGCGATTGGTGTGATGGGAATTCGAATGGTGTTGAAGTACCGGGACAACAAGTACCAGCAGCTGCGCACGGCTTCGGTGATATTCTTTCAAACCGCCTTTGCCTTTCTTATTCCTGAGGTGCTTGTTTCGTTGAATAAGCCCTATTTTGATTTCAAGAATATCTGGCCTTTGGATTACGATTTCTTCTACGATTACCAGATCGACACCTTTTTGTCAAGTGGTGGAGTAGGGCTTTTTATGTTGATTTGGGGGATTCTGCTGATTGTAATTGGTGTGCCGGCATTTACCTATTTCTACGGCAAACGCTGGTATTGTTCGTGGGTCTGTGGCTGTGGAGGCTTGGCTGAGACGGTAGGGGATAGCTTCCGTCACCTGTCTGACAAATCCCTAAAAGCCTGGCAATGGGAGCGTTGGATGATCCACGGAGTGCTTGCCTTGGCGGTGATCATGACTGGTTTGACCATTGTCAACTATTTTTCTTCCTTCAGTCTTTTAGGCCAAGTCACAAATCAGCTCCATTCTTTTTATGGATTTGCGATTGGATCTGCTTTCGCGGGGGTAGTGGGAACAGGTTTTTATCCCTTGATGGGGAATCGGGTCTGGTGTCGTTTTGGGTGTCCTTTGGCCGCCTATTTAGGTTTGGTGCAGCGGTTTAAATCTCGATTTAGAATCACGACCAATGGTGGGCAATGCATCTCCTGTGGCAATTGCTCCACCCATTGCGAGATGGGCATTGATGTGCGTGCTTATGCACAGCAGGGCCAAAATATTGTGCGATCTTCTTGCGTGGGATGTGGGGTTTGTGCTTCGGTTTGTCCACGTGGCGTATTGAAGTTGGAAAATGGTCCCGAAGAGGGGCGTATTCAGGAGTTCCCTATCCTTATCGGCAACGATTCCATCAAATTGAGATCCTAAATGGTACTCCTGTATATCTGTGCTGGCCTCTATTTTTTGGGGATGTGTTTTATATTCTTGTACAGCCTGGCGCAAGGGCATTTGTTGGTACATTTCTTCAAGTTTAGAAAAACGGAAAAACAGGTTCTGCATTTGGTTCCCAATCCTTGGCCAAAGGTCACGGTGCAGCTTCCCATCTACAACGAACTGTATGTGGTTGAGCGACTGATAGATGCAGTAGCTAAACTCAATTATCCTAGTGACTCGCTTCAAATTCAGGTTTTGGATGACAGTACGGATCAGACTTCGGACTTGATTCAGGCCAAGTTGTTGGCTTTTCCATCGGTCAATTTTCAGTACCTCCACCGTACCAATCGGCAAGGATTTAAGGCGGGGGCATTGCGAGAAGCCTTACCCTTGGCTGAAGGCGAGTTTGTGGCAATCTTTGATGCAGATTTTGTGCCGGATCCCGATTTTCTGATCAAGGCTTTGCCCTATTTTTCCTCCCCCCAAGTGGGTATGGTGCAGAGCCGCTGGACGCACCTCAATCAAAACTATTCTATCCTCACACAGCTGCAGGCTTTTGCCCTGGATGCCCATTTCTTGATTGAGCAGTCTGGAAGAAACCAGCAAGGGGCCTTTATCAATTTCAATGGAACTGCAGGAATTTGGAGGAAAAGTTGCATTCTAGATGCGGGAAACTGGGAGGAAGACACGCTAACCGAAGATTTGGATTTGAGTTACCGTGCCCAACGGAAAGGATGGAAGTTTGTGTACCGACCTGAAATCGAATCCCCAGCAGAATTGCCGCCGATTCTTTCAGCAATCAAATCACAGCAATTTCGATGGACCAAAGGAGGGGCCGAATGTGCGGTCAAACATGCAGGGAAGGTTCTCAAAGAAAACCATCCGATGGGTATTAAATTACATGCCTTTGCCCACTTATTCAATTCCACCATTTTCATTGCGATACTTATGACAAGCTTTTGCAGCATCGGCCTCTGGTGGGGGGTGCAGCTGAAATTGATTCCTCTGGAGCTTTTTTGGGCTTCGGCAATTTCTATGATTGGGTTTGTGCTCGTAGCGGGGGTGTATTTGGTTTCCTATCTTACCGCACAGCAGTATTCTTGGAAGTCCATTGTCGGAGCGGTGTGGAAGTTGCCCCTCTTTTTTTCGGTATCCATGGGCTTAGCACTACACAATTCCCAGGCTGTACTGGAAGGATTGACCGGCAAAAAATCCCCTTTTATTCGCACACCAAAATTCAACCTAGAGGCGGGTAGCGTCTCTCTGCAAGCCAACGCCTACCGACTTCGGTCCCTGCCTATGAGTACTTGGCTGGAAGGGGGAATGGGGCTATTGTTTGGAGGGATGGTGGTCTTGGGAATAGTCAAGGGCAATGTTCTTTTTCTACCTTTCCATGGACTCCTGGCATTGGGCTACAGCCTTGTGTTTATTTCCTCCCTGCGCACCCGTTAAGTTTCCTATGAAATCAACGCCGATTATTGATGTCATCATTCCTGCTTTCAATGAGGAAAAGTCCATAGCCAAGGTAATTGGGGATATTCCTGCACTGGTACGCCATGTCGTGGTGGCCAATAACAATTCGACCGATCGAACCGCAGAGGTGGCGGCAGCAGCGGGTGCTCAGGTGGTATTTGAACCACAAAAAGGGTATGGAAAGGCTTGTTTGACTGCCATGGATTGGATCCAACAGCAAGAAGTCCAACCTGATATTTTGGTGTTTTTGGATGGGGATTACAGTGATTATCCCCAGGAATTGGAGTTGCTGATTGCACCCATTCTCGGAGGAAAGTCCGACCTAGTTATCGGGTCACGCTCCTTGGGTCAGCGTGAAGCTGGTTCCATGACAATTCCACAAGTTTTCGGCAATGAACTAGCTACCACACTCATGCGCTGGATGTATGGGGCCAAATTCTCAGATTTAGGCCCTTTTCGGGCGATTCATTGGGGGAAATTGCTTGCCTTGGGAATGGTGGATCAGAATTTTGGATGGACTATTGAGATGCAAATCAAGGCGCACCAAGCAGGCCTTTCCTACGCGGAGGTGCCGGTCACTTACCGAAAACGAATTGGTGTTTCGAAAGTGAGCGGCACGGTGAAAGGGGTTATTGGCGCCGGATATAAAATTATTTTCACGATATTTAAGTATTGGCGGCCCTTTCGATAGCCGCTTCTGATTGTTCCACTCTTGGCTTCTTGTCCCATGCAAAAACTAGCTAGATTAACCCTGCCTGTCTCTTTATTTCTTTTTTTGGTTGCAGTTGGATTAGTTTCCTGTGCACCAGAGAATCGAGAAGGGGTGGTAGAAACTCAATTTGCAAGTTACTGGTACCAAGGAACTGCTGAGGTGAATGTATTTGACTTGCAGCAAAGCAGGTATGGGGTAGTTCGGCCGGGCAAGGCAGTCATGATTTTTGTTACCGAAGATTTTTCTAAAAGCAAGCAGGTCAAGTTGGATGCTCCTGAAGACAGACCATCGGATGCACAGAAGGTGCTGAAACTGAATATGACGCGAGATTTTGTGACAGGCGTGTATCCCTATCATACCATGCTATCGGTATTTACGCCGGTATACGAAGAAAGCCCTGCTCCAAAATTGACTGCTTCGGTGACCGAGTGGTGTGGGCAATCCTTTACCCAACTCAATCATAAGTCTGGGAAGTATACTGCAAAGCAGTTTTCCTATTTTGAATCTGAGGGGGATCTGGAATCCAAACTGGATGGACAAGCGGAAGAGGAGCTTTTTACCTTAATCCGACTTCATCCAGACTTAGTTCCACTTGGAAATGTCACCCTAATTCCCAGCCTTATTTTTCAGCGTTTTGCACATATTCCTTTGAAGGCAGAGCAGGCGACTATCTCCCGAAAAGCCTTGGGATCGGACCAAGCCGAGGTGAAGGTGGTGTATGCCGAGATTGGACGGACGGTTACCATTCGCTACCAGCAACTTTTTCCTTTTGAGATTACTGGATTTACCGAAACCTGGACCAAAGCAAATGGGCAGCAGGAAGTGACCACGGCTACCCGAACGCACTTGAGGCAGATGCCGTATTGGAAACAAAATGAGCAGGTATATGAATCCCTGCGAAAGGAATTGGGACTTTGAGTGATTCAGTGAAAAGAAGTTTTAAAGTTGTCTCAGGCGTTATTTTGGCTGGGGCTTTACTGTATTTGGCACAGGTTCCTCGGGAAAATTTTGGATTGACGGTTCTCCTATTCTCTCTTGCATTTGGAGGCATGCTGGGCAGTTACCTGCTCGCGGGGGATCAGGTGAGTTTCAAGCGCCTGCTCCTGCTAGGGTTGATTTTAAGAGGATGCCTATTCTTTTTTGAGCCGAATTGGTCAGAGGACGGCGTGAGGTTTTTGTGGGATGGGGAGCTTTTACGTCAAGGTCAGAATTCTTACGGCTTGACTCCAACGCAAGTACTAGAGCAACAAGGGGAGGGAAGCGGGCTAGGTGCCCAGCTTTTCCAAGACCTGAATTCTCCGAACTACTATTCTGTGTATCCTCCACTCAATCAAGCCATCTTTTGGCTTGGAGCGTTGGCGGCGCAGGGGAGTGTGGCGCAAGGATATCTTGCAATGCGATGCATGCTTCTGTTGGGTGAGATAGGTGTTTTTTACCTGCTTTGGGGATTATTGGTTCGGTTTCAACTTCCGGGGAAACAGATTTTGCTTTACTGGTTCAATCCTTTGGTGATCTTGGAAGTGGTGGGTAACCTACATTTTGAAGGATTTATCCTCTTGTTTTTACTGGGCATACTTCTCAATTTATCTAGGCAGAAGCTTGGGTGGTCAGGCGCGTTTTGGGGATTAGCAGTGGGAATGAAATTGCTTCCTTTCCTGCTAGCTCCAGCTTTTTTCTTTTGGAAGGGTGTTCGAATTTCACCTCGGTTCTGGGGTATGGCCGCAGTAGTTTTAGTCCTGGCTTTTCTCCCGCTAGTTTACTGGAATTCATGGGGAAATTTTCTCCAAAGCCTTCAACTCTATCAAGGGAAGTTTGAGTTCAATGCCTCGCTGTATTACTTGTTTCGAGCGCTAGGCTATGAGCTCGCAGGTTTCAATACCATTTGGTACCTGACGAAAATTGGCATGGTGATCACCCTCAGTGGAGCATTTTGGATTTCCTGGAAGCGGTCAAACGCCTCCCTTTTTGAAATCCCAAGTGTATGGGTGCAGCTGTATTTGTTGTACTTCTTATTTCAACCCGTTGTGCATCCTTGGTACTTGCTTCCAGGACTGGGCTTGACCATACTATCTCGCCAATGGACCTTCCTGCTTTGGTCTTTTGGTGCGATTTTTTCCTACCAAGCCTACAGCCAAAATCCGGTTCAGGAGCAAGCCCTATTTTTAGGTTTGGAATATGGATTGGTGCTCCTTGGACTTTACTTGGACTATTTTCGAAAGCAAAGAACTGCTACCTTAGGTCTATGAAAAACGCTGTGTTATTTCTTGTAATCCTATTTGCATGGACGGCTTGTACGCCAAGTCCTGAGGAGCAGGCGCTAGATCTTTTGGACAAATCCATAATAGCGCATGGAGGCAAGGAGGGCTGGGAGAACTTGAAGGGTATCAAATTCCAAAAGTGGACGCGGATGTTGGATGCCGATGGGAATGTGGAATCGGAGTTGGATCAATTGCATGAGTTTAGATTTAGCCCACGCTTTGAAGGAAAAATCAATTGGACCAAGGATAGCATTTCCCATTCAATGAGTTGGGATGGGGTGGTCTTTCGCTACCAAATGGGGGAGAATGCCATATTGAATGCGGATTTTTTGGCATCCAAAAAGAAAGATTTTGATGCGGCCTTTTATACTGTCGCGCAGCCTTGGAAGTTGCTTGACAAGGGAGGGAAACTGATTTATGAGGGAAAAAAGACTCTTGAAAATGGCACGGAAGTGGAATCCATCCGAGTGGATTATGGTCCAGATTCAGATGTTTGGTGGTATTATTTTGATCCAAGCAGCTACCTGATGGTGGGGAATGAAGTTAAGCTCAAGGATCACCGAAGTTTGGTGTACGATCTATCTACTGAACAGGCAGACAAATTGCTATTTCACGGCACCCGCGAAAGTTGGCGGGTGGATGAGACAGGGAAGCGCTTGTTTCTCCGGGCTGAGTACCGTTATTCAAATTTTGAATTGGTGTATTGATCACCGGTTCTATTTTTTCTTAAAAGAAGAATTTCATTTAAACTACTACAGCTATGAAATTGGTATTATTCAGTTTAGGCATTCTCTCCCTCACTTTTTTTGGGGTTTCCTGTGATTCCAGAACGGAGGTAGAGCAAATCGTGGATGCGGCCATCGCTGCTCATGGAGGTGACCGCTATGCCGAAACCGCCATCGATTTTGATTTCAGAGGAACGCATTATTCCATTTTCAAATCTCCCACTGCCTTTGAATACAGCAGGGAATTTACCGACTCTACGGGTCAGGTAGTGGATGTATTGAATAATGCGGGATTTACGCGAAGTGTCAATGGAGTGCGGATTGATACCTTGACTGAGGAGCGGATAGGGGCATTTTCTCGATCGGTCAATTCGGTGGCCTACTTTGCCTTTTTGCCCTACGGGCTCAATGACGCGGCGGCTATCAAAACCTACCTCGGTCAAACGAAGATCAAGGGAAAGGATTACCATCAAGTCAAGGTGACTTTTCAAGCAGAAGGTGGTGGAGATCATTTCGAGGATGAGTTTTTGTACTGGTTTGGGGTGGTAGATTCCCGAATGGATTACATGGCCTACAGCTACCATACCGATGGTGGCGGAGTTCGGATGCGAGAAGTTCGCGAGGCACGCGAAGTAGGTGGGATTCGCTTCCAGGATTACATCAACTTGAAGGCTGTCAACAAAGAAACCCCTTTAGATTCCATGCAGTACTTGTTTGAAAAAGGGGCATTGGAGAAGCTTTCTGAAATCAATTTGGAGAATATTCGCACCTCTGCAATTCCGGAAAACTAAGGGATTGTGTCTTTTTTGGATTGGCGGTAAGGACTTTTTTTGATTTTTTAGTAACTAGGGGATGCAAACCCAAAAAAGCATATCCCTATGAATCGAAGAAGAGAATTTTTAAAGACCACTGGACTAGCTGGTCTAGGACTATTTGGTGCAGGAAGTGCCTTGGCCGACTCCATGAAAGTATTGCCTTTGGAAGCATCCTATGGGGCTTCTCGAGTGCAGTCGTTCAACATGTCTGGCTTTGCAGCCCCCAAATTGGCTACCGTTCGGGTAGGGATTGTGGGCTTGGGAATGCGTGGACCTGGAGCGGTAGATCGCCTGAGCAAAATCGAAGGCGTAGAGATCAAAGCCTTGTGTGACCTACTTCCTGAGCGTGCGGAAGAGGCAAAAAAGTCTTTGGAAGGAAGCATTCATAAACCAGAATTGTATTCGGGTTCGCCTTTTGCATGGAAGAAAATGTGCGAGCGCCCCGATCTAGATTTGATTTACATCGCAACTCCTTGGGAGTGGCATACGCCAATGGCGGTGTATGCGATGGAATCAGGCAAGCATGCTGCCGTGGAGGTGCCTGCAGCCAGAACTTTGGAAGAATGCTGGCAGCTGGTGGAGACATCCGAGCGTACCAAAAAGCATTGCATGCAGCTGGAAAATTGCTGCTACGATTTCTTTGAGTTAATGACTTTAAAGATGGCCCGTGAGGGATTTTTTGGCGATGTAGTGCACGTAGAAGGAGCTTATATTCACGATTTGGTGTGGCTCAACTTTGACAAGGATAAGGGATATCAGGGAATGTGGCGACTGGAGGAAAATTTTCGAAATGGAAATCTTTACCCGACTCATGGACTTGGGCCCATCTGTCAGATTTTGAATATCAACCGTGGGGATCAGATGGATTACCTGACCTCTTTGTCTTCGAATGATTTTCAAATGCAGAAAAAAGCCCAGGAGCTTGCCCAGCAAGATTCCTTCTGGAATGGCTATGCAACGAAGAACTATCGAGGTAATATGAATACCACGGTGGTGAAAACCAAGCTAGGAAAAAGCATTGTAATTCAGCATGATGTGACCTCGCCTCGCCCTTATTCTCGATTGCATGTGGTGAGTGGCACCGAAGGCTATGCTCAAAAGTACCCCGAGCAAAAAGTGGCCAAAGGACACAGCTGGATGAAGGAGGATGAAATGATGGCGCTCAAGGAGAAATATACCCCAGAGATTGTTCAAAAGGTAGGCGAACTAGCCAAGCAGATTGGAGGCCATGGAGGCATGGATTTCATGATGGACTGGAGATTGATCGATTGCTTGCGCAATGGCCTTCCGCTAGATCAGGATGTGTATGATGCTGCGTTATGGAGCTGCATCACTCCAATGAGTGAGTGGTCTGTAGCCAACCGATCCAATTCCATCGATATTCCTGATTTTACTGGTGGCCACTGGAAGACCAATGCTCCGGTGGAGATTACGTTGAAGGGTGGAGGAACGACGAAGGTGAGAGTCTAAAAGTACGAAGTACTTTTAGAAGCAAGAGGCAAGAAACAAGAGATTAGACTCAGTTCTGCTGTTAATGAAATCCTGCTAATTGAGCAGGATTTTTTTTGACTATTGCTTCTAATTTCTTGGCTCTTGTATCTCGTTTCCCAAAATTCTTGTCTCTAATCTCTTTTCAAGAGCCAAGACACCTACCTGATTTAGGCAGGCCTTGGCGGCTTAGCGATTTTGCAGCCTGCCCCGTAGAATTACGGGGCGCCTTATTTTTTTATTCTCGCAAAGACGCAGAAACGCAAAGGAATAGAAAGGTCTTCCACTAATCTCTCATCTGCCTACCGCAGGCTGTTGCTTCTAATTTCTTGGCTCTAATCTCTTGCTTCTTCCTAAGGTATAATTAGAAAACTACCTATCGGAGGCCTGTCTTCGTTTTCGCATTTCTTCAGCTACTTCTAAGTCGCCAGGTAGTGTGCTTTGTTCTAGCTGCTGAAGGATCCGTTCGTAGTTTTCATCGTCACGATTTTGTGAAAGTTTGGCACTGGCATGGACTTCGGTGATTTCCAACTCAAAGCCTACCAATGCCCGAATTTGTCCTTCCAAATAGCCTGGGCTCATGGTTTCCACTTGCACGCGATTCGGCCTTCCTGTTTCGAACTGATCTACCAAGGATTTGAGGTGGTGCATGAGTTCTTCCCCTTCGATCAGCCTCACTTTTCCATAGACATGCACTGCTAGGTAGTTCCAAGTGGGGACATTCTCGTGGGTATACCAAGAAGAAGAAATGTAGGCATGTGGACCTTGGAACACTAACAAAACTTCTTCATCCTGAGCCAGGTACTTCCACTGCGGGTTCGCCTTGGCAAGGTGTCCATGCAGTACAAATTTCCCTTCGGGTTTACCTTCCAAAAACAGCGGTAGGTGGGTCGCCCAGGGCTTCCCATCCACTTGAGTGTAAAGGGTAGCAAAAGCATTTTTTCGAATAAAATCCAGGACTTCAGGTTGGCTTTCCCAGGCGTTGAGTGGATGGATATACATGTGATTAAGGTTCTAATGGGAAGTTATTCGTTCAAACTACGGGTGCGCCCAAAATTACTAGTAATTTTTGCTAAGCCCCTTCAAGGTATGCAACAATAACCTAATTTAGCCAAATGAATACTTCTACGGACCGACTGGAGCTCGCGGCGAGATTTGTAAATACCACGGGAGCACCTATTTTTTTGACGGGTAAAGCAGGCACAGGAAAAACCACTTTTCTTCGTGAGCTAGCACAACAAACACACAAGCGTTTTGTGATCGTGGCACCAACGGGCATCGCTGCATTGAATGCAAAGGGGGTGACTGTACACTCCCAATTTCTGTTTCCATTTGGGTCCTTTTTGCCCACGCGTGAGCCGGAGGGAAACTTTACGGATCGGCAAGGGTTTTTTACCCAGCAAACCCTTGCACGCAGGCATCCACTCAACCAACTCAGGAGAAAAGTACTCAAAGCGATTGACTTGTTGGTGATTGACGAAGTCAGTATGCTCCGCGCCGATATGCTGGATGCGATTGACTACCGTATGCGTCATGTGAAGCGAAATTATCAGGTTCCATTTGGGGGAGTTCAGGTACTATTGATTGGGGATTTGTACCAGTTGCCACCCATAGTCAAGGACGATGAATGGACTGTCTTGAGCCGATTTTACAACTCCATGCATTTCTTTGAGGCCAAGGCCCTGCAGCAGTCGGGAATGGTGTATTTAGAGTTGGACAAGATCTTTCGGCAGCAGGACGATACCTTTATTCGCATCCTGAATAACCTGCGAGACAATAAATCCACTCCTGTGGATGTACGGCGACTGAATCAACAGTTCAAGACCTTAGATGAGATTCAGGACTTGATGCCCTGCATCACCTTGACTACGCATAATTATAAGGCGGACGAACTGAATTTGAGGGAACTTCGAAGTTTGGAAAGCCCCTCGTTTTTTTACGATGCGGATCTAGACCGAGAATTCCCTGAGAGCATGTTTCCTCTGCCTCCCATCCTAGAACTCAAGGTCGGTGCTCGGGTGATGTTTATCAAAAACGATTCCTCGGGTAATGCCAATTACTTCAATGGAAAGTTGGCTACGGTGATTCAGCTGGCTGCGGATGAGGTAAAAGTACGCATGGATGATCAGCAAGAGGAGTATGTGCTCAGAAAGGAGGATTGGGAGAACAAACGGTACCAGCTCAACGCGGAAACTAAGGAGTTGGAGGAGGATGTCATTGGTACATTTTCCCAGTATCCGATCAAACTGGCTTGGGCGGTGACGGTACACAAAAGCCAGGGGCTTACCTTTGACAAAGCCATTGTGGATGTGGGGCAGGCCTTTGCGCCAGGGCAGGTGTATGTGGCCTTGAGTAGACTTCGGAGTTTGGAAGGGCTGATTTTACGAACCCGTATCCAAACGGAGGTGATTTTTTCAGATGCCAAGGTGGTTGGGTTTACCCAGGAAAAGTCAACTCAGCAAGATTTGGCAGCCTTACTGAGTGTACATCAAGAAAACTACCTCTTTCAATTGGTGGAGCGCACCTTTGAGTTTGAAAGCGTGATTGGGGCCTTGATCCAATTTCAGAATGAGCAAGCTTCTTCCATGGAGTTTGAGGAACAAGAATTGCGGGAGGATTTGCCTGCGGTGTATCGACTTCTAGAAGCAGAGCGGGAGAATACCCGGAAGTTTCGGCAGCAATTGCAGTATTTGATTCAGCAGAAAGAAGTAGAGAAATTACTGGACCGCTTGGAAAAAGGCTCATCCTATTATTTGGAATTTTTGCTCGAGGGCATGAAGATATTGCTTCGGCATTTGGTTAAAATTGAGCGTTTCACACGTGTGAAGGAGTATCAGGAATCGATGGAAGAATTGGAGTTGGAGTTTCTGAATAAGTACACGGCCATTGCTCGAAGTAAAGTACTCTTGCAAGCCATTTTACAGGGGCAATCGATTGGTTCCTTGGATGCGGTAGATTTGAAAATTAGGCAGGTGCGGCAGCAGCTGGTAGCCCAATTTAGAGAAGCTATGCCTGCTGCTTCCACTACAAAAAATAAGTCAGGAAAGAAGAAAGCTTCCAAAGCTAAGCCCGAAAAAGAGAAGAAAGAGGACACGAAGGAACAGACGATACGCCTTTTTTTAGAGGGAAAAACTCCAGAAGAAATTGCTTCCGATCGTGGACTAAGTCCTGGAACTATCCTCAATCACCTGACGCATGGGGTAAAGACGGGAAAAATCCAAGTGGAGGCGCTGGTTCCCCAGGAAGCCATTTGGGAGATTCAGGGGGTGACGGAAAAACTAAGTTCGCTAAAGGCTTACTTTGAACACTTTAAAGGTAAGTACGATTACGACACCTTGAGACTTGTTTTGTATGCAGAGAAATGAGTTTATCCTTTAGTATAAATTGATTGTTCGAATTTTAGTTTGGTAGACTTTTCCTTAAGCTATCTTTGCATTTTGAAAAGAAAGTGCAACAAATGGCGATGAAGCAGATTTGGTGGTTTAATACCCTCATTTTTTTACTAGTTATTAGTACTCCAGTGTTTGGTCAGCAGGATAGTATTCCTAATTCCAATGAGTTCAAGGGGGTCGTTTCTGGAGTGGTAGATTTCTTTTATGGCTATGATTTTAATCAGCCGGAAGGCAAAACTAGACTACCTTTTCTTTGCAACCACAATCGACACAATCAGGTAGCGCTCAATTTGGGCTTGATTAAAATTGCAATGACCAAAGGGCAGTTTCGAAGCAATGTTGCGCTACATGCTGGAGCCTATTCGGTAGATAATTATGCGGATGAACCAGGGATCCTAAAGCATGTGTTTGAGGCAAATGCAGGGGTTTTGCTTTCGAAAAAAGGCAATGTGTGGTTAGATGCAGGCGTACTACCTTCCCATATTGGATTTGAAAGTGCTATTTCTACAGATAATTTGACGCTGACGCGATCCATTTTAGCGGAAAATACCCCCTATTTTTTAACAGGCGGGAAGGTGAGTTTTCAGCCCTCTGAAAAGTGGTTTTTTTCTGGTTTAATCTTCAATGGTTGGCAACGAATTACGAATGTGGAAGGCAGTACCAAACCCTCCTTTGGAACGCAAGTAGTTTATCGTCCTAAAGACAATGTGCTTTTAAATTGGAGTACATTCTTGGGGTCTGATGATCCAGACGCCACGCGGAGGCGGCGTTATTTTTCCAATTTGTATGGTCAGTTTCAAGTAAACGATGCCTTGGCATTGACGGTGGGGATGGACATGGGGGTTCAACAACAAAAGCGGGGAAGTAGTGTGTATGATCCCTGGTTTAGTCCAATCGTGATTGGTCAGGTGAAGTGGAATCAGCGTATGAAATCAGCTCTCCGTGTGGAGTATTACCAGGATCGAACAGGTATCCGAGTAAAGAACGAACACCCCAATGGCTTTGCCACCACTGCGGTATCTGTAAATGTGGATTACTCCCTTTGGAAAGGTTTGTTGTGGAGAGTAGAAGCAAGTAATTACCAGAGCAGAGACCAAGTCTTTTTATATCCTGAGTCACCCACAGCTACCAATTTTTTCCTAATTAGTTCCCTTGCGTATCGATTTTGATACCTCCCGAAAAGAGAGAATAAACTACCTTGAAGTAAGATTTTTTTAAAGAATCAGGCTCAATACATCTTCTCTGTCAACACACTCATAATCGTACGAATCCCTTCTTTGTAATTTCCTAGGCGGAGGTTTTCGTTCGGACTATGTTGATTGTTGTCCGCATTCACGGTAGGGATGGTGACCGCTGGAATACCCAATGCATCCACGAATGGAGAAATGGGTATGGAACCTCCAGAAATTCGAATCTGTACAGGATCTGCTCCAAAGGAACGGTTCATCGCCTTTCTAAGCCAAGCACCCACTGGAGAGTCCATAGGTGTGCGGAAAGCCTGGTAAGAGATGGATGTGCCTACTTTGACGATTTTGGGATGTGCCATTCGCTCTTCATCGCTAGGGTCCTTTTCCGTGATGTAAAATCCTTGCTTGCGAATATGGTCTTTGATCAGTTCAAATAAGCGAACGGGATCAGATTCGGGTACCAGACGCATGTCTAGTTCGGCTACCGCAATGGCTGGGATGATGGTAGTCGCTTGAGCGCCGGTATATCCTGCCGATAAGCCTTTGATATTCAAAGAAGGGTAGTTGATGCTCTCTTGGTAGCTCTGACCCACCTGATCGGTTCGGCCAAGGCCAAGGCGTTTTTTAACTGCGGGCTCGTTGTCCGGTACTGCGGCGAAGATTTTGCGCTCCGCCTCAGTAAACGTAATCCCATCGTAAAATCCTGGAATTACCACTCGGCCATTTTCATTTTTCATGGAAGAAAGTAGCTGGGACATCAACAGGGCAGGATTGGGGGCATAGTTGCCGTAGTGCCCGCTGTGCTGGGGAAGCTTGGGTCCGTAGGTGGTCAAAAATAGTTCGGAGATGCCTCGAGCACCGTAACTAAGCGTAGGCAGGTTGGAGGTGTGACGTGGTCCATCCATGATGAGCATCAGATCCGCTTTTAGCTTTTCCTTGTGCTTGACTACGGCTGCTGGAAGTCGGGGAGAACCTTGTTCTTCCTCAAAGTCTAGGATGATTTTTACGGAATAATCAGGGGAAATTCCCGCTGCTGTAAGCGCATCCCAGGCGGTAATGAGCATAGCTAAAGGGCCTTTGTCATCGGAGGTAGAGCGGCCAAATATCCGCCAATCAGCATTGTATTCGGTTTGTAGCCTTTCCATTGGGAGGGCTTCCCAAGTGCCCGCTGCAGTTTGTGCCTTCAGCACAGGCTGGTAGGCATCCTTCTGATCCCACTTGCTGATATCCACTGCTTGTCCATCTACGTGAAAGTAGAAGAGGGCTGTTTTTTTAGCATTCGGCTGTTTCTTTTCCACTAGTAGCAATGGGATGCCACCTGTTTCCAGTCGATCCACGGTCCAGTTTCGCTTCGAAAAGGCAGCCTCACACCAGGCGATATTCACTGCTATTTGCTCGGGATATACCGCGTCATTGGGCATGGAAACCAGTTCATTCAACAGACGAAGGCCGGATTGCCATTCCTTTTCGGTGAGTGCTTCTAGCTGCCCTCGATCTAGGGTTTGAGCTGAAAGATTTAAGCTAAATAGGAGAGCAAAGAGTAGGGAGACTTGTTTCATTTTGTATTTTCCTTTTCGGGTTTTAAATGAGATTAATTCTTAAGGTTGAAAATAAGCTAATCAATTTTTATTTTTTGCCCAATCTGTAAGATGCTTTTCTCTTTAAGGTTGTTCAATTTCAATAAACTATTGACACTGACTTTGAAGGTTCTTGAGAGGGAATACAAGGTGTCCCCTTTCTTGATATAATATACTCTTTTAGACTTTTGAATTGATTCTTCTGGCTCTTTTTCTGTAGCAGCCTCAATTTGCTGTGTTGCGATAGGTTCAACTTTTAGTGAGTCCAAGGGCACCTTATTAGTACTAGACTGGGGATCATCTAGTCGAAATTGAAAAAGCCAATTGTAGAGGGTGTCTTTTTGAAATTCCCAAGCCAATTCACTATGACCTAGTTTTGGGTAAATGGTTAGGTTCGCTTCTTTGATCGGGTTGCAAGCCATAATGGCCTCGTGGATTTTTGTGGATTCGGTATACGCTACATCCCTATCTAATTTCCCGTGTTGGATCCATAAATTTGTTTTCCCCAAATTACAAGCATCTTTGATATTTCCTCCACCGCACAATGCAGCTGCGGCAGCGATTCTTTCTGGGAATTTTCCAGCGAAATGGAGAGTGCCATACCCGCCTAGACTCATACCGGTAACATATACTCTATTTAGATCTGTTTGGTAGTTGGCTTGTACGTAATTTAAAACATCGAGAAGTTTATCTGGATCCCAGCTTTCTGATCTTTTTACTTGAGGGGCGATGATTACTGCAGGTATTTTTACACCTCTTTTTAAGCCATCAAAAACACCATATTTCTTTACTAGATTTAAATCAGTGCCAGATAAACTTCGTCCATGCAAAAAAATGAGTAGTGGTAAATCTCCTTCCTCAGGCAAAGAATCAGGAACATAAAGTAAAAATGGATACGCTGCTTTACCTTTTATCTCTTTAATTTCATGAGTTTGACCCTGTGAAATAACTTGATTGAAGAAAAAAAGAAAGATTAGAAGCGCTATTCTCATGACTTTATTTTGAACGATAAAATAGAGTTTCCTCTCGAGGCTATAAATATCTGATCCTTTACAACAACGGGCGATGACTCAAATACGTAATTGGTTTTTTCCTTGAAGATAATACCTCCTGTAAGTCCATCAAGGAGATAGATAGTTCCAAAAACATCTGTTAAAAAAATATAAACGTTACCTTCTTCATCGTAAATATCTACTGGAGAAGACCAGGAATAATTGTCTAGAAGAACACTAAAAACCTCTTTTCCTGTTTTTTTATCTATTGCGATAAATTCACCCTTGTTTTGCTTGTTTACCCTTGAAAATACGGTGTAAACCAAATGGCTTCCTTGGGCTTTTCCAATGACTGGACTAGATAAAATTCCGCCACTGTTGGTCTTTCCGTTAATTGGTGTTCCGAAACATTCTCGACTAACCTTCCATACCTCTTCGCCAGTGATTGGATCTACTTTTCTAAAATATGCATTGCTAATTGGACCAGTTAGATCTACTTCATTTCCCGTATATAAAAAATGCTTCCCAGGAGCTTCAGTGTCAATGGTTATGGTCGCATCTGAATCGTCCATATTACTCACATTCCAAACTGGATTCATGGTTTTTAAATCTATACTCATTACAGTTCCACTATTGTCAGACACAAATCCATACTGACCAATAACTGCCATACTTGATTCAATTCCAGCACGCTTTAGTTGGTCGTGCTTGTATCTTAGTTTCGAAATTTTCCCAACATTCTTGTTTGCATCAATAGTGAATTTGTAAATCAAACCATTTTCAGCTGGCCAAAAAACAGTCCCACTCTTTTCCTCAATAATCGGGTTACTGTCAAATGAACCCCATCTTCTACGTGCATCTGAATCTATTCCTTTTATATGGAGGATTTCAGTTCCTTTAAACATATCAAATACGTAAGCCCCAAGCCGTTCTTTGTGTTGTATGCCTTGGCCAACATAGAGTAATCCATTTTTTCTAGGATCTACTGAAATCGTTCCTTTAATTGGATTATCGATTGATAAATGTTTTCGAGTAGGAGTGCCTGTTTCTGCATTTAAAAAATAAATGTTCCCGCACAAGGAACCGATAATTACTTCTAATGAAGAATCATTAGTTAGGAATTTTTCATCCTTGATACCCAATTGATTTTTTTGATCTTTTGTCCAATGAATTACTAGCGGTTGGCCTGTCCATCCTGCTCCACCTCCCCATTGACCATACTCTGTAATTGTATTATCGTAATCTGTTTTGAACACCCAATCTAAAGCCACTTGAGTCGGCTTGTTTTTTATTCTACCTCTTGAGGGGTTATTTCTTTCTTGGTTTCCGCGAAAGCAAAAAATGCTTAGACTATCACTTGAGGAATAATCCTTGCCAAAATTTTCGAAAATTAAGTCTTTTGCAGAAGAGTCTGAACCTATTATTTCAAAGGTGAAATTACTTTTCAAACTACTGATTGGAAGAAATTGTGGATCTAATTTTTCCTCTTCTTTAGTTTCTAATGAGTCTAGCTTTTGCTGATTGTCGATGGTACCACTTAACTTTTCGAAATTGTTTTGTAGTAGAAATGCTAAAAAAATGAGTGTAAGAAATGAACTTGAAATCAAGAGTACTTTCTTTGGGGAATTCAACATGCTCATAGTATTGGAATAAAGAATTAGCATGCGAAACTATTAAATTTTAAAACTTAAATTTTTAATATTTTTTTATTTCCACTTTTTATGATTTTAACCATTTGATTTCATCTTGGAAAATAATTATCCGTAATCAATAATTTTTGTGTTCTTTTCGGGTAATTCGGGTTTAATACATCAATTGAAATACCATGCAAAGACGACCATTTCTTCAGAAGCTCAGTTTGCTCAGCACAGGATTGATTGCCCTGCCATTTGCCACTTACGGACATGTAAGTCTTCCGAAAGCAACCCGACTTAAGTTTATCACCGCTTCAGACGGGCATTGGGGGCAAGCCAATACGGATTTTGCAGGATCTCACCGGCAATTGATTGAAGCGATTCATCGCGAGAAAGGAGTAGATTTTGTGGTCTTTAATGGAGACTTGATTCACGATACGCCTAGCTTTCTACCGGAGGTGAAGGCTGTTTATGATCAAGTTCAATTTCCAAATTTCGCTACACGAGGAAATCACGACCGGGTGGATGCGGATACTTTTCTCCGAATCATGGGGCATTCCACCAACCATTCCTTCGTCTTGAAGGATCAGTTCGGAGTGATCCTTTTGGATTCTTCCAATGTAGCGGGCGACTACCTGTGTGCGGATTTGAATTACTTGAAAGGAATGTTGACTTCCTATGAAAAACTGGAGCAGGTCTATGTTTTCATCCACATCTCCCAGCAGGATTGGACGCGAAATGGAGTGGCTTGCCAGGAGTTTATGGACTTGATTGCTTCTTTCCCAAATGTGAAGGCCACCTTTCATGGACACGATCACGACCTAGATGGCTTGATGGTGTATAAAAAGAAGCCTTTTTTATGGGCGGGGCACTTTGGAGGATCTTGGGGCAATCCTTTTCCAAGTTACCGAGTATGCGAAGTAGGGGAAGATGGCAAAGCAGTGACCTACCTCAAGACGGTCAAGGATGGGATGGTGCTCAATAGCCATCCCTTATAAATAGGTAAAAATCAACTGGGCGGTGACCTAGTTGATTTGTGCTTCCACCCAGCGTTTTGCATTGACGAAAGCTTCCATCCAAGGGGTGAAATCATCGTTTCGCTCACTCGGGTAGTGTGCCCAGTTCCAAGGCTTCAAACTGCGCTCAATATGCGGCATGATGGCCAAGTGTCTACCATCTTCTGAAGCGATACCAGCTGTCGCAAAGTCTGATCCATTTGGATTTCCTGGGTAACTGCTGTAGCTGTACTTCATGGAAAAATGGTAACCTTTTTCACCCTGAGGTAAATTGAATTTCCCTTCTCCATGTGCCAACCATACGCCTAGACGTTGTCCACTTAAGCTTCCTAGCATCACGGAAGTGTTTTCAGGAACGGTCACATTCACAAAGGAAGATTCAAACTTATGGCTTGCATTGTGTAGCATTTTAGGCTTTTCAGCATGATCTGGAGTAATCAGACCTAATTCAATCATCAATTGGCAGCCATTGCAAACTCCCAAAGAGAGGGTGTCCTGTCGTGCATAAAACGCATCCAAGGCTTGCTTGGCTTTCGGGTTGTACAAGAATGCACCTGCCCAACCTTTGGCAGAACCCAATACATCCGAATTGGAGAATCCACCCACAAACACGATCATTTGGACATCGGACAAATCTTCTCGACCAGAAATCAGGTCGGTCATGTGAATATCTTTAACCTCAAAGCCTGCCAGCCAAAGTGAATAAGCCATTTCTCGGTCTCCATTCACCCCTTTCTCGCGAATAATCGCTGCGGTTGCCTTTCCTTTTTTAGTTCGGAATGGATCGAGACCCAGAGCTGCAAATTTTCCTTCCCAACCAGTAGCGAAGCTGTACTGAAGGGGTTGATTTTTGTAGTTGGTAAATCGCTCGAGTGCAAACTTTTCTCCGCTTTGCTTTTTGTCAAGTAGGTACGAGGAACGGAACCATAGATCTCTCCATTCGGAGACTACCAAGGTTTGGGAAGCGAGTTCAATTTTTCCGTTTAGCGTAACTGTTCCAAGGGATTTAAATCCAATCTGAGCAGCTGCAAGGAGTTTTTCTACTTCTCCATTTGCTTCTACTTGAACGAGAATACCTGGATTCTCGGAGAACAGGGCTTTTACCAAGTCCTTTTCTTCAAGTTGCGCCACATCCACTTGCATGCCTATAGCTTGGCTTGGGAAGCACATTTCCAAAAGCGCGGTCAGGATACCTCCTGAAGAAATATCGTGGCCAGAGAGCACCAATCCTTGAGAGATGAGTTGCTGAACGGTTTCAAAAGCTTTTGCAAAATAGGCTGCATCGACAACTGTCGGTGGTTGTTGGCCTATTTTATTGAGGGCTTGGTATAGTGAAGAGCCTGCGAGTTTGGCGGCATCCTTTGAAAAGTCGAGGTACAAGACCTTGGTGCCAGCTTGTGGAATTAGGGCTGTTTTGACCGTTTTGGTGATGTCTTCGCATTCGCCAATGGCAGAAATGATCACTGTACCTGGGGAATACACCACCTTGCCGCCAGGATATTTCTGTGTCATGGAAAGGGAGTCTTTCCCAGTAGGGATGTTGACACCCAAGGCAATGGCAAATTCAGAAACTTCCTGAACTGCACGGTACAGGCGGTCGTTTTCTCCCTTGTTTTTTGCAGGCCACATCCAGTTGGCAGAAAGGGAAATCCCCTTCAATCCATCCGCGATTGGAGCAAAGATCAAGTTGGTCAGTGCTTCGGCGATGGCCAAGCGGCTGCCTGCCTCTGGGTTGGCCAATGCTGCCACTGGAGCATGTCCGATGGAAGTGGCAATTCCTTTTTGACCTGTGAAGTCTAGCGCCATGACGCCCACATTATTCAGAGGGAGTTGAATCTCACCTACAGTTTGCTGGGTGGCTACGCGACCTGTTACGGAGCGGTCTACTTTGTTGGTCAACCAGTCCTTACATGCCACTGCCTCGAGCTGAAGCACTTCTTTGAGGTAGGTGATCAGTAAATCTTGTTGGTAATCCGCTTCTGCGAAGTTTGAACCTTGTTGGCTTACATCCTCCAGGATGGTTTTTGGAGAGGAGCCAAATAGGTAACTCAAGTTCCAGTCCACTGGCTTTTCTCCGGTTTTCTGGTTTTCAAATTTGAAGTGCATGTCTCCGGTCGTTTCGCCCACCACATAAAAAGGAGCGCGTTCTCGTTCGGAGAGTTGTTGCAGGAGAGGAATGTCTTTTTTGCCTACCACTAAGCCCATGCGTTCCTGGGACTCGTTGCCGATGATTTCCTTGGCAGATAGGGTAGGGTCTCCCACTGGGAGTTGATCGATGTGGATGGTGCCACCTGTGCTTTCGACCAATTCGGAGAGGCAGTTGAGGTGTCCGCCTGCGCCGTGATCGTGAATGGAGACAATGGGGTTGTTTTCGCTTTCCGCCATGGCACGAATCACGTTGGAAACGCGCTTTTGCATCTCCGGATTGGAGCGCTGGATGGCATTCAGTTCGATGGCATTGGAGAGTTCGCCCGTATTCAAGGAAGATACTGCCGATCCTCCCATTCCGATGCGGTAGTTGTCCCCGCCCATGATGACGATCTGATCACCGGCTTTGGGTTCCGCTTTCTTGGTGTACTTGGCATTGGTAAATCCTACGCCTCCAGCAAGCATGATGACCTTGTCAAAGCCATGCTGCTTGGCATGTTCTTCGTGTTCGAAGGTGAGCAAGGATCCCGCGATGAGGGGTTGTCCAAATTTATTTCCAAAGTCAGAGGCTCCGTTGGAGGCTTTGATCAGGATATCCATGGGGCTTTGGTAAAGCCAAGGGCGTGCAGGGAGATTTTTTTCCCAACTTCTTCCGGCTTCGCTGCGGGAATAGGAGGTCATGTAAACTGCCGTACCCGCTAGTGGGATGGAGGCGGTACCACCTGCTAAGCGGTCGCGAATTTCACCACCGGCACCAGTAGCGGCACCATTGAATGGCTCCACTGTGGTAGGGAAGTTGTGCGTTTCTGCTTTGAGCGAAAGGACGGTATCGATTTCTCGTGGTTCAAAAAAATCTGCTTGGTGCTGCGTTATTGGGGCAAATTGCTGGATGCGTGGTCCATTTACAAAGGCCACATTGTCTTTGTAGGCGGAGGCAATTCGATTCGGATGACGCTTGGAGGTTTCCTTAATCAATTGGAAAAGTGTCATCGGCTTTTCTTCTCCATCGATGATGAAGGTACCGTTGAATATCTTGTGACGGCAGTGCTCTGAGTTGACTTGCGAAAAGCCAAACACTTCTGAATCCGTCAATGGGCGTCCCAATTGGGAAGAGACCTGATTGAGGTAATCTACTTCTTCTTGACTCAATGCAAGGCCTTCAGAAGCATTGTATGCTGCGATGTCGGTGATCGATTGAATGGGTTCAGGCTGAAGTTGGATGGTGAAAATTTCCTGATCCAGTCCTTTATACCCCTTTTGGAGCATGGGATCGATCGCTTCTCCAGGTTGTAGGGGGGTAAATTCTTCAATGCGCTGAATCCCGTGAATCCCCATGTTTCCCGTGATTTCTACTGCATTGGTTGACCAAGGGGTGATCATTTCTTTGCGTGGGCCGGTATAATTGCCCGACACCTTCTCTCCAGTTAGGGGTTTTGCTTCGCCAAAAAGCCAGGCAAGTTTTTGGATGTCTTCTGAGGGGAGAGGTTGTGGGGTTTGAACTCCGTAAATGAGTTTCTGAGGGGATTCAAAGAAGAAAATCATGTCCTTGGGTGGTAAGGTACAAAAGTAAGCATTTGGGTTTTAGAATCGGAAAACTTGAGTGGAAGATTTCGGGGTAGCTCTCTATTTTTTTTAGAAAAGGGACAGAGTTTTTTCATCCTTTTTAGTGCCGGCCAAATTTGTCCTAAAAAAGTAGGGATTGAAACATTATTTAGCTCAAAAAAAGGTTTGGCTTAAGATTAATTTAGAGAACTAATGTTTGTTTAAATTCATCAATAACAAAAAATAATTTTAAAAAAATAAAATAAACAAAATAATAACAATAAAAATGGATTAAGAGATGACTTTTTAAGTGATTTATTTTTAAATAAAACCTTGGAAACTTTAAACAAACTGAAAGTTTCCGTAGTTTTGTACCCAAGTTAAAAAAGTAAAACTAGTGGAGACAAGGCAGCGTATTTTAGAGATCGCGATAGCGCAATTTGCTCGTTTTGGTGTGCGTACCATCACCATGGAGGATTTGGCTAGGCAAGCAGGGATTTCTAAAAAAACCATTTACCAAGAATTTGAAGACAAAAAGGACTTGGTAAAGGCGGTATTTGCAGCGATTCTTGAGCAGGATCGGAAGCGACTTGCCTTTATTTTGGAGCAGGGAGATGGGGTGATTGAGCACTTGGTGCAAACTTCCAAGATGATGCGGGAGCGGCTTACCTCCATCAATCCTTTGGTGATCCTAGAGGTACAAAAATATTTTCCAGAAGCCTGGAATTTGTTTGAGTCCTTTAAACAAGAGACCATACAGCAAGACTTAATCAAGGTCTTGGAGCGTGGAAAGGAGCTTGGGTATTTTCGACCTGAAATTGATTCTCGGGTATTGGCCCGAGTGCGTTTGACCCAGGTTACTACAGCTTTCGATCCCAAAAATTTTGCAGAGCCAGATTACAACCTGGTGGAGGACCAAATGATCATCTTGGATCACTTTCTTCACGGAATTTTTACCGAAAAAGGTCGTCAGGCTTATTTGACACAAAAAGATATATTGAATTAAACCAACTAGTAATGAAAAAATACCTACTCCTACTTGCTTTGGTAGGGCTAAGTGCTTCCCAACTCGCTGCCCAACAGCTGGTGGAATTGAAACTGGCTGATGCCCTTACCTACGCCTTGGAAAACAACCCGAGCGCGAAAAACGCCCGATTGGAACTCCTGATTTCCAAGGCTACCATTAAGGAAACTACCTCCCGAGGTCTTCCTCAGATCAATGGGGGCTACAACTTGGATTACAATCCAAAAATTCCAGTGGTCTTTTTACCGAATCAACCGCCATTTGGAGATCCCTCCAATCCAAGCGATGTGATCCCCGCACGATTTGGGGTGAGCTATTCTTCTGGATTGAGTGTGACTGTTTCCCAGATGATTTTTGACGGATCATTTTTTGTAGGTCTTCGCGCTGCCAAAACACTACTTGAACTGACTAACAAAGACTTGAAAAAGGCTGAGATTGATGTGGTGGAAAATGTGAAAAAAGCCTATTTCGGGGTTTTGGTCAATCAGCAGCGCATTCGTCTTGCAGAAGCCAACCTGTCTCGAATCGATACGCTTCTTAAAGAAACTACTGCGCTCCAGGAGGCGGGTTTTGTAGAAAAACTAGATGTTTCCCGTGTGCAAGTGCAGCGCAACAATATTTACACGCAGGTTCAGCGCAGCCAAACCGGCTTGGACATCAGTAAACAAATCCTAAAGTTACAGATGGGGATGCCGATGGACTACGAAGTTGTCTTAGCGGAGTCTTTGGAGGAATTGACCCCGAAAGAAGAGGCGCTTGCGCTGCTTGGTGAAGAAGGTGCTGAGCGGATTGAATTGGAGCAAGTGACTACACAGCTTACACTTGTTGGTCTAGATTTGAAAAATAACATGAGCCAGTACATGCCTAAAATTGATTTCATCGGAAATGCACGAAGAAGCGGTGCAGGAAATGAATTGGATCGGGTATTCAATAAATCCAACTGGTTTGGAAGCTCCTTAGTAGGTGTGAGTCTGTCCGTTCCCATTTTTGATGGGTTTGGCAAAGCGGCACGAATTCAGAAGAACCGGGTTCAAATTAATCAAATTGAAAACCAGCGTACCTTCTTAAAGGAGTCCTTCAAAAACGAATTGTATGCTGCCAAGGCCAACCTCCGCAATGATCTTAATCTTCTAGAGGTTCAGGAAGCCAATCTGCAGCTCGCGACTGAGGTTTACCAAATTGCTCGTATTAAATACAAAGAAGGGGTGGGATCTAATCTTGAAGTAGTGGAAGCAGATGCTGCCTTAATTCAAGCAGAAATCAATTACCTCGGCGCCATCTACGATGGCCTTATTTCGAAAATAAATCTTGAAAAAGCCCTAGGCTTGTTAAAGCCTGATTTGACAAACTAAACCAACTCTTCCACCTCTATTTTATACCCATGAAATCAATCCTAAACTTCGCCACTTTGCTTGTCCTTTCTCTTGGGATAGCCTCCTGTGCAGGAGATGGCCTAGAAGCAAAAAAAGCTGAATTGGAAGCTTTAAAAAGCCAACTTTCTGAGTTGACTACACAAATCAAAACCTTGGAAGCTGAATTGATTGCTGCAGATCCTGAATTTGCTGCATCAGCCAAAAAGCCTCTATTGATTACCACGGTGCCTGCTCGGAAAGGGGAGTTCACTCACTTTGTGGAGGTTACCGGATCGGTACTTTCTAAGAAAAATGTGAATATCAGTTCCGAGACCCTTGGAACAATTCTTGATATCCCTGCCATCGAAGGCATGCGGGTATCCAAAGGACAGGTGTTGGCGAAGGTGGATTCCGAAGCCATCCAACGCAGTATCGAAGAATTGGAGAATAGTCTTTCCTTAGCTCGAACCGTGTTTGGAAAACAGGAGCGCCTTTGGAATCAAAAAATTGGTACTGAAATCCAGTATTTGGAAGCAAAAAGCAGAAAAGAAGGTTTGGAGAAAAGCCTAGCTTCTTTGAAGACTCAATTATCTAAATCTACCATTCGCGCTCCATTCAATGGAACGGTAGAAACCGTTCGAGTGCGCGTTGGTGAATTGGTTCAACCAGGATCCCAGCTATTCCAGTTTGTGGGAGAAAGTGACCTTTTTATCGAGGCTGATATTTCTGAGAGCTATATCGGTGCTTTGGCAAAAGGAGATTCGGTAGAAATTAACTTCCCATCGATCAACAAAACCATCATTACTAAGGTTTCTGCTACCGGTTCGATCATTAACCCGAACAATAGAACTTTTAAGGTAGACGTTTTCCTTCCCAACCTTCCAGAGGTGAAGCCGAATATGATTTCAGTTTTGAAAATTCAGGATTACAGCAATTTGGAAAGCGTGATCGTACCTGCGCACCTAATTCTTGCCGACACAAAGGGAGATTACCTGTTCGCGGTGGAAAATGGCTTAGCTAAGAAAAAATACGTGAAGCGTGGCTATACCTCAGGTGATCAAACAGAAATCGTGGAAGGCTTGACAGGTACCGAAATTTTGGTGGACAAAGGTTTCCGCGAAGTGGGTGATAATTTTAGTGTGAACGTAGCTAAGCAGTAACCATGGATACCCCTCAAAAATCCAAAACGATCCGTGAGTTTGGTTTGTCCAGCTTTAGCGTGGACAATTCTACGTCGGTCATTATTCTGACCCTCATCATTACGGTATTGGGTTTGGGTGCTTACCGCACCATGCCCAAGGAAAGTTTTCCAGAAATCGTTATCCCCACGGTCTATGTAGGCACTCCCTATCCGGGCAACTCGCCTGTGGATATGGAGAACCTGATTACGCGACCTATTGAGAAACAGTTGAAGTCCTTGAATAATGTGAAGGATATCAAGTCTACTTCTGTGCAGGATTTTTCTTCTATTGTGGTTGAATTTACGCCTGGAGTGGAACTTGCCAAAGCCATCCAAGATGTAAAGGATGCGGTAGACAAGTCAAAAAGTGAATTGCCCACTGATCTCGATCAGGAGCCCAATGTGTTGGAAGTCAATACCTCCGATTTTCCAATCATGAACGTCAATATCTCTGGTCCCTATTCGGAACAGGAATTGAAACGTTATGGGGAATATTTGGAAGATGCCATCGAAAAGCTTCCGGAAATTTCCAAGGCAGACCTTGCAGGTACCATCGAGCGAGAGATCCAAATCAATGTGGATCCCTACAAGATGGAATTGACAGGAGTGAACTTTGGAGATATTGCTGGTGCGGTGCAAACGGAAAACCTGACCATTTCAGGAGGTAGCATCAAGAATGGTGACTTTGAGCGTACGCTCCGAATTGATGGAGAATTCACTAATCCTGAGGATTTGATGAATATCATCGTCAAGACGGATCAGCAAAAGATCGTTTACCTCCGGGATGTAGCCGAGATCAATGATACGTTTAAGGATAGAATTTCGTATGCACGTAGCAAAAACCTTCCTGTAATCACGATCAACGTGACCAAGCGAAGCGGTGAGAACCTGCTTGATGCGGCGGACAAAATCAAGGAAATCATTGAGACCACCAAGGCCAATCGATTCCCGGAGAATTTAGAGATTTCCATTACCAACGACCAGAGTAAGCAAACGCGTATTCAAGTAAGTGACCTGGAAAACTCCATCATTTTTGGAATTATCCTAGTGGTCTTGGTTTTGATGTTTTTCATGGGCTTCCGAAATGCACTTTTTGTGGGTTCGGCGATTCCTTTGTCCATGTTTATTTCCTTCTTGGTGCTCGACTCCTTCGGTATTACGCTCAACTTGATGGTGCTCTTTTCGCTCATCCTTGCTTTGGGTATGTTGGTGGACAATGGCATCGTGGTAGTGGAAAATATCTACCGACTCATGCAAGATGGCAAGCCAAGGATTCAAGCAGCTAAAGAAGGGGTAGGAGAAGTCGCTTGGCCGATCATTACCTCTACACTGACTACTTTGGCGGCGTTTCTACCCCTAGCTTTTTGGGATGATCTGGTAGGTGAGTTTATGAAATACCTTCCCATCACGTTGATTATCGTACTTTCCGCCTCTTTGTTTGTGGCCTTGGTCATCAATCCTGTCATGACAGCCATGTACATGAAGATTGAGGACATGACCCAAGATAAACCTAAGAAGGCATCCTTAAGAGCGGCTGGTTTATTCGCGCTAGTGGGGCTTGTAAGTTACCTCGCAGGTTGGAATACAACAGGATCTCTTACTGTGGTAACTTCCGTATTGATCCTGGCGTATGTGTTCTATTTGAGAAAAGCAGTGGGCTGGTTTCAGGCTGTCTACTTGGTCAAATTGGAAAATGGCTATGAATCGCTACTTACTTTTGCCTTGAAGGGTAAAAATCCAATGAAGTTTTTGATTGGAACCTTTTTGCTTTTGATTTTCTCCATTATCCTGCTTGGTATTCGAGCACCAAAAGTTCTTTTCTTCCCAGACAATCAACCTCAGTTGGTCAACGTATTCGTTGAGTTCCCGATTGGAACAAGCATCGAGGCAACCAATGCCTTTGTGGATAAGATGGAGGATGAGATGATCACTAAATTGGAGCCTTATGGAGGGATCATGGAATCGGTCATCACCCAAGTGGGAGAAGGTACCGGTGATCCTACGCAGGGTCCAAGCCTTCAGTCTACGCCTCACAAGGCAAAAATCACTATTGGTTTTGTGGACTACATCGATCGTCAAGGGATTGATACTAATGAAGCTATGGAGGTGATTCGTGACTTGGCTAAAGTGTATCCTGGTGTATTGATTACCGTGGATAAGCAGCAAAATGGTCCTCCAGTGGGGAATCCTGTAAACATTGAATTTGTAGGGGAAGATTACGAGCAGTTGATTGCCTATGTGGACGAGACCAAGGCTTACTTGGAATCCAATTCCATTCCAGGCTTGGAGGAATTGAAAACAGACCTTTCTTTGGGTAGTCCAGAGGTAGTGGTACGTATTGATCGAGAAAAGGCAAGACGATTTGGCTTGTCTACTTCCAGCATTGCTCAGGAGTTGCGTACCTCATTGTTTGGGCTTGAAATCTCCAAGTACAAAGAAGGAGAAGACGACTACCCAATTTTGTTGCGCCTAGAAGAAGATTCTCGTTATGACATCAATGCGCTTGTGAACAAGAAAATTGGTTTCCGAGACAAGTTTGGTGATAAAAGAGAAGTTCCAATTTCTGCGGTAGCTGACATTCAGTATGGTTCTACTTATGGATCAGTGAAAAGAAAAGACTCCGAAAAAGTAGTGAGTATGTTCTCCAACGTGCTTGATGGATACAATCCTACGGAGATCAATAGCCAAATCAAGGAAGCGATGGCATCTTATCCTGTTCCTGAAGGAATCACGGTGAAATATACTGGTGAGCAAGAGGAGCAAGCGAAGTCTCAGGCCTTCTTATTGCGTGCCTTGGGAATTGCAATTTCCTTGATTTTCTTGATTATCGTGGCGCAGTTCAACTCAGTTGTCAGTCCATTTATCATCATGACTTCGGTTCTCTTTAGTACCATCGGTGTGTTTTTGGGATTGGTGATCTTCAATATGGATTTCGTGGTGATCATGACCGGTATCGGGATTATTTCCTTGGCTGGGGTGGTCGTAAACAATGCGATTGTATTGATTGATTACACGGATCTGGTACGGGTTAGAAAACGCGAAGAATTGGGACTTGAGGATGGAGCAATCCTTCCGATCCAAGCGTCCTTCGATAGTATTGTGGAAGCAGGTAAAACTCGTCTTCGTCCAGTACTCTTGACTGCGATCACCACGGTACTTGGATTGATTCCATTGGCGATTGGGATGAACATTAATTTTGCAACCTTATTGAGTGAATTTGACCCTCAGTTCTACGTAGGAGGCGATAATGCGGCCTTCTGGGGACCAATGGCCTGGACTGTAATATTTGGGTTAACCTTTGCGACGATCATTACGTTAGTACTCGTACCAGTGATGTATTTGCTTACCGATAAGTTGACTATTAGGCTTAAAAGAAAATAAACATCACTTTTTAAGGTTGGTGGTTTTTTTGATCAAACCCTTGGAATACTGTTCCAGGGGTTTTTTCGTTTTTATACCTTTAACGAATATCTTTTTTTAGATTTGTGACCCCATAGACCCACTAGAGATGCAGGAATTAAAATGGTACGTAATGTACACCACTTCTCGCGCTGAGAAAAAAGTTGCCGAACGATTGGTTGAGGCAGGGGTGGAAGTTTTTTTACCGATGGTGGAGGTGTTGCGGCAATGGTCCGATCGAAAAAAGAAGGTGCAAAAAGCCCTATTCAATGGCTATGTATTCGTCAAAACCGATCGAAATAACCTCTGGAATTGTCTCCAGACCCCGGGTGCGGTGAAATTTGTCAACTTTTCGGGAGTGCCTGCTACCATTCGGGATGAGGATGTGGAAACGATCCAACGCCTAGTGGCTACAGGTGTATCTATCGAAACGGATGGATCTGAAATCAGCCCAGGTGAAAAAGTGAAAGTGATTGGTGGATCGCTCGAGGATATGGTAGGGGAGTGTATCGAAAAAGGGAATAAGGACTACTTTCTCATTCGCATTCCGGGTATCTACCAAAACATGCTGGTCAGCATTCCTCGGAAGTTTTTGCAGGTAATAGAAAACGCTCCAAGCGTTTAACCCCTTTTAATCGGGATTGTGGAATTACAATCCTTCAAAGGCTTTTTGTACTTCCTCTTCGGTAGTCCGAAGTTTTTCGCGGCAAAAGGCAACAAGCTCCGCTGCTTCTTTGACTAATTCTGACAGGGTGTCCACGGAGGCAGACCCCTCTTCTAATTGAGCAAGAATTGCTTCCAATCGTTGCATGGCTTGGGTGTAAGTATAGTCTTTCATTTGCTTTCAATGGTTTGGATGGTACTACTTATTTTTTGGGTAGAAGTGTGGGTAAGGATTTGGTCCCCTGGAGCCAAGCTAAGCTGATGTATCGGCTTACCCTGTGATTCGGTGCGCGTATATCCTTTTTGGAGTAAGACATTTGGGTCCAGTTGCCGGCTAACAGTTTCAAATCTTTGTAGGCTATCCTGTTGAAGTTTGATAAAGCGCTGACTGCTCTTTATCAATAGTTCCTGTCGCTGTTCCAGTTTACTTTTCTCCTGTTTAGTGTCATTTTTTACAGCATGCTGGATTCGAAGTGCAGTAGTTCTTGCTTTTTCTCCTTCTCGCGAAAGCAGTTGCTTGCCTTCTCCCTGAATGCGCAAGCGGCAGGCCTGAAGTTTCCGTTCTTCTTCGTTGAATTTGGTACGGGTGATCCAATCCAATCGTTGAGCGGCTAGTGCCAAATTCTCCTCGTATTCTCGAAAACTGGAAAGAATAAATTCTGCTACTGCAGTGGGTGTTTTGAGACGCGTATGTGCTACTAAATCGGCGATGGTTTCGTCGCGCTCGTGTCCTATTCCCGTGAGAACGGGAAGGGAGAAGTCTGCAATTCTGAGGGCAAGCCGGTAATCGTCAAAGCAATCCAAGTCCAGTTGAGCCCCTCCTCCACGAATCAGGACCACGGCATCCAATTGAAGTTTTTCTGCTTGCTCTGCAACTTGATCCAAGGCAGAAAGTAGGCTATCTACCGCTTCGTTGCCTTGCATCAGGGAAGGGAAAAGTTGGTGGTATACCTGGTAGCCTTGTGGATTTCCTGCTAGCTGGTTGATAAAATCCCCGTAGCCTGCTGCCGTAGCACTGGAAATAATGGCAATCCGCTGTATGACTAAGGGCAGTGGCAATCGTGCATTGTGACCGATTCTACCTTCTTGAGTGAGTTTGGAAATCGTTTCTTGACGAATGCGCGCTCGTTCCCCCAAAGAGAAGGAGGGATCGATGTCCTTCACGTTGAGGCTGAGTCCATAGACCGGATGGTAGGTTACGCTCACTTGAGCCAGGACCTTCATCCCGTTTTTGAGGGAGGTGCCTGTAACGGCTTCGAATTTGGCTGCGACACTACGGTAGGTGAATTGCCAAAGGTTTGCTCGAATCTTGGCTTGAACCTGATTGCCTTGTTTCTCTACCAACTCAAAGTACACATGTCCCTGAGGTGCTTGTCTGAAATCCGCTAGTTCGCCCACCACCCATACCAAAGGTTCAAGTTCTTTTTCAAGTACTTGCTGGATGGCAGTGGTGAGTTGTACAACGGATAAAGGGGTCATAGCTTACTGGTGCGTCGCCAAACGAATTTTTTCACTCAAACCTTGGCTTGCACGCAAGAGTGGTAAACGTACTTGGTCCGTTTGAATGACTCCTTGATGTAGGAGAAGATTTTTTATTCCCACTGGATTTCCTTCTTCGTACATCAATCCATTCAATTTCAATATCGAATAAGCCGCCTGGAGGGAAGAAACACCTTCCCCTTCGGTAAGGGTTTTGAAGGTGGCGGGAATGGCATTGGCTAGGACAGAGATTACTCCAGTTCCTCCAATGCTTTGGATGGGTTTGGTCAGGAGATCGTCTCCAGACAGAAGTAAAAAGTCTTTCGGCATGGAAGCAGCGATCTGCATGCATTGCTCCAGATTTCCACTCGCTTCCTTGATACCAACGATATTGGGATGGTGGGATAGGGCCAGTGTGGTCGCTGCTGTCATATTGGACATGGTTCGTCCTGGAATATTGTAGAGCACTAGCGGAACAGGTGATGCATCCGCCAAGGCACGGTAATGTGCAATGATTCCTTCCTGTGTAGGTTTATTGTAGTAAGGGCTTACCGATAAAATCCCTGCGACGCCATAAAAGTCAGTTTGTTCGATTTCGTCTATTAGCTTCTGAGTAGCATTTCCACCAAGTCCAAGCATCAAAGGAACACGCCCTTTGTTGTACTCTACACAGGCTTTGAGGACCTTTGCTTTTTCGGAAGAGGTGAGTGTGGCAGACTCTCCGGTGGTGCCTAGCGCTACCAGGTAGTCTACTCCTCCAGCAATGACTTGATTGATCAGGCGCTCTAGACTTGGGAAGTCCACCTGTTGATCCTCAAGAAAAGGGGTTACTAATGCGACTCCGGTACCTTTGAATGCGTTCATGGGGATTTTTTATGGCCGAAGACAAATATACAGTCTTGGCGGGGTTTTTAGTAAAAAGGGAATGAGTAAATGGGGCAACGATTGGTTATGAACTTCAACCGCTATAACTTGAAATAATGCGTCTTGTTTGGAGACTTTACTGAACAAGAAACAGGGGCTTTGAAGTGTGGGAAGGTTCACCCTTACCAAGGCCAAGGTTCCTAAATCTTTTGAAAATTGGTAAACAAGTGAAATAAGAAGTATTTTAAGTTAAATTTATACCCTAAAGTCTCTTTTTATTTCTGTGGAAATTTTAATCATTCTTTTTCTAGTCCTCTTGAATGGCGTTTTTGCCATGGCAGAATTATCCCTTGTTTCTTCGAGAAAGTTCAAGTTAGAAAGTCTGAAAAAGCAGCGGAAGTTGGGAGCTAAGGAGGCCTTAGCCCTTTCAGAGAATCCCACCAAATTCATGTCTACGGTGCAAATAGGCATCACGCTCATTGGTGTTTTACTGGGGGTATATGGGGGTAAAAATATCACGGATGATCTGGAATCCCTGTTGCAACAGGTTCCATTTTTACAGCCTTATGCGAATTCCCTGGCAGTTGGCTTGGTCGTAGTAGCGATTACTTACCTTTCCATTGTGCTGGGTGAGTTGTTTCCCAAAAGATTAGGGATGACCTTTCCGGAGCAGATTGCATTGCGCGTGGCCAAACCCATGGTCTGGCTATCCAAGTTGACCAGTCCATTTGTTTGGCTTTTGACAGTCTCCAATGATTTTTTACTCTGGGTTTTTCAGATCAAGCGAACTTCTGACAGCAAAATTTCTGAGGAAGAATTGAAGGCCCTCATCAAAGAAAGTGCGGAGGGTGGAGAAATCATGGATATCGAACAAGATATCGTGGAGCGCGTGTTTGAGTTGGGCGATCGCCGGATCAACACCCTGCTCACGCACCGAAATGAGTTGGTCTTTTTTAATGCCACGGATACCGAAGAGGTGGTCAGAAATAAAATCAGTGCAGAAAAGCATTCGGCATATCCCCTTTGCAAAGAGGGTGATCTGGATCAAATTATCGGAATGGTGTTGGTGAAGGATCTTTTTGACCCAATTCTACAGGAAGGCTTCGATCTGAAAAAAATCGCGAAGGCTCCACTTTTTTTGAACGAGAGCATGTTTGCCTACCAAGCCTTGGAATCTTTTAAAGCCCATCGCCTTCATTACGGCTTGGTCATCGATGAGTATGGAGTTACGGTAGGTATGGTGACCATGGATGATGTGGTGGACGCGTTGGTAGGAGAGTCCACAGAAATGGATCAGACCGATTACCAAATTGTGGAACGGGAAGATGGTTCTTGGTTGATCGATGGACAGTATTCCTTGATTGATTTCGAAAAATACTTCGATTTTGAAATATCCTATCAGAACAAAAGTTTCACCACCTTGGCAGGTTTGATCCTTCATCAAAGTGGCTATATCCCGAATGTAGGAGATACCGTGGTTGTCGAAAACCTCCGACTTGAGGTGGTGGACAAGGATGGGCAGCGAATTGACAAGGTGCTTGTAAGCCGAGTTTAAGGTACATTCCTCAGTACCCTCAGGATCTCTACTTCTTACTTTTTTTGGAATTAGGACTGTACCAGTTTCAAAAACTCTTCTTCTGAAAGCAAAGGAATACCCAACTTCTGGGCTTTTTCTTTTTTGCTTGGTCCCATTTCTTCTCCTTCGATGATGAAGTCTAGGTTTTTGGAAACCGAACTCAGGTACTGCCCTCCATGGGCCTGTACGAAAGTGACAATCTCATCCCGCTTGAAGTGGTTCAATTTGCCAGAGGCCAAGATTCTTTTCCCTTCAAGTGCATTGCCGAGCGCCACAATTTCTCCACCCTGCATTTCAAAATTCAGCCCCTGGGCTTTCATTTGGGCAATGATTTCAAGGTTTTCTGGTTGGGCAAAGAATTCTTGAAGACTCTGCACCAAGGTTTCTCCCACTCCATTGATTTCCAACAATTCTTCCCCAGTGGCCGCTTGAAGTTTCTCCAAATTCCCAAAATGCTTGGCTAGTAGCTGTGCGGTATTTTCGCCGATGTTTCGAATGCCTAGGGCAAAAAGCACCTTGTCAAAATCCTGGGATTTGGAGGCAAATATCCCTTCCATCATGTTCGTGATGACGCCTTCCTGGAAGGTATTCGCTTTTAGTTTTTTGATACGCTCTTGAAGTTCGTCCGGCAAGTTGAGTTGGAGTTCAAGCAGGATGGTGTGGATGGTGCCATGCTTTTTGCTCGCTTCCAAGATCTGCTCAAATTCCACGCGTCTTCCCAAGAATATCTCCAAGACCACAGCCACGGGAATGTAATCTTCCACCTTCATTAAGTCGGCATGAGTAGCTAGGTTTTGAAGTAAGAAGTCCACCATCCCGACGTTGGAAGGTACTTTTTTCTTCCAAACTTTCAGTTGGGTTTGAAAAGCACGGATTCGATCCCGAAGGGGGAGATGGGTATTTTCAAGTAGGAAGTCTTGGGTTTGCTTCAGGGAAATTCCCTCTGTCAGTGCAAACAATACTTTGTCTAAGGAGATGTAGAGCAGTCCATTGACTTCCCGTTCGTATTGATCCTGACTCATCTCTAGCCCTAGCAATTCACTTTGCTTGGTGTCGAGGCTGTAGATGTCGGCATAGTTTCGAATAAATCCTTGGTCAATCAGCGCGCGAATTCGCTCCGTTCCCATGGAGTCAATGTCCATGGCCCGCTTGCTGACAAAATGTTCGATTCGGCCCAGGATCTGTGGAGGGCAAGCAGCCGCATTGGGGCAATAATGCTTGGCTTCCCCTTCTTTCCGTTCCAAGGCACTACCGCATTCCGGACAGTGGCTGATGTAGGTGATGGACAATGCGCCGGATCTTCGCTTTTCGTGATTAACGGCTGTGATTTTTGGAATAATTTCCCCGCCTTTTTCTACCCATACAAAATCTCCTTCGTGGATATCCAATCGTTCGATTTCATTCGCATTGTGTAAGGAGGCCCGCTTGACCGTGGTGCCGGCAAGCAATACTGGGGCAAGATTGGCAACAGGGGTAATTGCTCCCGTTCGCCCTACTTGATAGGTGATGGAGAGCAACTCTGTTTCCGCACTTTCTGCTTTGTATTTGTAGGCGATGGCCCAGCGAGGATTTTTTGCCGTAAAACCTAGTTCTTCCCGCTGCTGGTAGTCGTTGATTTTGATCACTACCCCATCGGTGTCCAAGGGAAGTTCAAAGCGCTTTTCCTTCCAAGACGCGATGTACCCGAAGACCTCTTCGATGGTTTTTGCTTTTAGGTAGGTGGGAGAGACGTTGAAGTCCCAGCTTTCTAGTAAGTGAATGGCTTGATCGTGTTGATCTACGCCTAGGTCATCACCCAAGAGTTGGTAGAAATAGCAATTCAGTCGACGCTTGGCCACCACGCTGCTGTCCTGCATTTTGAGGGTACCGGAGGCGGCATTTCGAGGGTTGGCCAGCAAGGCTTCCCCTTTGGCTTCCCGATCGGCATTCAGTTTTTCAAATTCTTTTAAGGGGAGAAAAATTTCTCCACGAACCTCGAATTTGCTAGGAACATTTGGGTAGGGTAGCGATAAAGGAATATTTCGAATGGTTTTCACATTGGCAGTGACATCGTCTCCTTTGGTGCCATCGCCGCGAGTGACGGCACGCACCAACTGTCCTTCTTCGTAGACCAAGGAGATCGCAACTCCGTCAAACTTCAATTCGCAAAAATATTCGTAGTTGGGATGGCCCAAACCTTTGACAACGCGTTCGTCAAAGGCACTTAATTCTTCTGTGGTGTAGGTATTGCCCAAGGAAAGCATTCGGTATTCGTGGGCAACGGTTTGAAATTCCTTTGTGATGGTTCCTCCCACGCGTTGGCTGGGACTATCGGATTGAAGCAGGTCGGGAAATGCTTTTTCCAAGCGAATTAACTCCTCCAAAAGCTGATCAAAATCGTAATCAGAAATTTCTGTTCGGCTTTCCTGGTAGTACAGCTGGTTGTGGTAATTAAGTTGCTGGGAAAGTTCTTGGATACGCTGTGCGGCTTCAGAGTGAGTCATGGAAGGCTAAAATTTCTAAGGTAAAAATAAGGGTTAAGGCTCAAGAATTTGCGGGTTGAGGTGAATTATGCATTCATTTTTTTGACTGGATTCCGAATCAATAGGGAATTGCCCTTGAACCGATTTTATAGCGCTATTGGGTTACAGGCTTCCCTTGAATTTTCTATCTTTGTCATCTAGTTTTAGAAAAAGGACTTATTTTTTCTAGACGCGATACGACACCCCCATGAGCGACACCAAATTTAAACGCTATACCGTTACTTCAGCATTGCCCTATGCAAATGGACCACTTCATATTGGTCACCTGGCCGGCTGCTATATTCCTTCAGATATTTATGTTCGATACTTGCGGTCCAAAGGAAGGGATGTCGCCTACATCTGTGGCTCCGATGAGCATGGCGTAGCGATTACGATCAAGGCAGCGAAAGAAGGAAAGACGCCGCAGCAGGTAGTGGATCATTACCATGAGATGATGAAGGGGAGCTTTGAGCAATTTGGAATTAGTTTC
>JBJOOF010000171.1:0-4359 GCA_046051425.1 Bacteroidota bacterium
TTGAAAGGTAATCCGGTTTCTTTCAACTCTGCTTTGAGTTGAGCAATTGTTTCTGGGTCAAATCCTGGGTTGGTAAAGCTCATCAGTGGTAGATTTAGGAAATACAAGTTTGGGCTAGGCCCATAGACGAATATGGAGGAATTCCATTTGTTAAAGAAAAATTATGGAGAAAATGTTTCCAAAAAAAATAGATCAAGAATTTGTGAATCAATTGCTACTTAAAGTTGAAGGGGAACAACTTGAATTTAAGCAGCAAATTAGTTCACAGGAAAAAATAGCCAAGACCCTATCTGCGATGTCAAATTCGGCAGGTGGACTTATCCTAATCGGGGTTTCTGATCAGCGCAAACTGATTGGAATTGATCCAGACGAGGAGCACTACATGATTGAGGGAGCCAACCAAGAATTTTGTTCTCCCAAAGCTGATTTGGAACTCCAGGTAGTTACCATTAACCCAGAATCTCTTTATGAGGAAGAAAAATACATCCTGCTGGTGATCGTCCACCCGAGCAAAGGTGGAACGATCTATGTGAAGCAGCGGGATGGTACCCTGAGAGCGTACCGAAGAGTTGGGGAGGAAAACTTAATTGCCTGAATCAAGACTCACCCCCAAAACACTGTTGATGACGCTAAGAATTAGGGCAAAAGCCATGGCCCACCAAAACCCATCTACAGTAAATCCAGGAGTTAATTCCGCTGCAAGCAAAACTAGGACTGCATTGATGACCAACAAGAACAGTCCAAACGTGATCAAACTTATTGGAAGTGTTAAAAGCACGATTAATGGCTTAATGGTGAAGTTAATCAGAATGATGACCACCACCAGGATGATCCCAGACAGAAGGCTACTGATCTGAACTCCACTCAGCAGAAAGTCTGCTAAAAATACAGAAATCCCTCCGACAAGGACTTTGGAGAGAAAGGATGTGGTTGACGATGAGTTTTTCATGGATTAGACGTTTTAAGATGGAAGTTGAAAAGAGGAACTAGAGATGGATTTGCGAAGAAAAATAAAAACGCATTTTTTGTAATAATTAATAGATAAAATATAGCCATTTTAATTCATTTTTTAATTTTTATATTTTTTATTTTACTATTTTGACTAAATAATTGAGGTGAAAATCTCACTAAAACTTACTTCACTGACAAAAATCAGGGTAAAGGGATCGAAACCATTGGTGGAATTTTTCTTTTTAGTCGGCGCCTTCTCCTATCTTTGTTTACCATTAAAAATCCATCCCAGTGATCATTATTATCTTCTTTCTCCTGCATTGGTATTTCTCACTCTTTTGCCAGAGTTTTTTTCTCCATCGCTATGCAGCACACCAAATGTTTGTGATGAACAAGTACTGGGAAAAGTTTTTCTACTTTTTCACTTGGTTGTGGCAAGGAAGTTCTTACCTCTCCCCTCGAGCTTACGCCATCCTGCACCGCATGCACCATGCCTATTCGGATACCCCGCAGGATCCGCATAGCCCACACCACACCGAAAATCTATTTTCAATGATGTGGAAGACTAAAAATATTTACAACGACTACTTCGGGTTTAAACTAAAGCCTGAAGAGCGATTTTCGAAGGATATCCCTGATTGGAACAGATTTGACCGCTTTGCAGATAACATGACCGTCCGAATTGCTTGGGGGGTATTGTATGTAGCCATCTATTTCCTGTGTATTTCCTATTTTGAACTTGCAGGCACTCATTGGTGGATGTATTTTCTACTGCCTATCCACTTTTTGATGGGTCCTGTTCATGGTGCCATTGTCAATTGGAGTGGACATAAGTACGGCTATGCCAACTTTGACAACAATGACGAGTCCAAAAATTCCTTGCTATTGGATGTGTTGATGTTGGGTGAATTGTTCCAAAACAACCACCACAAGTTGCCCAACCGACCGAATTTTGCAGTAAAATGGTATGAATTTGACCCAACGTATCCCATCGTCAAACTCCTGCATGCGACTAAAATCATCAAATTAAGAACAGCCTAATCGCTCAATACCTAGAGAAAGGTGTTTCTGAAAAGAAGCACCTTTTTTTCTCCTTGCCCTACCTGATTTTGTGAAAAGATGCTTCGTTATCCTTACCACAGAACTGTGTTCACCAAAAAGTAAACTACAAAAGTGCTTTAGTTCTGCTCTGGAATTGCTTCAATAATTTCCTTCCTACTTTGAAGCCTTTATATTTGTAGCCTAATCCCCAACCGCTTACCATGAATTCATTTATTCAAGAACTGAAATGGAGAGGAATGCTCCAAGACATGACTCCAGATTTAGAAGAGCACCTTTCCAAAGGAATGGCCTCTGCCTATCTGGGTTTTGATCCCACAGCGGATTCCTTACACATTGGTCACTTGGTGGGGGTAATGACCCTACTTCATTTCCAACGCTCCGGACACCAGCCCGTAGCCTTAGTTGGTGGAGCCACAGGGATGATTGGAGACCCTTCTTTCAAGTCCGCAGAGCGAAATTTATTGGACAAAGCAACCCTAGATCACAATGTGGCTTGCATCCAAAATCAGCTTGCCAAATTCCTGGATTTTTCTGGAGACCAACCGAATAAAGCCGCTATGGTGAATAATTACGATTGGATGTCCCAGTTTACTTTTTTGGACTTCATTCGTGATGTAGGTAAGCACATCACTGTGAATTACATGATGTCCAAGGATTCGGTAAAAAGACGTTTGGAAGATGGCAATGGGCTTTCATTTACCGAGTTTAGTTACCAATTGATTCAGGGATACGATTTCTACCATCTTTGGAAAAATCAGAACTGCAGCATCCAACTCGGAGGCTCTGATCAGTGGGGAAATATTGTCACCGGTACAGAATTGATTCGTCGAATGGGCGGCGGAAGTGCTTTTGCACTCACTGTTCCATTGATCACCAAAGCGGATGGAACCAAGTTTGGCAAAACAGAAGGCGGGTCCGTTTGGCTCGATCCTGAAAAAACCTCCCCTTATGCCTTCTACCAGTTTTGGTTGAATGTATCCGATGAAGATGCAAGCAAATACATTCGCATTTTCACCATATTGGATCAGGCAACTATTGAAGGATTGGAGAAGGAACATGCAGAAGCTCCTCACCTACGCCTCTTGCAAAAAGAAATTGCCAAAGAAGTGACCGCTATGGTCCATAGCTCCGAAGAATACGAGATGGCCCTCAAAGCCTCTGAGATTCTTTTTGGAAAATCTTCTACTGAAGACTTGGCTTCTCTGGATGAACGTACCTTTTTATCCGTTTTCGAGGGAGTTCCTCAAGTTCAATTGAGTCAGGAAGTCTATTCAAATCTTGAAAATGTGCTGGATTTGGTGGCTGAAAAAACGGACTTCAAACTCTTCCCTTCCAAGGGCGAGGCACGGAAAATGATTCTTGGCGGGGGTGTGAGTATCAACAAAGAAAAAGTAGAGGATCCACAAGGCCCTGTCTCTTATGCCCTACTTCAAGGAAAGTATTTGCTGGTTCAAAAAGGTAAGAAAAACTACGTGATCGTAGAAGTCCTTGCTTAGCTAAAAAAAGAAGACTAAGTCCTATCCAAAAATAAGTGACGATTTAATAACATTTGACTTCCGGTCAAATGTTATTTTTTTTGACTAGGATTTAATACATTTGAACTCAGAACATGGTCCAATTTACAAGCAATGGCAGGCGAAAAAAATAAAGAAAAACTCATTCTAGATGCTGCAGTAGCCCTATTTACTGCCCAAGGTTTTGCGTCTACTCGCATGGAAGATGTTGCCAAGAAAGCGGGAATCAGTAAAGGCCTCACCTATTTTTATTACAAAAATAAGGAAGACCTATTTATGGCGCTGACCAAGAAAGCCTTTGAGCAACTGAAAGACGAGTTTAGAGAGTCCTTACGCGCCAAAGGAAAAAATGGATTAGAGATGCTAACTGACTTGGTTCAACGCATCTGGTCTTTTTCTAAGGAGCGCCCAGTATACTACCAATCCATCATTCACTTTTTGGATTTGATGAAAAAGTACACTTCTCCAGAGTTAAAATCGCAAATCAATCCCTTGATCCTAGATTCAATTCATTTTCACAAACTGTTGGAATTGCAACTAGAGCCCACCAGATTGGGAATTCAAATGGTTTCCCAAGGAATAAAAGATGGAAGCATCCGTCCTGAATTGCAACCAGAAATTACCTTTTATACGGTATGGAGCATGGCCTTAGGCTTTGAAAAAATGGAAGGACCTATCTCTTTTGAAGGCAAGGAAACAAAAGTTAGTCCTGAAGCTTGGCAACGCGGATATTTGAAATTGATGCAGGACATGCTCAAAGGAACCATTCAAGCCACAAAGCCTCAAGCTGTGCAGGCTAGTTTATTCTAAAAAAAAGGGGCCTTCGCCCCTT
>JBJOOF010000172.1:0-3952 GCA_046051425.1 Bacteroidota bacterium
GCCTCGAGTTTGCCTTCGTAAAACTGTGTATTCGAAAACCCCATGATCACTTCTGGCATGCGGTACTGCACTTGCAACAGTTGCGCAGCACTGGAATGCCGCTGAATCACCTTTTCAAATAAGGTGGTAGCCAAGCCTTGATGAGCAGCTTCGAAAGACTTGATAGTCGGAGGCAATTGGCAGTGATCCCCAGCAAAAACCACACGCTTAGCCTTCAAAATCGGAATCCAAGTTGCCGCCTCCAAGCCTTGGGCAGCTTCATCGATACAAACCAGGTCAAATTGCATGCCTTTGAGCGCATGCGAACCTGCACCCACTAGCGTGGAGGCAAACACCTGCGTTCTCTGAAAAACATCCGTTCGAATGTACTCTTCCAAGTGCTCAGCAGCCTCCCGAATTCGACTGACCTCCTGGTACATCAACTTGCGCTGCGCCCGTTCCTCTGGACCAAAATTTCGCTTGTACTGTTTGGCTAGCTGCAGGTAGCTCTCTGTTTCTTTTCTCAATTTCCGTAGATCTCGGTAGCTTTCATGCAAGGCAATCTTCGCATCGAGCGTCTGATTGAGGATCTTTTCCTCCACACGCGCTGGATGCCCAATGCGAAGCGTTCCAATCCCTCGGTCCACCAATTTTTCCACCAGCAGATCTACCGCTGCATTGCTAGGGGCGCAGACAAGCACCCGCTGATTGCCGCTGACGGCACGTTCAATGGCCGCCAATAAGGTGGTGGTTTTGCCAGTGCCTGGAGGGCCATGGATCACCGCAAAATCTTGTGCTTCCTCCACCTTTTGACAGGCGAGAACCTGACTGTAATTTAAATTAGGAAAGGTAAGTTCAGGGGCTGATTTAAATTGAGGACTGGCTTCGCCATACACCAAGTCTCTAAATCGGAGGACTTGAGGATGCTCGGCAGCCATCACTTTTTTCAAGGCAGACTCCATTTCCCGGTAACTGGCCTCATCAAACAATAAATCCACTCCTAGCCTCCCCGACTCCATCCAATCGGGCACCTCATCGGCCTGAAGAGTGACGGTCAACGTATCTTTTTTGGCTTGATTAACTACCCCATTGACCCGAAACTCAGGGCTATGGTATCCATCCTGCGTAGAAAAAAAAGTAACTGACTTACCCGAGGAAAAGGAAGACGGGTACTGCGTATCCGTCCGCTCCACCTCGATGATGAGCCGCTCCCCCATCCCAATCTTCGTCTTTTTAAGTAAAATTGGATGCCAGGTAATGCCCTCCTTTTTTTTGTCGGCCACTGAAGTATGGAGAAACTTTTTCTTGTACTGAGCCAAATCTTCCTGCCACTCTAGTTTGAGTAGCTTCAGACCTTGCTTGAGTTCGTCGAGGGAATTACGCATGAATTGATGTACTTTAGCCTAGTAACACGCTCCTAGTCCGAGTGTTTTTGCTCTTTAGCCCCTGCGAATGAATTTTCTTGCACATGCTTATTTATCGTTTGACCAGGATGAAATCTTGATTGGCAATTTCATCGCGGACTTTATTCGGGGAAAAGAGATTGAAAATTACCCAAAAAAAATTCAAGTCGGCATACACCTCCACCGAGCCATCGATGCCTTCACGGATTCCCACCCCCTAGTCAAGGAGGTACAAACTCATCTGAGGTCCCGATTCGGACATTATGCACGGGTGATCAGCGATGTGTTTTTCGATTACTTCCTGGCCAAAAATTGGGGCAAATACAAATCCCTTCCCCTAGAAACCTACAGTCTGCAAATTTATAAAATACTTCAATCCTCCCCAGTTCAGCTCCCTCCCTCCTTTTTACGCATGCTTTATTGGATGGAGCAGCAAAATTGGTTGTATGCTTACCGAAATCTCGCAGGCATTCAGCAAGCCTTGGATGGATTGACCCGCAGAGCCACCTTTGACTCCAAAATGAATGAAGCTACCCAGGTGCTCCGTGAAAAAGAAGAAGAAATTGAAGCCCTCTTCTTCGTTTTCTTCCAAGATTTGGAGACTTTTGCACAAGCCACGCTAACCACCCTTTCCCAGACCCATGATCCTGCTTAAACCCAAACTATCGACCTACATCTCTTTAGGAGCCGTACTATTTTTTTTGCTGCTAGGACTGGTACTTATTCTTCGAGATTTTACCTACAGCAGAAGTTATGACTTGTGGTTTTACTTGGTTGCAAGCTCCCTGATCACCCTCGTGCTTTTGATGCTTTTAGTCAAAATGATGGCTGGATGGCGATTTATATCCGCAGGAAAAGAAAACGTAGTGATCAAACTTCCCCTGCGTGGCAGTACCAAAGTCTATCCGGTCACTGAGATTTTAGCTTGGGAAGAGGAAACCGTCCTTGCCAATAAACGGGAATTCAAACAGGTCACGGTGGCATTTCAGGACAGAAATTCGATCTCGGTTTCCAATCACGAGCACGAGGCCTACACCGAATTTATCAACTACCTCAAAAAGAAAGCGCCGAAGCAGCTGGTGAAACCGAAAAAATCCTGAGTTTCCTGAGATTGGAATTCAAAGAGTGAATTACCCCATAAACTAAAAAACCGAGCTGAAGCGTACAGCTCGGTTTTTTTATGAAATGTGTTTCTTTTTTGCTTTTGTTTTTCTCCGACAGGTAACCACTGAACATCCAGAAGAAGCCTTGAAGTCACAACAAATAAGCTGTGGACAGTCGACCGTCAACAGTTAGCCAACAATTTACTCCCACTCAATAGTTGCCGGTGGCTTGGAGGAAATATCGTACACGACGCGGTTGACTCCCTTCACGCGATTGATGATGTCGTTGGACATCTTGGCAAGGAATTCATAAGGCAAGTGAATCCAGTCTGCAGTCATCCCATCAACGGAACCTACAGCACGAAGCGCCACTACCTTTTCGTAGGTACGTTCGTCTCCCATCACCCCTACTGATTGGATAGGAAGCAAGATAGCGCCTGCCTGCCAGACCTGATCGTACAAACCATGATCCTTCAATCCTTGAATAAAGATGTAATCTACTTCCTGTAGGGTCTTCACTTTCTCTTCGGTGATGTCCCCCAAAATTCGGATAGCTAGTCCTGGCCCAGGGAAAGGATGTCTGCCAATAATTTTTTCTGGAATCTCAAGCGCACGACCCACTTCTCTAACCTCGTCCTTAAACAAGGTATTCAGCGGCTCCACTACGGATAGCTTCATAAAATCTGGAAGACCGCCCACGTTGTGGTGAGACTTGATAGTGGCCGAAGGACCTTTGACCGAAACGGACTCAATCACGTCCGGATAGATGGTGCCTTGGCCAAGCCACTTTACGCCATCGATTTTGTGTGCTTCGTCGTCAAAAACTTCAATAAATACACGGCCAATGGCCTTTCTTTTCGCTTCAGGGTCAGTCAATCCTGCCAGGGCATCGTAAAATCGCTGCTTGGAATCTACACCAATCACATTCAAACCTAGGTGCTTGTAAGAATCCAATACCTCCTCGTATTCGTTCTTTCGCAACAAGCCATTGTCTACAAACACGCAGGTCAACTGATCTCCAATGGCTCTATGAATCAATGTGGCTGCCACAGAGGAATCTACTCCTCCAGAAAGGCCCATCACCACTTTATCTGCTCCAATTCTTTTCTTCAAATCCGCAACAGTGGAATCAATAAAGGTGTCGGAGGTCCAATCCTGGCTACATCCGCAGATTCCCACTACAAAATTTCGAATTAGGTTTTTGCCTTCTAGGGAATGGGTTACTTCAGGGTGAAACTGGATCCCGTAGGTAGACTCTCCCTGCACCTTAAATGCCGCTACACGGACAGATTCGGTACTTGCGATTACTTCAAATCCCGCTGGAACCTCCTTGATGGTGTCTCCATGAGACATCCATACTTGAGAGCCATGGGTCATTTCTTTCAGCAAATCTTGATGCAAATCGATCTGGTCCAGATTTGCACGACCATACTCTCTGATGGTCGATGGCAATACCTCTCCTCCGTA
>JBJOOF010000173.1:0-33974 GCA_046051425.1 Bacteroidota bacterium
CTGTTCGGTAACCACTACAGATTGGCATCAAATCAGTTATATCAAGGAGACCAATACTTGGGTAGTCCAAGCCCTCTCCCCGACCCGCAGCTATTCCTGTGCCGTCGGGGGCCCGCAGGGGATGGGTTCAGGAGCTGGAGGAAATTACGCTTATCTACCCGGGGACTTCTTCCCTAGTGGAGGAGGGGCTTTGGGGAGCTACAACCCTCCGGATGTGCCGCTACCCATGCTGCGCATCTATATCGACAGCTCCATCACAGATGATCCTCGACTCAGTTGCATTGTGGACAAATTGGCGCTCTCTGAATTTGTGAGTAGCATTGCTGAATTTACAAAAACGAAAGGCCAAAACTCTCCTGTAACCTTGATGTTAGGAGAAACAACAAAAGGAATTGATGGAAAGCCATCCAACGGAACTTCTAAAAGAAATGCGGATGGTACATTTACGACAGTGATCAATAAGGATGCGAAAGCTTTATGGAGCTCTTTGGCTTTTGCCAAAAGCATTTTCCACGAGTTGGTTCATGTGGAAATCTGGCGAGCCTTGGAGAATGGGGGCATCACCCCCTTGCCAAATTTTCCAGCTAATCTCGATGCCTTTGACAAACTGTATGGCAGTGGCCAGGACGCTCATCACTCGTATATGGCGGAGATGCTAATGCCAACTATGGGTAGGGAACTGATGCTTCTTCATCAAACTCATTTTCCAGACGAATTTAAGAAGTTTAATGATCATGTAACTTGGGCTTATCCCAAAGGAGTTTCGGTAGATTTTTATGAAAATCTATTTTGGGGCGGAATGGATGGAACTAAGGCTTACGAGAATTTTAAAGATTCGTCTAAATTTCCAAATTACCAACGAGACATAAGAGATTTAAAAGACTTACTGACAAAAGGATGTACCAATTAATTTTTATTTTGGCACTACGGCTTACTTTTTCCCAAGTGGAAAAAGATAGTCTATTTATCATCGTAGACGATTGTGGGAATTGGGAAGAATGGGAATCTCCATTCAACGAATCACTGCAAAAATCTTCCAAGGGACGCCGATTTAGCCTTGGAAAAAAAGACGATTCACCCTTTTTTTTTCTTAAACATTTTTGGATTGAAGAAAATGAACGTTTGGAAGAGCTGACACTATCCTTTCCTGAAATTTTAGCCAAAAACCCCTTGTTTTCCTCAGAGTTAGCTTGGAAAGATTGGTATAAATTGAGATCTGCTAATAAAAAAATTTACTTTTTATTGCCATCAGCTTATTGTTCTGCTAGACGATTTGATTGGAACTCAGAATTTACAGTCTATGAAATGTACATTGACCTAATCTTGCCAGATGATTGAATAAACTTTAGCAAAAGAATTATCTAGACCTTTTGGCACTCTTCTAAGTGCCATAACAAAACCATGTGGAAACTAATTTTAGTACTTGCAATTTGGCTAGCTCCAAATCCAGCTCCCTCAGATTACATTATTCTGATTGCGGACGATTGCACAAATTGGGGTAAGATTGACCCCTATAGAAAAACTGCTAGGTACTCCATAGTAAAGTCTACCCCAGATTTTCATAGTATTATGTTAATCCACGACTGGATGCTTCCAGAGGACAGTTTGTCGAAAATAAACATGCGTCATGCTGACATTCTAGAACAAAATCCGAGATACACCTCCGAATTAAAGAAAGAGGATTGGCTTAAATTAGATAACGATAAAAGGAAAATTTTTTTACTAAGACCCGACGATTATTGTTCTAGAAAACGATTTGTCTTTAATCAGCAATTTACGCTTTATGAGGTGCGTGTGAGACTATCAGGCCCTGAGTAGGGATGCGCTTTCTTAGCGAACTTGGAGCTAAAAATAAAACCTTCGCTGTTTTCTGACCTTTGCGGGCCACCTTTGAGGTCTTCCAGACCTCGAAGGTCTAAATAGTAAATTAGAAAAATACAAACCTTCGCTATTAAATAAACAGCAAAGGTTGACAGACCTTTGAGATCTCCAAGACCGCGAAGGTCTAACTAAGTAGAATTTAGTCTAAAACCTTCGCTGTTTTGAAAACAACAAAGGTTAGTTAGTGCTTTTACAAGTGAATCATATCCTTTTACCAATCCGCCATGCGTCCCTACTTAGATTTTCTTTCCGCCTTGAGTGAAAACAACCACAAAGACTGGATGGACGCCAACAAAAAGTGGTACTTGGACACCAAGGCGTCCCTAGTAGCCGACACGGAGGTACTCCTAAAAACCATGGTAGAATTGGAGTCGAGCATGGCTTCGTTCAAGGCCAAAGATTGCCTGTTTCGACAAAATCGGGACGTGCGCTTCTCTGCCAACAAAAATCCCTACAAAACCAATTTCGGGGTTTACTTTTCCCCGGGAGGTAAGAAATCCCCAGGTCCGGGGTACTACCTTCAAATTCAACCTGGAAATTCATTTCTGGCAGGAGGAATTTGGATGCCTGAAGCAGATACCCTCAAAAAAATCCGAAAAGAAATTGACTTCAGTGGAGCAGATTTGGAGCGGATTGTGGAAAACCCCAACTTCAAAAAACTATTCCCTAGTCTGGAAGGAGAAAGGCTCAAAACCTGCCCTCGAGATTACGAAGCCACTCACCCCTACATCGAGTACCTCAAACTAAAAAGCTTCACGGTATCCCATCCCATCTCCGACCAAGCGGTACGTACGGGTGCTTTCATTCATTTTGCGCTGGAAGGATTCCAACAGATGAAACCCTTGATTGACTTCCTAGGCCAAGCCCTAGAAGAAGTGGAAGACGGAGCAGGCCTGCTCTAGGCCAAACAAGGATTTGCCCGATTCCTTCGCGACTCTCCGAAATCTCCCTACCTTTGCGGCATGGTAGATTTCAAACAAATTCTCTCGGTTTCCCTCATCCTATTTTCTGTCATTGATATCCTGGGATCCATTCCCATCATCATCAACCTACGAAAAAAAGTAGGTCATATTCAGTCCGGAAAAGCAACGATTGTTGCTGGTATCTTGATGATTACTTTTCTTTTGGTAGGAAAATCCATTCTCACCCTTTTTGGAATTGGCGTGGAAGACTTTGCCATCGCAGGAGCCTTAATCATCTTCGCTCTCGGTGCTGAGATGATTTTGGGGATAGAGCTCTTTAAGCCAGACCCTGAAGCCACTGCCAGTACCAGTGCCTCTATCGTGCCCATTGCCTTTCCACTAATCGCTGGAGCGGGTACACTAACCACCATCTTGACCTTAAAGGCTGAGTTTGAGCAGATCAATATTGCGATCGGTATCCTACTCAACCTGATTTTTGTGTTTATCGTGCTAAAAAGCACCACCTGGCTGGAACGGAAACTCGGCAAAACAGGCGTGGACGTCCTACGTCGCATATTTGGAATTATTCTCTTGTCGATTGCTGTAAAAATCTTCAAGACCAACGCCTTTCCATTAGCTGGCGGATGAAAAAACTAGGAGTCGCTTTTTTTGATTTCTTTGTCGCATGATTGTCATTTTCACTGATGGTGCAGCCAAAGGCAACCCAGGTCCAGGGGGCTACGGGGCTGTCTTAAAGTTTGCACAGCACCGAAAGGAACTTTCGGAGGGATTTCGATTGACAACCAACAACCGCATGGAACTCCTGGCCGTCATCCGCGCTCTTCAAGAAATCAAGACGACAGAATACCCCGTTCAGGTCTATTCTGACAGCAAATACGTGGTGGATGCCATAGAAAAAGGATGGCTATGGTCTTGGCAAAAAAAAGGGTTTAAGGACAAAAAAAATCCAGACCTCTGGCTTCGGTACATACCCCTCCACCTCAAGTTTAAGCCCAAGTTTTTTTGGCTCAAAGGGCATGCAGGACACCCCGAAAATGAGCGCTGTGATCAACTTGCCGTAGCCGCTGCAGAAGGCAAGGGACTCCAAGCCGATACGGGCTATGAGGAGCAGGTAGGGTAATATTTTTCCCCTACAACTGATCCATCGTAATCAGCGGAACATCCTTCCTGCCCACGTCTTTCAGGGGTTGATGCGCTGCTTCAGGGTACACCCATCCCTCCTCGGTCAATTCCCAGAGTAGCGGAGCCAAATTCTGCACGGCAGCTTTACAGCCCTGAACAATGGCTCCCATGCTGCCCGTTTGCTTGGAAAGAAGGGCTTCATTTTCAATCTCAAAAGGTCCCGTAAATCCTTTCTCCCGCACTAAGCCTACAAAGGCTCTCCAATCCATGGAATCCCCTAAACCAAAGCCCGGTAGCGTAGCCTCGTAATGGTGGCGATCCCATGGATTTTTACTAGAAGTAATTCCTAATTTCTCTGCCCAGTCGGCCCGAATTTGCTGCATGGGGTACATGTTGCCCCAGAAGGGATCGGATACGTTTCGCGTGGATTTGACATGAATTCGCCGTACTCGGGCCATTTCGGTATGTTGGATCACGGCTAGTGGATCGGTGTGCTGCCATACATCATGGGAAGGATCGTAAATCTCTCCGTGATTTTTTTCGGGAACCAGCTCATACATCAATTTGCGCGCTGCCAGCACCCCAGACAGGTTGTTGAAGGTGCCGGTAAATCCCGAACTCCTCCAGCCTTCCATGGGACAATTTTCATACACCACGGTGACCCCCAGACTGGCCGCATAGCGAATGATCGGGCCAAAAATCCGCTGGTATTCCAACAAATTTTTCTCAAATCCTCCCTCCTGATTGCCTAACTCATGGTTGTAGCCCACAAAGGTGCCCACCGTGATGTCATTTTCATCGCCACCAAGCAAGTAGGCCATACGAATCAAGCGGAGTAGGTGATTTTGATTGTGGACGCGCTGGACGGGGTCGCCGCCAATCAGGTTTTCAAAGGCTCCCAAGGAAAGTCGAAGAGAAGCCTGATTAAATTTTTCTAGAAGTCGCTGGGCTTCTGCTGTACCGAAGTTCTGGTAATCCAAATGAGTGGCTACAAAGTCATTGCGGGTGCCATCCTTTCGGAAAACGCAGAGATCCAAGCCTTGAACGCCAATTTGAAGTGCCTTGTCGATCGTCTCCTCCAAACTGAGTTGATCAAAGGCGGAGGTCATGATCCAAATGGGATTTGCCATAAAAAAGAGATTTGAACGAAACATACGCAATCCCTCGGAGGTAAAAAAGTGACCTCTGACTTACTCGGAGCCCTCCGTTCCCGAGTAGCGTTTTCTGAGGACGATTTTTTGTTTCTGCCGGTCCCACAGGGCTTGCGCTAGATCTGAGGCCAGCTGCTCCGGGGGAGATTCAGCAAGGATTTTTTTGAGCAGATTTTCTGACAAATCTATCCGATAGCAAATTTGAAGAAGCCTTTCCAAGTTTTGATCTAGGAGCTGGCGCACAGCTTGAGTGAGTAGCAATACCGCTTTGGCTTCGTCAAACCCCTCCTGAGGAGCTGGAAGTGACAGCTCCTGGGTGACTAGCGCGTAAGTTTCTTCGGTCAGGGAATTCATGATACAAGATAAAAAAAGCCCCGTAGAAACGGGGCTGTAAATTAAGCTTCTTTTTCGGTAGCAGTGCTTTCCTGAAACACCTCAGGGCAATTCTTGTGGATAAGCAGGTACCAGGCGTTGAGCTTTTTGATATCGGACACGTACACGCGGTCCTGATCAAATTCGGGTAGCACAGATTTTAAGAATGCCCGCAACTCGGCATCGGAGGCATTGGCATCTACGCCTGTATCACCCTTGTAGTTAGCTTCGATTTTTTTCATCACCGACTCCAAAGGTTCTGCCCCTTCTTCAGTGAGCGTGTAAATCGAAATATCACTCAATACCGAAACCCGCATGGACATACCGGCTACCAATTTGGATTTTTTTTCATCTAATGCTTCCAAAATCACCCCTGATCGGGTAGGCTTGATGATTTTGTATAACCCTGGCTTTCCAGCAACGGATGCAATGTCTTTAAAATTCATAGGGGATTAATTCTTTCGGGAACAAATATAAACGATTCTACCGAGTTCAACGCTGAGATTCAAATTCAGCAACCAAGTCCGCTAGGTACTTAACTACTGCTTCTTTCCCTTGCCCTTTCTCGGCCGAGGTGACAAAGTAATCTGGGGTATCCCCGAAAATTTCTACCAGTTTGTTCAAAAACATCTTGACGTTCCGGTCGGTTTGTGTCTTGGATTGCTTGTCTGCTTTGGTAAAGGCAACCACAAAAGGAACGTCTTCTTCTCCACACCAGTTTAGAAATTCCAAATCGATGGTTTGAGGTTCTAGGCGGCTATCAATCAAGACAAACACCCCACAAAGATTGGTGCGTGTGGTAAGGTAGTCGCTAATCATTTTCTCCCACTTCACCTTCTTGTCCTTGCTGACTTTGGCAAATCCATAGCCAGGCAAATCTACCAGGTACCAGCGGTCGTCAATAGTGAAGTGATTGATCAGCTGGGTCTTACCTGGTTTCTGGGAGGTCTTTGCCAGTTCCTTCACCCCAGTGAGCATGTTGATCAAGGAACTCTTTCCGACATTGGAACGCCCGATAAAGGCAATTTCTGCCCGATCCGGTTTGGGACACTTCGTGAGGTCACTGTTACTGACTAAAAAGGTTGCTTTTCGGATCATAATTCAATTCTTGGACACAAAAGTAGGCTTTTATTTTGGAAGCATCTTGGCCAAAGCAGGACAACAATTTTCGATTCCTCGGGTTTGTATCGTAATATTGCCTCACCAAAGTAAAATTCACATGTCCGTCGTTCCCTACAAAGATAAGCAAGACCCGAAAAAGGCGCAGGTAGCTGAAATGTTTAACAGCATCAGCCCCAAATACGATTTACTGAATCATGTGCTCAGCTTGGGAATTGACATCATTTGGAGAAAAAAGGCAGTTCGCCAGCTAAAAAAAGACGCTCCCAAATTGATCCTAGACATCGCAACCGGAACAGGAGATTTTGCGATCGAAGCGCTGGCTCTAAACCCAGATAAAATCATCGGGGTGGACATTTCGGAGGGCATGCTATCCGAAGGACGTAAAAAAATGGTCAAGCGAGGCCTTCAAGATAAAATTGAAATGTTGTTGGGCGACTCGGAAGGTCTCCTGTTTGAAGACAATAAATTCGATGCCGTCATCGTTTCTTTTGGAGTTAGGAACTTTGAAAATCTGGAAAAAGGACTAGCAGACATGTACCGTGTGCTGAAGCCTGGAGGAAAAACCGTCATTCTTGAATTTAGTAAACCGAAGGCATTTCCCATGAAACAAGCCTACGGATTTTATTCAAACGTGATTCTTCCACAAATCGGGAAAATTGTATCCAAAGACAATTCTGCCTATACTTACCTTCCAGAGTCCGTAGCGGCCTTTCCTGATGGGGAAGATTTTCTAGCAGTATTAAAAAAAGTAGGCTTTCAAAGCACCGTATGCAAACCACTCACTTTTGGCATCAGTTCCATCTACGTAGGGCAAAAATAATTGTCCTCAGCCTCCTGTTAGGGTGTGTAGTGGCCAAAAGCAATGCCCAAGGGTATTTTGGATTGACTAACAATTCGGGCTCGGACGATAAATTCACTTCCTACGGGTTTTTCCTAGGCATGCATACGGCGAGCTACCAGCTCCGCTATTCTCCGGAATTTTTAAATCCAGCGGTTCCTGCCAACAATGCCATCCATTCCATTTTCCCCAAGTTCACCCCAGGGTTTTCTTTGGGTTTTATTGGAATCCTGCGCTTTCACGATCAGGTGAACCTAATTTTTACCCCTAAAATTGGGTTTTATGAGTACAAGGTGGATGTCAACTATTTCGACGGCACTTCGGCATCCACTCCAACTGGCCCTGACAATACTGCCATTCCCAGCCTAGGCTACCGGAGCGAAGAACTGGTCAATGAAGCGACTATGGTGGAACTCCCCGTAGTCTTTAAGTACCGATCCATGCGCTTCAACAATACCCGAATGTTCTTTGTGGCTGGCGGAAGTTACCTATTCAATACCAAAGCCCAAGAAGAGATTAACCTGGACCCCATCGTGACTGCCGGACGTGACTTTACCGTGGAAGCAGGGATGGGATTTGAATTTTACTTCAAGTATTTCAAGTTTGCTCCTGAGATTCGCTTCTCACACGGCATCAACAACCTCTACCTGGCAGATAAAAACTCGCCCGAAATTCAAAATGCTATTGAATCCCTTCGTCGCAAAGGGGTTACTATTTTGCTCAATTTTCAGTAACTTATTTTTTAGTCAACGGTCGATATACCTCGGTACACAGGCAGTCGATAGTCCACTGCAGATTGTAGATACCTAGCACTTGTTGTGAACTAATTTCTTGATTTGAATTCCAACTTGCTGTCGTCTGTGGACCGTCGACCGTGGACTGATTATCCTATTTCTTTTTTTATCTCGGATGGCTTTAACTATTTTGAGGCCATGAAGCCGAGCACCAAAACCGAAATCCTCGCAGGGGTCAGTACCTTTTTAGCCTGTTTTTACATCATCATCGTCAATCCAGCGATCCTTTCAGTGACGGGAATGCCCTTCTCCGCAGTGGTCACCGCCACCATCTTGGTGTCTTCCTTCGGGAGTTTGATGATGGGGCTCTATGCCAAAAATCCGATTGTAGTCGCTCCAGGAATGGGCATCAATGCCTTTTTTGCCTACACTGCCGTATTGGGATTTGGCTTAACCATTGAAGAAGCCTTGGGCGCTGTATTCTGGTCAGGCATCTTGTTTCTCTTTCTTTCCCTCTTCAATACCCGAGAAAAAATCATCCGTGCCATTCCCAGTTCTCTGCGCCATGCAGTATCTGCCGGCATTGGGTTATTCATCTGCTTTATCGGATTTCAAAACGCCCATTTTATCGTAGCCAATCCTGCCACTTTGGTGAGCATGGCCTCATTCAAGGATCCGGCAACGCTCACTTTTCTTGCCGGCCTGCTCTTTACAGGTGCCCTGACCTTACGAAAAGTACCAGGCGCACTCCTTTTTGGCATTGCCTTCACTACCCTATTGGCCTGGCCCATTGGCCGCTGGTGGGGAGATACCACGGAGATTTCTGGCGGAGTGGCTACACTCGTCAATTACACCGGAATTTTCGCTTGGCCAGACTTCAGCTTGGTGGGAAAAGCTGACCTAATCGGCTCCTTGCGCTACAGCTACCTGCCTGTGATTTTTGTGTTTACCTTCACCCTGCTATTTGATGGAATCAGCACCTTCGTCGGATTAGCAGAAGCATCCGGACTCAAAGATGCGGAGGGCAACCCTCAGAACATGCAAAAATCCTTGCTTACGGATTCCTTAGCTACACTTGTGGCAGGATTGGTGGGCAGCAGCTCGGGTACCGCCTACATCGAGTCAGCAGTGGGAATTTCTGCAGGGGGTAGAACAGGACTTACTGCCATCACTGCAGGACTTCTTTTCATTCCTTTCTTATTTTTCTCTCCACTCCTATCCATTATTCCTGCTATTGCAAGTTCCATCGCGCTGGTGCTGGTGGGTTCCTTTATGGTCTTGCCCCTCACCCAAATCAATTGGAAAGATCCAGAAGAAGCCCTTCCCTCCTTTTTGACCCTAGTCCTCATCCCCTTTACCTACAGTTTGTCCATCGGCATCTCATTTGGATTTATCTCCTACACCTTTTTGAAGTTCGCTGCAGGAAAAAGAAAAGAAATTCACCCGATTTTAATTTGGATTAGCCTACTTTCGATTTTCTTTTTAGCCCTATGAAAACGCTTTCGCTAGTAGTCCTTTTCCTCCTTCTCTCCCTAGGCGCTACTGCGCAACGTACAGCCATCTTGGGTGCTTTGGATCAGGAAATCGTCATTTTGTTGGATTCCTTAAAGGACAAAAAAGAAGAACAGTATGGGGGATTGACCTTCTACACGGGCAACTTAAAAGGGCAAGCGGTGGTGATCGCCAAATCAGGGGTAGGCAAAGTAAATGCAGCCTACAGCACCGCGATACTTCTGGATCATTTTACGCCAAAGCAACTCATCTTCACTGGCGTGGCCGGAGGTTTGCATCCCGAGTCCTTGCCAGGAGATGTGGTCATCGGTACAAAGCTGGTGCAAACAGATTTTGGACAGATCGACTCCCTAGGATTTAAGGTTTCTCCCTTCCGAAAACTTTCTGGTGGGCGATACGATGACCTCTACATCTATTCAGATTCAGCATTAGTCAAGCAAGCTGAAGCAGCTGCCAAAAAGGTGGCATTTCTGTCCATTTCCAACCGTGCTCCGCGTGTTTTCTCGGGTGTAATTGCAACAGCAGATGTGTTTGTGAGCAATCAAACCACTGCTACACAATTGTATTCCGACTACCAAGCGCTGGCCACTGAAATGGAAGGTGCAGCCGTGGCACACTTGTGTAGAACCTTGGGTGTGCCCTTTGTCGTCCTCCGCAGCTGTAGCGACAATGCCAACCAAGTGGCCCGAGTGAGCTTTAATCAATTTGTACGTCCTGCCGCCATCAACTCCGCAGGTATCGTCCTGCAACTGCTCCAAGCCATGAATTGAGTGGCCTCGGGTTTCGGTTCACCCAAACGAAGGAAAGCGTCGACCTTTATTTTTTCCACTTGTCAAAATAAGCGGTAAAAAGGCCTTATTTTAGTTTAGGTTAGTCATGAATTGCTATCAACTAGGGAGGTTCCTTAAACTTGAGTATTCGTTCTTGGTCTAACCTAAAAGCCAAATTCCAAACCTATGAAATTCTTTTGCTTTAGCCTTTTCTTTTTTGTGGTACTTTTTGTTCCCCAGCATGACCTCGTAGCCCAGCAGAAAGGGAAGCTGCGGGGAACTGTGCAGGAAAGTGGAAAAGCCAGCCCCCTCCCATTTGCCACCGTGGGCGTGTACACCCAAAAAGACAGCCTTATCGGTGGGGGTATCGCTGACGAAAAAGGGAATTTCGAGGTAGATTTACCGCTCGGAACCTTCTATGCCTTGGTGGAATTTATGGGTTTCGAAGCCCTCAAATCCTCCGTCTTCACCCTGAGCACCAAGCAAAATGCGGTGGACCTAGGTTCGATATCCCTCCAATCCAGCACTGCAGACCTGGATGAAGTGGTGGTACAGGGAGAGAAAACCTTGATGGAGCTTTCGCTAGATAAGCGAGTATTCAATGTAGGCAAAGACCTCGCAAATGCAGGAGGAAATGCCTCCGATATCCTGATGAATCTCCCCTCAGTGGCCGTAGACCCAGATGGAAATGTACGCTTGCGAGGATCGGCGAATGTGCGCATCCTAATCGATGGCAAGCCCTCAGGTTTGGTGAGTTTCAAAGGCAGCAGTGGACTTCGTCAGCTTCCTGCCAACCTAGTAGAACGCGTAGAAGTAATCACCAATCCCTCCGCTAGGTACGAGGCAGAAGGGATGGCAGGTGTCATCAACATCATTCTTAAAAAAGACAACAAACAAGGATTCAATGGATCGGGAGAAGTGATTGTTGGATCGCCACTCAACTTAGGTCTGACGGCCAACCTGAATTACCGTAAAAATCGAATCAACTGGTTTGTCAATTATGGACTTGCGCAGCGCAATAGCCCAGGCAGAGGTGAGTTGTACCAAGAAGTGTATCAAGAAGATGGCAGCACGCTCCTCCTCCAGCAGCGGTCTACTTCCAATGTAAACAGTCTCAACAATAGCCTAAGAGCAGGTCTTGACTATTACTTTAGTGAGCAGAGCATCCTTACCGCCTCTTATGTGTGGAGAAGAAGTGACGCACATCGGATTACGGACATCCGCTACGAGGATTACCGCAATACCTTGGACAACTACCTCGGCTATGCACTACGAAGACAGGATGAAACCGAGGACGAGCCCAACAAAGAGGCCATCTTGAACTTTAAAAAGCGTTTTGACCAAAAAGGAAAAGAGTTGAATGCTTCCTTTACCTACCTCAACTACTGGGAACGGTCAAACCAACTTTTTACTCAAAACTCCTACACTACAACAGGGCAAAACCTTCCCAAAGGGGACTTAACCCAGACCTCCTTGAATGACGAATACGAAAATCAATACTTGCTTCAGGTTGACTATACACAACCCTTTGCCAGCAAAGGCAAGATCGAGACCGGAGTTCGTGCCAGCTTTCGAGAAATGGAAAACGACTACATCGTACAGGAAAAGCAGGAGTCTGGAAATTTTGAGACCATCGATGGCTTGGACAATGTATTCCTCTACGACGAAAATATATTGGCATTTTATGGAATCGTAGGGAATGAACGGGCAAAATGGAGCTACCAAGCTGGGCTCAGAGCGGAGTATACGGACATCGAAACCCGATTGGTAGAAACCAAAGAGTCCAATCCGAGATCCTACACCAACCTCTTCCCCAGCGGGCACCTGAACTACAAAGCCAATGAAAAGAATGCCTTCCAGTTGAGCTATAGCCGTCGTATCAGACGCCCAGTGTACAATGACTTGAGCCCCTATGTGACCTTCTCCGACCAACGAAACTTTTTCTCGGGCAATCCCAACCTCAACCCAGAGTTTACGGATTCTTACGAGTTAGGCCATATCCTGTATCGCGAAAAAAGTACGCTATTTTCAACCGTGTACTACCGAAGTACCCAAGACAAGATCCAACGCATCCGAACGGTGGGGGACAATGGCTTCTCTGTCACAGCACCTTACAACTTGGTGGGAGAAGAATCTTATGGACTGGAATTTAGTGGAGACTATGTAGCGAGCTCCTGGTGGAAGCTGGATTTCAATGCCAACTTCTTCTATGCCAAAGTGGATGGAAGCAACTTGAACCAAAATTTTCAAGCCACCACTACCTCGATGTTGTTTCGACAAAGCTCCAGATTTACGCTGCCAAAGGGTTGGGACCTACAGGTAAGGGGAAATTACGAAGCTCGGAGAAAAACCGCCCAGGGCGTTCAAAAAGGAATTTTTTTTCTAGATCTTTCTGCCAGCAAAAAAATCTTCAATCAACGCGGAACCTTAATTTTCAATGTTGCCGACGTACTCAATTCACGAATCAACCGCTACATTACGGAGGGGAGTAATTTCTTCACGGAAGGCGAATCTCAGATGGTTTTGCGGCAAACTAACCTGACCTTTACTTACCGAATCAAACAGTAGCCCTCTACCCAACAGCACAGTTCATGCGTTTTTTAGTCCCCATTCTAGTTTCTTTTATCCTAATTAGCGCACCAATCCGGGCACAAAAAATCAATGCCAGCTACCGCCTGAACATTCAAAAAGCGAGTAGCCCCATCGCTGTGGATGGGGTCATGGATGAAAAAACGTGGCAAGAAGCGGAGGTGGCGAGCAACTTTTTTATGATCACCCCGATGGATACCAGTTTCTCCAAGGTGAAAACAGATGTGCGGATGAGTTACGATGATGAACAGCTGTATCTCATCGTGATCAACTACCATGCGAGCGATGGACCCTACATGGTCGAGTCGCTGCGGCGGGATTTCAGTTTCGGGAAGAACGACAACTTCCTGCTCTTTATGGACCCCTTTGATGACCTCACCAATGGATTCTCCTTTGGCGCCAATGCAGCAGGTGCCCAATGGGATGGACAGATGTCCAACGGTACTTCCATAGACCTGAGCTGGGATAACAAGTGGGTATCGAAAGTCAAAAATTACGCCGATCGTTGGGTTTTTGAGGCAGCAATCCCCTTCAAATCCATCCGCTACAAGAAAGGCATACAGGAATGGGGCATCAACTTCTCGCGCCTTGACCTCAAAACCACAGAAAAATCGGGTTGGGCACCTGTACCTCGGCAATTCCCCTCCTCTACACTTGCCTACACAGGCACCCTAGTCTGGGACAATCCGCCACCTGATGCTGGAGCGAATGTTTCCCTCATCCCCTATGCCCTTGGAGGCTTTAGTAAAAATGGGGAATCCGGCGAAAAGGCTACTTACAAACGAGAAATTGGCTTGGATGCCAAAATCTCGCTGACCTCCTCTTTGAATTTGGACTTGACCATCAACCCTGACTTTTCCCAGGTGGAAGTAGATCGACAAGTCACCAACCTCGATCGCTTTGAGTTGTTTTTCCCGGAACGCAGACAGTTTTTCTTAGAAAATGGAGACTTGTTTGGGAGTTATGGCTACAGCTCGCTACGCCCATTTTTCTCTCGCAGAATTGGACTCAATGCTCCCATCGAGTTTGGAGCAAGACTCAGTGGGAAGCTGAACAAGGATTGGCGCATCGGAGCCCTCAATATGCAGACGGGAGCAGTTGACGAGACTGGACTTCCTGCACAAAACTTCTCGGTGGTGTCCTTGCAGCGGCAAGTAGGTGCACGATCCACTATTGGTGCCTTGGTAGTCAACAAGCAATCCCTGAATTACGACCCTTCCCTGGTGCCGGAAAATCAACCCCGCTACACCGAATTCAATCGAAATTTGGGCTTGGAATACAACCTTGCCTCTGCCAACAATCTATGGACAGGAAAGGCGATGGTCCTCCAGTCCTTCGGACCTGAAGCTGTGGGAAGAGGAATTGCGCACGCGGCCAACTTGAAATATGCCAGCGGCAACTTGACTTGGAACTGGCAACATGAATACGTATCTGAAAACTACACTGCCGAAGTGGGCTTTGTTCCTCGCACTGCTTTTTACAAGATCAGTCCATCGATCGGCTACCGCTGGTTTCCAAAAAGTGCCCTCATCCTAAGCCATGGACCGGAACTGAATTCGATCCGCTATTTTTCACTAAAAGGAGTACAAACGGACAATACGACCTACGCTACCTACAGCATCAAGTTTCGCAGTCAAAGTAGCCTATTGGTCTGGGGAGCACATGATTTTGTGCAATTGCAGCGGCCTTTTGACCCAACCAACTTCTCTGGCAAAACCCTAGCTACAGGCACTGAACACCAATGGTCAGCAGTGGGATTGGAATACAGTTCGAAGCCTCAAAGCGTCTTTACCTATGCTTTCAGCGGGCGTGCAGGAGGCTATTATGCAGATGGGAAGCGGTACAACTTGGTTGCCGACTTGGGCTATCGTTTTCAACCTTATGTGAGCTTGGCACTCAGTAGCAATTACAATTCCATTGACCTTCCCGCGCCCTGGGGCAAAACCCAGTTCTGGTTGGTTGGCCCTCGAGTAGATGTGACCTTAACCAACACCGTCTTTTTTACCACCTTTGTGCAGTACAACGAGCAGATCAAGAACATCAACCTGAATACCCGCTTTCAATGGCGATTTAAGCCTGCTTCAGACCTTTTTTTGGTGTACACCGACAACTACCTGCCTGCGCCTTTCTTAATGAAAAACAGGTCCCTGGTCTTGAAATTCACCTACTGGTGGAATCCTTGAGTTAATCGACCGAAATATTTAGGAAAGTAGCTACTCCAAATAGTGGCCGAGCTCGAAGGAATTGACCGTTTTCAAAGCCAGCAGCAAGTTCTACCCTGAAAATCCGGAAGAGGTTATCCAAAGAATAGCCAATCTCGGTATAGTGGGGTGAGTTTTGTGTTTTCAGGTAGTTGATAAAAATATTTTCCCGCACCCCAGAGAAGCGGAGCATCGGAAGTTGGGTAAATATAAATTTCCGGAATTGGTAGTGCGCAATACTAGAGATATAGGATCCAGAAGTGCTGTAGCGGTAGTAATCCATCACGCGGTAGTTGGAGGCTGCGCCCATGGAAGAGAAAAGCGTTCGATTCCCTCCAAAATGTTTGTAGTCTTGAAAAAATACCTGGCTATCGTTTAGGAATGTTCCTGCAGTCACATTGAAGTCCAGCTTGCCACTCACCCCAAAAGAAAAGTCATGCTTCAGGGAAGCTTCCAGTTGATCGAAGTCTGCAGCCAATCCCGAAGTACTGAGTTGTGGCAATGCCTTCTGGTAGGTAAACGAAAGCAAAGGTGCGCGCTCGTAGTTGGGGATTTTTCGTCCATTCCGAATGGAGTAGGTCAATCCTGGCCTCCAGTCGAGTGTCGCTTTGAATTTGGCTACCTGATGATTGGAGAAAGCCACATCACCTGCTTCCACATTAAAAGGTTTGTTTGAGGAATATTCTCGGTTGGTATTTTTCGAAAAACTATAATCCGTGGTGTTTTCAAGCTGTCTTCTATCGGCCCAAAGGAAGGTGAGTTGATAGCTTAAAGCCGGGGACTTGCGCTGCCCCCAAGTGGCTTGCACAAAATCTTGCTCGTATAATTTCAGGTAGTTTCTTCTCGCAAAAAGCGAGTAAGACGCATTGACTTGCTCTTGGATTGGATCCTCTGGATTGAATTGATACGCAAAACTACCTCCAGATACCCCCCAATTGGCCCCTGAGTTAGGTTTAGTAATTGATCGCCGAATCGCTACTTTTCCATACCACTGCTCACTTGAAAATCCATAGCGGAGTTCCGGTTCAATGCGAAACACTTTTCGAATGCGGTTGACTGAGTCTGCAAGCTTGATTTCTTCCACTTTTCGGTAAAAAAACCCAAGCCCAACTTTATATCCTTCGACTGTGTTGAAGGAAAATTTGGTCAGGTTTACCGGGAAACCAATGGAAACCCCTTTGCCGAAACTGTAGCTACCCCCTGTAAATAGGTCTTGGGGTTGAAACTTGGTACGGGCCTTTTTGGCGATGGAGTCTACTTCAGACTTTTTTGCAGCCTCGATGATCGCGAGGCTGTCGTCACGCTTGTATCCTTCTATTTCCTTTAGGCTAAGCGGCACGGGTCGTATGCTGTCCCAATAAGCCAAATCACGTTTCCGCGCGAGTGTATCCACCACATAGTTTCGTTCGGATACCACTCCCTTTTTCTCGTCTTCTTGGCGCTGCTGAATTACCTCTTTTTCGTATTGATTGAGCAGTTTGCGGTACTCCTTCTGTGTTTTTGGCTGTTCACTAGCCAGCTGCTCCAGGGAGGACACCGACTTTGAAAATTTCTGGGTATTCAAGGGTGCCTGCTGAATTTTTTCATCTACCAGTTCAGGCTTGTGCGAAAGATCTGGATTGAGTTTGATGTCGTAATCTCGAGTGGACACGAAATAGTTGAACTGTCCTGCAAAGCCAAAGACCTTGCCGCCAAAGGTATACTGCTGGGTCAAGGGCATCCAGACATTGGTGGCTATGGGGGAGTAATTTTGCCGGATATGAACTTGAAAACCCAGCACCGATGTTTTTAAGTCCAGGCTATGAATAGCCCATAATTCGTCGATGATGTAGATGTAGCCCTCAAAAACCCGTTCACCTCGAGACCTAGGGGTGACCTTGATTTTATTGACGAGCATATTTTGATCGAAGAAGCTCCCTTGAAAGGTAAATTGATAATAGATGAAGGCCGATTTGGAAAGGGGCGACACCACTTCATTTATTTGGTCCTGGTAGAAGGAGGTTTGGATGTAGCGAGCTGGAGAGGTCCCCTGGTTATCACCATTGGTACGGATGGAGATCACTTTCTCTTCTACTTTATTGGGCAGGGTGAAGGTAATCCGTGAGACCGCCTCAGAGGTGTAAGCTTCGTTGAGTTTGAGCCCTTCTTCGGCTAGCTTCTTTTTCAGGAAAAAGGGAGCATCGGTCAACTGCCCTGATCCCTTGAGATACACCGTCATCGCGTAGCGCTGGAGCTGAAGTCGATGGTAGGTGGATTTGGAGATCGCCTTTCGCATGATCGTCAGTGCAGGGTCCTCAGCACCTGCTTTTACTTCCACTTGGCTGAGGTTAATCGCCTGAGATACTAGAGAAAAATCGAGCGTAATCCAATCTGATTTGATCTCTACGGTGCGGATTTGGGAAGCATAGCCAAGGTACTGAACTACCACATCGTAAAGCCCTGGGGCCAATTTGAATTCGTAGCGCCCGCTTTCATTGGTCGGTACCCCATCTTGCAAATTCCGAATATATACAGAAGCAAAAGCGAGCGGCTCACCGGCTTCAGTAGTTACTATCCCTTTGATTCCTTGACCTTGCACAAGGTGGAAGGAACTTAAAAAAAGTAGTACTAGGTAAAAGAAGTAATTTCTGCGCATAGATTAGATAGTATCCGAAAGGTACGGATGCAAAACTGAACGATAGAATGGAGTAAGAAGTTTTAACAAAAGGAAAATGTGATGATTCGCATTATTGATGATGGTGGCTGAACATGCCTATTTACCACTCGGTCATCGGCTGACGGTCAATGGTCCAGAGCTCACTTAACAGAACTTCAAAACTTATTTTTAGTAGTGAGTGGTGAAAAAGTAGCTAATCATCAAGGGGAATAGGTAGAGAGTCTGATTTGTAGATCTTACCCTCGTAAAAAGTGAAGCCCTAGCGATTTTTCGAGCTACTGAACACTTCCAAACTTGAGTTATTCTTTGCAAAAACAAACCATTTTTTGGTTCCTACGGTCACCTCTTTAATTTTCTTCACATCCCCTTTTATTTTCAATGGGCTTTCCTTGAAGGTCTTGAAGGATCCATTTGCATCACCTTTCAGGATAAGGCCCCAATTTCCCTGATACGAACCAAAATACGAGGCAACAGCAGTCGTATTCCCCCCTAAAATAAGGTCTAGATAGCCATCTTGATCGATATCCTCTACAGCAATGTCTGCTATTGGCGAAAATTGTGCTTCAATGGGTAGCGCCTGAGCGATGAAATTTTTGCCTTTCTGGTTGTAAAGCACCAATGATTCAAATTGATAGGATTTCAAATAAGGAGTCTCCTTGATTTGGAATTTTTCGAATATTTCATCGACTGGTTTACCCGCAAAATCATTGTAGCGAACAAATTCTTTTTTTAGCGCAGGAATTTGCTTCACTAGTTCATCTTTGCTTGCTACCGTAAAATACTTCCCATCTACAGGATAGGAGACGATTTGTTCAACACTTCCATTTTTATCAAAATCAGCAAGCATCATTTTTATAGGAAACTCCTTGGTAGGTTTCATTCTATGGTTTAACCCTAAATTGCCAACCACTACATCTGGGAAACCGTCTTGATTAAAATCTTCTACGGCAATTGAACTCCACCATCCATTCGTGTTTTCCAATCCAAAACTTGCCGTTTCATTCACTAGCTTTCCGTTTTTATTCAAGAATAGGGTGAGTGGCATCCATTCTCCAATAACAATTAAATCAAGGTTGCCATCTACGTCGATATCGGTCCAAGCAGCATCTTTGACCAACCCTAGGTTTGCCAATTCTGGGGCAATTTGATTGGTAATGTCTTGGTATCGATTTGCACCCAAGTTTTTCAACAAATAGCTCCGAGGAATTTGCCCATATTTTCCAGCAACATTCCTTCCTCCAACCATCAAATCTTCCAAGCCATCCTTATCAAAATCATGTGCTAGAATCACGGAAACCTGCGCATTTTTTTCCAATGGAAGATTGATGCTCTGCTCAAACTTTCCTCTCCCGTTATTTAAATAAATTTTGGATTGCCCCCCCGCATCACTCGGGTTAGCCACATTTCCACCGCGTCCAATAACTAGATCTAGAAAACCGTCTTTATTGCTGTCAAAAAAAATAGCCTCGGTATCTTCAAGAGCGGAATCCTTTTCAAAAATGGGTTGATTCGACTTTTGGAATTTCCCGCCGTTGACTTGGATAAATAAAGTCCCGGGTTGTCCTGCTGCCCCTCCTACATAAAGATCTTCTTTCCCATCACTATTCACATCTCCTACGGCTAAGGCTGGTCCCTCTTGTGAAAGCCTGTGAGGCAGTAGGGATTCATAGTTGAAGTCATTGAAATTGTCTTCGTAATGCTCAAAATCTAATCCGGATAAGTTATTCTCAACGACCTTCAAGTAAGACTCTTTGGCTTGAGGCAAATAACTAGGAATAGCTTTTGCCACCGACTCATCCACCGTGAGGGTTTGGTTGGCCTTGACGTTTGTAAATTTTTCAACCTTCCCGCTTGGCCAACTAATTTTAAGAGAGTCTAAATTTGTTATTTCTCCAAGTCCTAGGTGAACTTCAGGGGCTGTAGAAGATTGAAAACCACGGGTAGTGAAGTTCTCTTGAATAATTTGCCCCTTATTCCCAAAAGCTTCAACCCGACTCCCAATCCCAAATTTATTCTCACCACGACCTTTAAATCTGATTTTTAAAAAGTTGTTTTTTGATTGATCCAGTTGCTGCGCCTGTTGGTTTTCTAAGATTTCTGCTGCTGCATTGATGTTGTTGATGACTAAATCTAGATCACCATCATTGTCCAAATCGGCATAAGCTGAACCATTGGAAATATTTTTTCTGGAGACATTCCAGGTAGCACTCACATCCTGAAATGTCAAATCCTTGTTGTTTCGGAAGAAGAAATTGGCAACATCTCCGGAAGGCATTTCGGAAGCCAACTCTAGGTCACTGATTTCAGCGTTGTTCTGGAGACCATTTTCCAAATTGGGATTGGTCACAAAGTTCATGTAATCCAAATCATTTGGTCTTCGAACAATCCCATTTGAAATGAAAATGTCTTTCCAACCATCGTTATCGTAATCAGCTAACAACACCCCCCAACTCCAATCTGTAGCAGAAATTCCTGAAAGTTGCGCTATTTCTGAAAAGGTGCCATTCCCGTTGTTTAATTGAAAACAGTTTCTAGAAATTTGCCTTTCAAATCCATAATTCAACTTCTGCTGTAAGTTTTCTTCCGTATCCTCACCTTGTGATAATTTTTGAATGGTTTCGTCTTTTGCCAACATGTCTAGGGTAATGAAATCCACCCAACCATCATTATTCATGTCAGCAAAATCACTGCCCATGGAAAACCTACTGCTGTAATTGATAGCAGAAGAAGTTTGATCTTGGAAAGTATCATCTGCCTTATTGAGGTAGAGGTAATCATTTTCATTAAAGTCATTGGAAACGTACAAGTCAGGCCAACCATCATTATTCAAGTCAGAAATACCGGTTCCTAATCCATAGCCCAGCTGACTTGAATAAATCTTAGCCTCATTCGTGATATCTGTAAATCTCTTCTCCCCTTTATCACTATTGTTTTTGTACAATCGATCACCGGCTAAGCCATCATCCAAATAGCGAAGGGAAGCCCTTCCAAAGCTATTTTCGGTATGAACTGCATGGTTTAGCAAATACATGTCTAGATCACCATCTCTATCGTAATCAAAAAAAGAAGTCTGGGTACTAAAGCCCTGAAAATCTAACCCATAGGCAGCAGCATTTTCAGTAAAAGTCAAATCTCCATTATTGATGTAAAGCTCATTTTTACCAGTAATGCCTTTAAAATTGCCTAACCTACAAACGTAAACATCAAGCAAACCATCTCCATTGATGTCAACCATGCTTACTCCTGTCTTCCAGGAGCCTAAAGATTCCAAACCCGATTTTTTTGAAATGTCCTCAAAAACCATTTTCCCTTTATTTAGGAAAAGTTTGTTTGGTCCTTGATTCGAAGAAAAATAAATATCAATGAGTCCATCGTTATTGATATCTCCAACAGAAACACCTCCTCCGTTGTAAAAATAAAGGTAATCGATGATGTTGAAGTCTTCTGTTTCAGTCAACAAATTGATGAAATCAACACCCGTTTTTTGAGAAGGTAGACTTACAAAAAGTGTGTTTTTTTGTTCTAAATCAGAATTAGTAGTGCAAGAATTAAAGATGAATAAAGACAGTGCCCAAAACTTAGCTAGACCGAATTTCATTTTTTCTCACACATTTTGTTTGACTTAAAAATCCGGAAGGTCAATTCATGGATTTTTCAGATTGACTTTTTTCAAATTCATCTTTGAGTCTTTTCTCAACCTCCATATCAGTAAAAATTGCCTGAACAAACTGATCATCTTTTATAAAGAGGTTGATTCTTCGCTTTCCATCCATTTTGTAGTAAATTTTCCCATGATACTTATCATCTACAACCTTAAAATCATCCCCATAAATTGATTTATAGGTTTCCAATATTTTGGGAAACAAGGCTACAGCAGAATATTCCTTATTCCAAGGAGCCCATGAATCATAGGTATAGGTAACCGGCAATTCATAAATTTTCTTTTCGATAAACGTAGGGAAAAAGCGCATGCTCACAACACCATCATAGACACCAGAAATTTTATGCTCAACACTAGTTGTGCCTCCTGGCCCTTGGGTTATTTTTTGCTGCTTATTCAATTCCGTGCAATGGTCAAAAAAATCTTTTTGAGGCATCCCTAAATAAATCCCTAAAAAAAGACTGTCAGATTTAGGCCCATCATTTTCAGAGAAGTTAAATCCAGGGGAATTACAACCTTGAAAGGCGATACTGAGAATTAAGAGAGCTAGAATTGGTAGAGAAATACGCATACGAATTTTACTTTTTAGGTCACGAAAGTTACTAATTCTTAGATAAAGTTCGGTTAGAAAAACCTGAATACCTCCAAGTTGTTATTCACATTTTTTTTTTGATTTAAAGATTAGCGACGCTTTACAACTAGCTCACATTTAAAAATCACTTAAACCCTTATGAAAACATCGAAACAAAAAAAAGCAGGCTGTTTAGAACAGCCTGCTTTAAAATTAGAATCTAAAACTAATTAATTGTAACCTGGATTCTGCTTCAAGTTTGTATTGGCAAGAAGCTGTGGTTGTGGAATAGGGAAGATTTCCAAGAAGCTTCCAGGAGCGTGAACTTTCTTAGGTCTGTTCATTCCTGCAAACGGCCACCAAGCATCACCATACTTCTTAAAGCGGATTTGATCTTGTCTTCTAGTCATCTCCACATACATTTCTCTACCTCTTTCAGCCAACAAGTTGTCAGCAGTCAAAGTAGTAAATGGCTGAAGTCCACCTGCTCTAGCACGGATTTGGTTAACCAAAGCCAAAGCTTCAGCAGTTTTACCTAATCTGAAATTAGCCTCAGCAAGAGAAAGAATGACATCAGAAAGTCTAAAGATTACGAAGTCATTGCTCATGTTTGGTGTACCACCTCTTTCGAACTCATACTTTGCAATTCTAGCTCCCGCTTGTCTCAAACCTCCTGGAGAGATCTCATTCAAGAAAGGCATGAAGGTCAATGGAGGGCCATTTGGATCACCTTTCAATCCAGTTGCATCGGTAACTTCAACTCCTGGATCGACCAAAACTGATCCATCAGCTTTTTTCTGTGGGCCTACCAAGAAGTTAGTTAATCTACCATCAACTGTACCAGTAGATGGCTCCAATGCCAAACCTTTCCAAACTGGACCTTGAGTTCCTGGATTCTTTACTGGATCTATGTAAGAATTGTAAAATTCTTCTACAGTTTGATATCCATTCCAAGGCTGATCAGTAAGGTTGAAAGTAGACTGACTTACAATGTGCAGCGTCATCTGTACCCAGTTGAATCCACCAGCAAATACCTTGTCATAAGGATAGACAAAGATGTTCTCTGGAGACCCTGCGTTATTGATGGCAAAGTTTGCCGCATAAGAAGGGTTCAAAGTGTAAGGACCAGTATTGATAATTGTAGCAGCATCAGCAGCAGCTAGAGCCCATTGAGGAGTTCCAGTGTAAACTTCAGCATTTAAGTACAATTTCATTCTGATGGTCAATGCACTCCACTTAGTCATTCTACCGTAAGTAGTACCATCCTTCTTTGAAGAAAGCAATGGGATAATTTCATTCAATTCTTTCAAAATGAAATCATAAACTACTTTTCTTGAGCTATTAGCAGGCTTTTCAGTAGATGTAAAGTCTGTTACAATAGGAACGTTACCAAACGCATCCATAGCCCAATAGTAGTACAACGCTCTCAATGCTCTAAGCTCCGCGATGTAAGCAGGAGAGTTAGCATTGTTAAGCTGCTCGAAGGAATAGATCAATCTATTGCAAGTGTTAATCCCTCCAAAAAGGAAATTCCATGTGTTATTCAAAAATGGATTATCCTTTTGGAATTCATGCTGGTGTAACTGTAAAAGAACACCGCCGTCAAACCAGTCACCACCTTTGTGAGAAACTACGATTTCATCGGATGCAATTTCATTAATTGACCAAAGACCTGAGTGATTACCCAATCCACCTAAAGAAGAATACGCTCCTCCAAGTGCTGAAATAAATTCTTCATCTGTTTTGAAGAAGTTGTCTGAAGTAATCTGGCTATACACCTTCTCCTCTAAATCAACGCAAGACGAAGCAAAATAAGTCAGTCCTAGGCCAATCAAGAAGTATTTAATATTTATTGTTTTTTTCATGATTTTTTAATGTTTTAGCTTAGAAACTTAAGTTTAGACCTAAAGTAGTAATGGTAGTAGTGAAATAAGTAGCTCTACGCTCAATACCTGGAGCAAGTGGATCACCGTTTTCTGGATCCTGATATCTTACTGAAGGATCTACACCAGTGTAACCTGTAAACATGAATGGTGTTTGTACAGATAGGAAGGTTCTAATTTTACCTACAGACTTACCTTGTTTCACGTTAAAATTGTAACCAAGAGTAGCGTTATCCAAGATCATGAAATCTGCTTTTTCAACGTGGCTACTGTTATATTCTGCCTTTTTAATGTTTGGATCAAAATATTTAGTTTTCACAACGTTCCAGTTTTGAACTGTAGTACTTTCAGTGTTCTCATAGAAACCTCTGTAGCTATTGATCAAAGAGTGACCTAGGGAACCTCTAAAGAAGAAATTAAAATCCCAATTCTTGTAGCTGAAGTTGTTATTGATACCGAAGTTAACTGTAGGATAAGCAGTACCCAATTGAGCTCTATCAGCGTCGCAGTTACAGTAAACAGGGTTTCCTTTAGAATCCTTAGCTGTACCATCGATCACTTTCATGATTGGTGCACCTTTTTCATCAACACCTGTCTGAATTGGACCCCAAATCTGTCCCAATGGTCCGTTCTCTTGAACTCGGATCAACTGAGTAAGGTTTTGACCTGGAGAACCGAAGTTAGAGCGGTAATTTACTGCTCCGAAAGATAGATCTCCTGCTGACAAACTTCTAAGGTTAGTAGCTAGCGTAGAGAAGTTAACTCCTGTAGTCCATTTGAAATCACTCTTGTCAATTGCATTGTAGTTCAACAATACCTCAAGACCAGAGTTTTCAACTTCACCAATGTTAAGCAATGTAGTTGGGAAAAGGTTTGGTGGAACTGGAACGTTGATTGGCAAAATCATTCCACTTGTTACTCTAGTGAAATAGTCAATTGTACCAGAAAGTTTATTGTTGAAAGCAACGAAATCAACACCTACGTTAACTTCGTCTTTAGTTTCCCAAGACAAATCCGGGTTGTTATTCGATACTGGACCATAAGAAGGTACAAAGTTTCCATTGTAGAAGAAGTTACCCTGACGGCCATATCTCAACAAAGAAATGTAAGATTCACCTGGCTGAGTACCTGTTCTACCGTAACTAGCTCTTAGTTTCAACGCGTTTACTCCTGTGATGTCCACCAAATTAGCAAGGTTTACACCAGCACTAACTGCAGGAAACAATCCCCACTTGTTGTTCTCACCAAATCTAGTGGAACCTTCGTAACGAGAACTGATTGACAACAAGTACGTGTCATCGAAATTGAAATTAGCACGACCAAAGAACGCAACCAATTTATTTTCAGAAGCATAACTGAACACAGAAGCTAAACCATTCGCAAAATCAAGAGCAGCACCCAAGTTATTGTAAGTGAATGCATCTGTTAGGAAGTTACCAGCTTGTGTGTAATCACCTTGATAAAAGAACTCTTGGTAAGAATATCCACCCAAGAATGACATGTCTAATTTACCTGCGGTTTTATCGTAGTTCAAAGTCGTTTCAAACAAATCATTTAATGTTTCATTGTTTCGAATAGAAGCTAAACCTTTTCTACCGAATCCTCCTCCAAACTTAGCAGTCTTAGGAGAGTAGGTACCATTCCAAAACGTTTCTCTCTGGCTAGAGTAGAAAGCTGAAACTTTGAAGTTACTAGTGAAGTTGTATTCACCTCGGATACTAGCTAACAATCTGCTTTCGCGACCATCGTTAATGTTTTGCTCTGCAATAGATACTGGATTGAACCAATCGAAAATATCGCGCTCAGCATATCCTCCGAAATTTGGAGACTGTGGATTTGGATCGTAGATAGGAAGCGTAGGGTTAGAGATAATCGCATATCTAAATGAGTTATCGTTACCATATTGTCTATCCGCTGTGGTATTGGAAATGTTGATTGAAAACAAAGCCTTGTCTTTCAATGCTCTTTGAGTAAGGTTCAATCTAGCATTCAATTGATCAAAGCCAGAATTAATACCTACACCATCTACATTACGTGAGTTTAGAGACATTCTGTAGCTAGTACCTTCATTTCCACCACTGATGGAAAGGTTGTTTACAAATGTTACTCCTGTTTTAGTTACTGCATCAAACCAGTCAGTGTTTGAACCAAGGTCATTTGAACCAGGTAGCGCTCTGTACTCGTCAGCAGTCATGATTGGAATAGTACGCGCAACATTTTCTGTTGCAGCAGTTCCGCTATACTCAACAACTGCTTTTCCTTTTTTACCTGATTTTGTGGTAACCAAGATAACACCAGCAGAACCTCTAGTTCCGTAAATCGCAGCAGCAGATCCATCTTTTAATACATCCATTGATTCGATATCGTTTGGATCTACTGTACTTAAAGAAGCACCAATAACCCCATCAATTACGATTAGAGGCTCAGCGTTAGCTCCAAAAGAAGAAATTCCTCGAAGTCTAATGTTAAAGCCACCATTTGGGTTACCTCCTGGTCTTGAAATGTTAAGACCTGCAACTTTTCCTTGAAGCAATTGGCTAGGATCGTTAACGGTTCCTCGGTTGAAATCTTCCGACTTGATGCTTGCAACAGCACTTGTGATTTCTTTTTTCTCCTGAGTACCGTAACCTACTACGATTACTTCATTGAGTCCTTGAATCGACTCCGAAAGAGTTAAATTAATAGTAGTTCTAGTGCCTACTGTTTCTTCAACAGTGTTGTATCCGATGAAGGAAAACACCAAAACATCAGTGGAGCTGGCTTCAATGGCAAAATTACCATCTAAATCAGTGACCATTCCACGTGTGGTACCTTTTACTAATACACTCGCACCAGGCATACCTTCACCTGTACTAGCATCAGTAACTTTACCTGTTATTCTCGCTTGCTGAGCGTTAGCAGAAAAACCTATGCTAAAGGCTAACAAAGAGAAAAAACACAAAATTAGTAGTCCTTGTTTTTTCATTTGTATTGGGTTTGAGTTTTAAACTTGACTGCGAAATTTAACAATTATTTAAAATTTAACAATTTTTAAACATTTTTTTTTGAAAAAGTTGAGGACCAAGCAGTACTAAATGGATCATTTTCTAAGAAATAAAAAATTTTATTCGTTAGTATCCTCCTATTCAGCCAAGTAACTGTATCGCTGGCTTTTGAACATCCACCAACTGCTCCGCCACACCTGCTCCCTCTAGCAACGGAGATTTTCCCTCCAGTGCCCCCTAAGCTAAACCCTCGGAAGATGAATTCTCAAACACCTGTCTCCCTAAAGGCTCGAGGGTAGAAATGGGCTAGAAAAAAGCTGCCCAAAATAATCCAAGCAGTTCTTAGAAATAAAACCCATTCCATCTTTGAATTAGAATTTAGGTAATGGGCTCAAAAAGTTATATTTTGGAGGAGTTTTAAGTAAATACAATTCTTTTTTTTACACTTGCCTTGTGAAAAAACAGTACGGCTTTCTCTTCCTTTTTTACCTCCTTTTCTCCTGCAAGCAGGAGGGCTCCGAAACTTTATTCTCTCTGCTTTCAGAAAGTCAAACCGGCATCTCCTTCCGCAATGACCTGGTTTACACCGAAAAAATAAATCCCTACACCTTCCGTAATTTTTACAACGGCGCGGGGGTTGCGATTGGTGACATCAACCAGGATAGCTTACCCGATATATTTTTTGCTGGAAATCAGCAAAGCAACCGCCTCTACCTCAATGCCGGCGAACTCAGCTTCGAAGACATCACCGATAAAGCAGGTCTAAATTCTGAAGGATCTTGGACTACTGGAGTCAGCATGGCTGATGTGAACGGTGATGGACTCCTAGATATTTACGTCTGCAAATCGGGGCCCATGCAGGGGGTTCGCAGACACAACGAACTCTTTATTAATAATGGTGATCTGACTTTCACGGAAAAGGCCAAGGAATATGGACTAGCTGAGGTAGGTCTAAGCCAGCATGCTGTGTTTTTTGACTACGACAAGGATGGAGACCTGGACATGTATTTGCTCAGCAACTCCGGACGCTCCGTGGGTCTAAACGACCTGCGCCTCGGGCAGCGGGAAATTCGAGATCCTGAAGGAGGGAATAAACTTTTCCGCAACGAAGGCAATCGATTCTCCAATGTCTCCCAAGAAGCAGGCATCTATGGGAGTGCAATCGGCTACGGCCTTGGAGTGACTGTGGCAGACCTCAACCAAGATGGCTGGCCCGATCTCTACGTGTCCAACGACTTTTTTGAACGGGATTACCTCTACCTGAATCAAAAAAATGGGACTTTCCGAGAGATTTTACCGCAAGCCATGCCGGAAATCAGCATGGGTTCCATGGGTGCAGATATTGCAGACCTAGACAATGACTTGTGGCCCGATGTGATCGTCACCGAAATGCTCCCAAGTGACCTAGCAAGGGTCAAATCCAAGACTCCCTTTGAAGAATGGGATAAGTTTCAAGCCAATCAAAAAGCTGGATATCACCGACAATTTACACGCAATACCCTACAACGGCATCTGGGAATTCACCCTCAAGACAGCACTCCCATATTTGCTGAAGTCGGCAGGTGGGCTGGCGTGGAAGCTACCGACTGGAGCTGGGGCGCCTTGATTTTCGATGCTGACTTGGATGGCAAAAAAGACATCTTCATTGCCAATGGCATCGTCAAAGACCTCACCGACTTTGACTTTGTGGATTTCTATGCCAACAATCAAGGAAAAATAGATCAATACCGACAAGACTCGATATTGATCACGAAAATGATTGATAAATTTCCTTCTGTTCCCCAGCAAAATTACCTCTTCAAAAACAAAGGAAACCTTCAATTTGAAAACCTAGCTCCTTCCCAAGGATTGGATCAACTCACCTTCAGCACCGGTTCCGCTTATTCTGACTTGGACAACGACGGAGATCTTGATTTGGTGGTCAATAACCTCAATGAGCGTGCCTTTGTCTACCAGAACAATAGCAACCCTGGCACCACCACGAACTACCTCAGCCTTGATCTAGGCAATGCCTTTGGTGCAAAAGTCAAAATCTACACCGGTGGAGAAAGCCAGGTTCAGGAATTTCAGCCTGTCAAAGGGTACATGTCCTCGGTAGATCCAAGATTGAATTTTGGTATAGGAAAGAACACACAGATTGATTCGATCCATATCGATTGGCCCACAGGGAAACGGACCCTCCTAACCAAAATAGCCGCCAACCAGGTGCTGTTCCCGAAAGAATCGGATGCAAAGGCTCTTCAAACTGTATTCAAAACTCACTCACCCTACTTCAGCCCTGCTGTAGCATTCACCTTCCCTTACCTACATAAGGAGAGTGAATTCGTTGATTTTGACCGGGATCGCCTCCGCTTCTGGTCGATCAGTAACGAGGGACCTCGAGCAAGCCAAGCCGATATCAATGGAGATGGGCGTATGGACTTAGTGATTCCTGGTGCCAAAGGCCAATCCACTTCCCTTTGGAAGCAGGGCAATACGGGGACTTGGTCAACAGCTCAAACATCTCTATTTGATCAGGACAGCCTTGCTGAAGATGTAGTAGCCCACTTCTTTGATGCTAATGGCGATGGAGCCGCTGACCTACTGGTAGGCAGTGGAGGAATTGAATTTTCAGACTTCGCTCCTAGTTACCAGGACCGCTTGTATCTCAACGATGGCAAGGGAAATTTTTCTCGCTCAGGACAGCTTTTTCCTGCGACACCCACCTCCTTTATATTAAGTTGGGATGGTGATCAAGATGGAGATCAAGATCTGATAGTAGGACAACGGGCCTTTCCTTTTGGCTATGGAATTGCTGTTGGAGTTCAATTTTGGCAAAATGACGGGAAAGGGAATTTCACAGATGTAAGCACATCCCTGGGCAAACCCTTTGATAAGTTGGGTATGCTGACCGATGGAGCCTTGGCCGACTTAGATGGTGATGGGAAAACAGAGCTCCTGCTGGCAGGGGAATGGATGGCACTCCAAGTTTTCACCTTCGATCAGGGCGCTTGGAGTAACCGCACTGCCCAATTTGGCCTAGAAAATACGCGAGGATTTTGGAAGCGAATCTATGCAGGGGATATCAATGGAGATGGGAAGACAGACCTACTAGCGGGAAACTCCGGTACCAATTCCAGACTGCGAACCAGTGCCACAAAACCCTTGCGGTTGGCGATCAATGACTTTGATCAAAACGGATCGATCGAACAAATCCTCCATCACCACGAAAATGGGAAAAGCATCCCTTGGGTACTCAAAAATACGCTGGTCAAGCAAATCCCTTCCTTGAAAAAGCAAGTGCTCAGCTATGCTGATTACAAAGACAAAGCATTGGAGGAACTCTTTCCCCAATCGGTTTGGGCAAATTCAATGATTTTACAAGCAGATTGGATGGAAACTACCCTTTGGATCAACCAAGGAAACGGGAAGTTGGTACAAGAGGCACTCCCTGCAGAGGTTCAGTATGCTCCTGTTCATGCCATTTCCGTACTTCCTCGGCAAGGAAAATCTTCATTGATCCTTCTTGGAGGGAATGAAAGTCGGATCAAGCCTGAACTTGGCACCCTATTAGGGAGCTATGCTTGGGTGCTAGAAAAAGATGTAGAGAACAAATGGAAGGCCTTAAAACCTCAAGAAAGTGGGCTCTTTGTCTCGGGAGAGATTCGCGATTTTCAATGGATTCAATCCAACAACCAAACCAACTTATTCGTACTACGGAACAATGACAAGCCGTTGGTATTTACTGTTCGCTAGTTTTCTCGTTTATCACTTCTCTCCGATGACTCTGCAAACTAGTACTTTCGGGAATTAAAAAACCTTATCATCTTTGCACGTAGAAATTTCAGACCCTTCCATCCCAAAAAAGCCTAGCCAAAAACCAGAATGAATAAGATCCTTGGTGGTTTACTTTTCCTTGCCTTTTTAGGCTCAGCCTGTAGCTCAGAAGACAAAACTCCTCCCCTATTTGAGGAGATTGATGCTGAATCTTCAGGAGTCAGCTTTAAGAACGAACTTACTTTTGATCAAGCATTCAATGTCTTTACCTACCGAAATTTCTACAATGGGGGTGGCGTTGCCATAGGCGATGTGAACAACGATGGCCTTGCTGATCTGTATTTTACGGCCAACCTTGGCCCCAATCAATTGTACCTCAACAAGGGGGACTTCAAGTTTGAAAACGTGACCGAGAAGGCTGGAGTTGCTGGAACCCGCGCTTGGAGTACGGGTGTAGCCATGGCAGACGTCAATGGAGACGGCTGGTTAGATATTTATGTCTGCAACTCCGGCGATGTGAAAGGGGACAACAAGCAAAATGAACTGTTCATCAACCAAGGCAATGGCACTTTCAAAGAGATGGCCGAAGCCTATGGGCTAGCAGATAAAGGTTTTTCTACCCATGCTGTGTTTTTTGATTACGACAAGGATGGAGACTTGGACGTCTACCTGCTCAACAATTCCTACCAAGCCATTGGCACCTTCAACAAGATGCAAAATGAACGACCGGTGCGTGACCCGGTGGGCGGAGACAAACTCTTCCGTAACGATGGGGAGAAGTTTACCGATGTAAGTGAAGAAGCAGGCATCTATGGATCCGTGATTGGATTTGGGTTGGGCATCACGATCGGCGATGTAAACCAGGATACCTGGCCTGATATTTTTATTTCGAATGACTTTTTTGAGAAAGACTACCTCTATATAAACAACCAAGACGGAACCTTTACCGAGTCCTTGGAATCCTCCATGCGCTCCATAAGCACTGCTTCCATGGGGGCTGATATTGCAGATCTAAATGGAGATGGGTTTTTGGATATTTTTGTAACGGACATGCTTCCAGAGCACCCTACACGACTCAAGCAGGTCACCACCTTTGAAAGTTGGGACAAGTTTCAATTCAATAAAACCCATGGCTACCACTACCAATTTTCTCGGAACATGCTCCACCTCAACAATGGTGATGGGACCTTCAGTGAGGTGGGTAGACTTGCCAATGTAGAAGCCACGGATTGGAGCTGGGGAGCACTACTCTTTGATATGGATAATGATGGCAAACGCGACATTTTCGTAGCCAATGGCATCTACCAAGACATTACCGACTTGGATTACCTCAACTTTATCGATGATGAGGCCACCAAAGTCAAAATCATCTCACAAGATGGAGTAGACTACAAAGCGCTGGTTGATCCAATTCCAATCACCCCTATTCCAAACTATGCGTACAAAAACCTAGGGGATCTCCGCTTTGAAAATGTGGCGGATCAATGGGGATTAGGCAAAGCCATCCACTCCAATGGGGCGGCCTATGGTGATTTGGACAACGACGGCACCTTAGATTTGGTCGTCAACAACGTAAATGCAACCGCCCAAATCTTTAAAAATAAGGGCAAAAGCCTGCAACCAGACCACCACAGCATCCAATTGCAGCTGATAGGCAAAGGGAAAAACACTGGGGCTATCGGCACACAGATTCAAGTGAAAGCAGGCGATCAGTTGTATTATGCCGAACAAATGCCCAACCGAGGCTTTCAATCCAGTGTGGATCCAAAAATCACCATTGGCTTGGGCAAGGTCTCGGTTATTGACGAGATCAAGATTTTGTGGCCCGATGGAAGTTTTACCCAGTTGACCAAGGTGCCTGTAGATCAACTTCTCAAATTACGCTGGGAAGAGGCAGGAGCACTTCCAGCCGGAACCTCCTTTTTCCCCGCTCCAAGTCCTGCCAAATTTGTAAAAGCGAGCAATCCAGGGCTTGATTTTACTCATCAGGAGAATGAGTTTATTGATTTCGATCGAGATCGACTCACCTACCTGATGTTATCTACCGAAGGTCCAGCATTTGCCAAAGGCGATGTTAATGGGGATGGCCTCGAAGACCTGTACTTTGGCGGAGCCAAAACCTTCCCAGGCAAGCTTTACCTTGCCAAAAAAGGCGGGGGGTACACCTATAAAGCGCAAGAATCCTTTGCCCTCGACTCCATTTCAGAAGACACAGATGCCGTGTTTTTTGATGCAGACAAGGATGGAGATGCAGACTTGTTTGTCACTTCTGGAGGGAATGAATCCGGGTTTGGAAGCCTTGATCTTGCCGATCGTCTCTACCTCAATGACGGCAAAGGCAACTTTACTAAAGGTTTCAATACTGGCCTTACAGGGATTTTTGGAAGTAGCTCAGTTGTAGCTCCGATAGATCTCAACGCAGATGGAGCCCTTGACTTAGTTGTGGGAGGAAGACTTATCCCCTTTACTTATGGGGTGTCAGCAGATGCCCACCTATGGATCAATGATGGAAAAGGTAATTTCACCGAACAATCTGCAGCTTTGGCTCCTGAATTCAAGGCTCTCGGAATGGTAACGGATGCCAAGGTTTTGGATTACGATGGAGATGGACTGCAAGATGTCGTGTTCGTTGGCGAATGGATGGCCCCAACCTTTTTCAAGAACGTAGGTAAAAAGTTGGAAAAAGTGAGCCTTCCGGGAATGGAAAATCTGAAAGGATGGTACCGAACCCTAGAAGTTGGAGACTTCAACGGGGATGGCAAACCTGACCTAGCCCTAGGTAATCAAGGATTCAATACCCGCATGAAAGGGTCAAACACCTTTCCAATCCGGATGTATCTAAATGATTTTGATCAAAATGGATCCGTCGAACAGATCTTCACACAAGTACGGGATGGGGTGTCCATTCCCTACACGCTCAAGCACGAACTTGAAAGACAGGTACCTAGCATCAAGAAAAAGTACATCCGCTATTCAGATTATTCGGACCAAAGTCTGCACGATATTTTTAGCAAAGAAGTAATCGACCGTTCCATTATTCAGGAAATGAACCACCTGGAATCTGGGATTTTACTCAACCAAGGTGCGGGCAACTTCGCTTGGAAACCATTCTCTTGGGAAGGTCAGAAATCTTGGATCTTCGCTATTCATGTGCTGGACATCAACGAGGATGGGATTCAAGACCTGATCTTGGGAGGCAACTTGTCCCACGTCAAACCTGAACTTGGAAAATACGATGCGAGCTACGG